>QKAV01000101.1 GCA_003247185.1 Crocinitomicaceae bacterium
TTGTCAGACCAGTTTCCTGTGCCTGATACCCAATATCTGGTTGCGCCAAATGAATATTGCAGCGATAGAAAAATCGCAACTAAACCTAGAAGTAGTCTTTTGTTCATAAGTAGTGATCTAATGATGATAAGTTATTTATCGATGGCAAATATTCCACAATAATTTGATTATGGCAAGTATTTCTCTATTAAACTTGGTTTAAGCAGTTTATTTGGTATTAAATTTCAATTAAGGCTTGTTGGTGCGAATTCTTTGTTGTAAGTTTGGACCCAAACTGCTTAATTGCTACTGTTTATGAAAAGATTTCTACGTGCTGCAATGCAGGCATTAGTATTGGCTTTATTTGCCAGTAGTGCCTTTGCTCAAGAAGATTCTTTGGATGTGGTTTTGCCTACCACGGAAGATGCAAGCATTCGAATGATAACCCCTCCGACGGGATTTGAAGTTTCCACCGCATTTAATGGTTATATCTCGATGCCTAATAGTTCTGCTATTATCATGGTTATGATAAATAATGCAAACTACATCAAAATAGCGGAAGGTATCAACGAGGAATACTGTAGTTCTAATAAGCTGGAGTTATTATCATCATCAAGTTTCGAATCGGCTAATGGTGTTAAGGGAAGAATATTTAAAATGAAATTCATTCTTCAGGATGATGAATGGATTCGCTATATGGTTTTCGCCGGAGATCTTGAAAAAACACTTTGGTTGAATATTACCTATCCGTACAAGTTGGAAGAATTGATAGAGGGGGAGATTTTGAAATCAGTTCAAACGATTAATCTAAATCCTGAGTCAAATGAAGAATAATCTATTACTACTATTTGGTGGGATTCTGATTTTTGCCGGATCAGTTTTTGGACAAACCACTACGGTTCATCACCACGCTGACTTTAATACGGGACCATATCCGGGGGCAAACATGTGGGGGCCTTCGTTTAGTCCGGTTACATTAGACCAAACCATAACCTTGTTCGATCAACCTTGGAATGTCAATTTTAATACGGGGTCTTCAGGTATTTTTTCTATTGCCGGATTCGATTTTGGTGGTGCTCTGAGTGGATCATTCAGTGGTGTTGTTGGATCCGAAATCCGAATTGAAGGATTTACTTCCGGTTCAGTGGAGGTCGACTATCCTGTTGATATCAAATTGGACATGCCAACTGATCTTACATACGATCAGGGAGATAATGTTACCATAAACACTTCTTACACAGTGGAATCCGGTTGGGATTTCCAATCGCATTATCCATCTGCCGGGGAGTTTTTCTGGGATTTTTATTTCAGAATGGCTGCACAGGCAAGTGCACAGTTGTGTTTCTTCGGATGTACAACATTTCCTATTATTCCGGCATTCGATACGGGACTTCAAACTATTAATCTTGTAACCATTTCTGGAAGTGGTGCGTCAACTGGTGGGGAAACAGGAATCTGGTTCCTTGGACCGGTAGACTATACCAGCCCAATCGGTGGTTATCCTGTTCCAACAGGTTCTATCTGGCCAATGGCATTTGATCCAGACTTTAGCGGTAGCGGACTTCCGGGGTATGCACACATTTCTGCGTTCCCTGCAGATTTGCCGGATACAGACTTTGGATTGTCAGGTTCAATTACAATTCCTTATGTTGAAACCACACCATACTTAAATGGTCACAACATTTCTGCTTGTGGAGATTCAACCTACTTTAATCTTAATCTGGAAATCTTTAAACTGTTAGGAAAAATACTTTCCTATACTCCTCCTCCGGGAGATGTAATCGGGGAAGTATTGTCGAATCTTTCGGGATCGGAAAATATTGGTATAGCGGAAATTTCCTGGAACTTCTTCTCAGCAAGTTTTGATGCCAATATTACGAATCATCAGTGTTTTGATTTCACACCGAAGATTTATGGAAAATTTGTCTTCCCGGTAGCAGTGGATTATTCTGTCACGAATACTTCCGGTACGGTTCTGAGTTCCGGACAAAGTAGTATTGTAAATCTTGAAATCGGGAATAACCTGAATTACAAATACCCGTGCTATTTTGAAGAATTAGATATTACGCCTACCTATCACATCGATGGAACATTTAGAAACCATACGTATGATTCCGTGTCATTTGATTTCTTAATGAGTGCATTTGAATTTGGATTTACAGTTCCTGCGGTAACCGTAATTCCCGGGTTCACCATTCCTGAAATTTGTATTCCGATACCTTATCCTTGCCCGACCTGGAGTAATCCTTTCAGATGGTGTACTTATACGGCTTGTACTCCGGAAATTGTTGTTCCTCCAATCGGTTTTGGTGGTTGGTCATTACATATTGGACCACTTTGGTCAACTTCTATTCCTATTGGTTCCTTTACTTACGATTGGTTCGATGAGACCTGGAGTCTGGAAGGATTTAGTGATACGACTTTTGCGCCATTTGCAATGAGAGCTAACAGGATTTACGCTACAAATGCGCATACGGACATTAACTGTTATGGTGGAAACAATGGTACAGTAACGGCTACGGTTTTTGAAGTTACGCCTGCAAATCCATTTACATATACATGGACGAGCGGTCAGACAGGAAGCTTCAACGCTCCTTCTACTACACTTTCAGGCTTAACTGCCGGGCCTTATGAAGTAAGCATTTATGATAATAACGGTTGCCAGTTATTCACGGGAGCAACAGTATTGGAACCGCCTCGATTGGAGTTGTCTTATACGAAGACAGATAAGAGTTGTGGTGGAACAAACAATGATGGTACGATTGATGTCGACGTCATCGGAGGAACTGCTCCATATACCTACAGCTGGTCATCAGGTCAGACATCTCAGGATCTTTCCGGTCTGAATTCAGGTACTTATACCTTAACAGTTACTGATAATAAAGGTTGTACAGCATCTGTTACTGTTGATATTACCGAACCTTCCGTTCTGGGTCAGGTTGGAATTGCAACAGATGTGAAATGTAATGCCGGTTCAGATGGGTCTGTTGCTGTCTCTACCTACGGAGGAAGCTTGCCTTATGTCTACGCATGGGTGAATTCAGGAAGTACTCCAATCGCTAATACGGAAGATATATCAAATGTACCTAGTGATACTTATACGTTAACAGTTACAGATGGGCACGGATGTACAAGCACTGCTAATTATATTATCGGACAACCTGCAACAGCAGTAAGTGTAACTTCTACAGGAACGAATGTCAACTGTTACGGTGGTTCCGACGGTGCGATTGATGTTACTGTAAATGGTGGAACACCTGGTTATACATTCACATGGTCAAGTGTATCAAGTGGAGTGTTACCATTTACAACTGAAGATTTGTCCGGAATTGCGGCAGGAAACTATACAGTACATGTAACAGATGGAAATGGATGTACTGCGCAGAGAAGTCAAACGATAACTCAACCTGCACTTCCACTTTCATCTTCGGAAACAATCGTTGATGTTTTATGTTTCGGAGATGCAACCGGATCTATTGATCCAGGTATCTACGGTGGAACTGCTCCATACAATTACTCCTGGTCTAATGGAGCTACATCTTCAACTATTTCAGGTGTAACAGCAGGTACTTATACAGTGGACGTAACGGATCAAAACGGATGTACGGCGAACTGGTCGTATGATATTGAGGAACCTACGGATTCCTTGTTCGTTGGATTGACAGGTACTGACATTCTTTGTTTTGGAAACAATACAGGTGCTGTAACCTCTATGGTATCGGGTGGAACTCCTGGATACACTTATTCATGGAATACAGGTGCTACAACTTCAAATATTTCGAATCTTGTAGCCGGAACGTATGATGTTATGGTAACAGATGCACATGGTTGTACTCAACCGGCATCAGTAACACTGGTACAACCGGCTGCTCCACTGGCATTATCTTCTACTGTTGTAGATGTTGATTGTTACGGTAATAATTCGGGATCGATTGATTTGACAGTAACTGGAGGTACTTCACCATACAATTATGAATGGAATAACAGTGGTACGATTATTCTTTCTGATACGACACAAGATCTGACAAACCAATATGCAGACACTTATACTGTTCTGGTTACCGATGATCACGGATGTCAGGAACAATTGACTCAGCAGATCAGTCAACCTTCTGCACCTCTTTCCATGACGGCAGTAATCGATGATGTGAACTGTTTCGGAATGAATGATGGTAGTATTGATGTTACTGTAGCAGGAGGAACTGCACCATATTCATATTCATGGTCGAACGGAGCTGCAACGGAAGACATCACTTCAGTAACAGCAGGAGTATATACGCTTACCGTAACAGATAACAACGGATGTATACTGGTTGAGGATTATGAAATTCATCAACCTGTTGCACCTCTTGCGGTTGTGACTTATCCTACGGATGTTCTGTGTAACGGAGATAATACCGGTACTGTGAGCTCACAGGTTTCAGGAGGAACTCTTCCATACACATACATGTGGTCAAATGGTGCAAGTACGGAAGACATTATCAACGTTTACGCCGGAGTGTATACATTAACAATTACGGATGCTCAGGGATGTAATGCATTTACGGGATCTACGGTGAATGAACCGACTCCGTTAGTTGTGAATACGACGATTACGGATGCGAGTTGTTATGATTACAATGATGGTCAGGTCGTTCTGACGATTACGGGTGGTGTTCAACCGTATTACTTCAATTGGGGTGATCAAAACCAAATCCTGTTGAACAACCCTAGTGAGACATTGTCAGATTTGCATGCGGCGGAGTATTTCGTAAGAGTGACGGATGCAAACGGTTGTGAGAATGAGCAATTGGTTGTTGTAAACGAACCACAGCCATTTGAATCGACACAGTTGGTTAGTGATGTTACTTGTTATGCAGGAAATGACGGTGCGATAGATGTTACTTTATCGGGAGGTACATTGCCTTACAGCTATAACTGGTCGAATGGACAAACAACTGAAGATGCTTCAAGTCTGACGTCCGGATACTATACCTATTTAATGACCGATGCTCAGGGTTGTACAATCGGAGATACTGTGTTTGTTGATCAGCCTGACATGCTGGATATAAACTATGAAATCACGCCTGTAAGTTGTGTGGACCAGACAGATGCTTCGATTTTCATCTCTCCATTCGGAGGAACACCTCCTTACAATTACTTGTGGAGTGATGGTTCTTACGGACAAAACTTGGAGAGTATTGCACCGGGGTCTTATCAGTTGACGATTACGGACGACAACACTTGTACAAACATCTTCTATTTTGAAATAGCGGTGAATGACATAGAGTGTCTGATCATACCGAATACGTTTACTCCTAACGGAGATGATTACAACGACACATGGATCATTGGAAATATTGAATTATACCCGAATGCTGTAGTTAAAATATTTAACAAGTGGGGGAATGAAGTTTATTCGACAAGTGGAACATATACACCTTGGGATGGAACATCTAATGGAAATCCAATGCCATCGGAAGTATATTACTACGTGATCGTATTGAACAATGATGATGAGAATAAGTATACAGGTAACATTACAATTGTACGTTAATAGAATGAAGAATTACTTTTTAACTCTGGTAGCAGCATTCATAGGAATAATTGCCTATTCTGCAGATGAGAAAAATGAATTAATTGCCCCGGCATGCCCTACGATAATTATGTCAGGGAATGATGTTTCATGTTATGGAAAAGCGGATGGAACTGCTACTGTCAGTATAGTATCGGGCGGTAGTGGTAACTATACCTATACCTGGTCAAACGGATCAATAACCAGTGGTTCAACGAGTAGTACTATTTCCAGTCTTACTACCGGGACATATACAGTTAGTGTCCGGGATAATGTTTCAGGATGTACCGTAGTTGGAGCATTTGTAGTTGGTACTCCTGATCCGATAACAATTTCAGGAGTTGTTACAAATGTCAATTGTTATGGCGGTTCAACTGGTAGTGTGGCAATTACCGTAAATGGAGGAAAAACACCGTACAGTTATTCATGGAATGATGTCTTGACTACGAATCAGGTAGCAACAACCATGAATCTGACGAGTGCGCCTGCCGGAACCTATTCGGTTACGGTAAATGCTCCGAATGCCGCGTGTTCATACACTAAGAACTTTACGATTACCCAGCCGATCGAGGCCATTGATGCTTCTGCGGTTGTAACGAATGTTGATTGTTTTGGAAACAATACGGGATCAATTGATGTTACTACCTGGGGAGGAACACCTCCATACAGTTACTCGTGGGATTCGGGACAAACTTCCGAAGATATTTCCGGAGTTTCTGCAGGATCTTATCAATTGACAATTTCGGATTCAAAGGGTTGTAGTTTAATTTTACCTACATATACGATTACGCAACCTGTTGCATTGTCGGGTGTGATTGATTCTGTTCACAACGTAAATTGTTATGGTGAGAGCAGTGGGATCATTTATTTCACAGCAGCAAACGGAACAGCGCCATATCATTATTCATGGCAAAACACAGGAACATTATTTGCTCAGGACACAGCCATTTTAGTCGGTGTTCCGGCAGAGAATTATCAGGTAACAGTTACGGACGGAAACGGTTGTCAGTTTACTACGGGAGCTGTTGTTAGTCAACCTACACTATTAACGGGGTCTACTACAGCTACAAATGTTTCCTGCTATGGAGGAACAGATGGAGCAATTGACCTGACCGTTAATGGAGGTGTAATGCCATATACTTTTCAATGGCAGAATTCAACTTCGGCAATTGTAGGAAGTACGGAAGATTTATCTGGAATTCCGGCAGAAATTTATTCAGTTGTTGTAACTGATTATAATAATTGTACAATATCCCTTTCTCAGGAAGTGACTCAGCCTCCTACACCGGTAAATGCTACTGCAGTAGTAGTTGATGTATTGTGTTACGGAGAAAATACAGGATCGATAGATGTAACCGTTACCGGAGGGACAGCTCCTTATACATTCTCGTGGACTAATGGTCAGACGACAGAAGACATTGCGAATCTTCTTGCAGGACCTTATTCATACGATATACTGGATGCTAATGGCTGCCCGTTCCACGGTGATGAAGTAGTGAACCAACCGGCAGCGCCATTAACGGTAACGAATGTGATTACAAATGTTGATTGTTACGGAAACAGTACAGGTTCTATCGACCTGACGGTTACCGGTGGTACCACACCATATTCTTACCAATGGTCAAACAGCACGTACTTGTTGAGTGCTACATCTCAGGATTTGATCAATTACCCTGCGGATGATTACAGATATGAAGTTACTGACGCGAACGGATGTAAAGCGATTGATACATTGACAATCACTGAGCCACCATTATTGGAAAGTTCGGTTACAGGTGTAAATATCCTTTGTTGGGGAGGAAATAACGGTTCTGTAGACCTGACAGTTTGGGGAGGAAGCATTCCATATACTTATTTGTGGAATACAGGAGATGTTACTGAAGATCTGAGCACTCTGGTAGCAGGCTATTATGAAGTGCTGGTTACGGATGATCATGGATGTACAACTACAAGTAGTATTACATTGACTCAGCCTGATGATAGTTTAAGTTTCACTTACTCTGTGTCTAATGTGCTTTGTAACGACGGAACAGACGGGTCAATTGAGTTGAATGTTGCCGGTGGAACTGTAAATTATGACTATTTATGGTCAAATGGTGACACATTAGCCTTGATCGAGGATCTGACAGCAGGATGGTATGAGTTTGTAGTAACTGATGCGAATGGTTGTACTATTTCTGACTCGATTGAAGTTACACAACCGGACCCGCTTACCTTGAATGAGGTAATCACACCGGTTACATGTTACGGATTATCAGACGGTATTATTGATATTTCACCAACCGGAGGAACTGCTCCGTATGATTTCACTTGGTTTAATTCAACGTATGCACTTTCTGCACAAACGGAAGATCTTGTTGACTTCCCGGCAGATGTGTATCAGGTAGAAATAGTGGATACAAATGATTGTTTCTATGAAATGTTCTTTGAAATTCCGCAACCGGATTTGCTTGTAATCACATATACATTTGATGTGGTGAGTTGCTTCGGTGAATCGGACGCAAGTATTTATGTGGATATCGCAGGAGGAAATCCAGCCTACACAACAACATGGTCAAACGGTGCAACAACTCAGGATTTGTTAAATGTTCCATTTGGTACATATCAATTGGATGTTGTGGATACAAAAGGATGTTCGGATTCTGTTGTAGTTGACATTATACAACCGGATTCATTGATTATTGAATTCGACCACACGCCTGTTACTTGTGAAGATCAACATGATGGTATTGCGTATGCTTTCCCATCCGGAGGTAACGGAGGATACTATTATAACTGGTCAAACGGGTCCATTCAGTCTATGGCGGATAGTTTAGAGAGTACTTATTACTATTTGACCGTGACAGATGTATTGGGTTGTACGGCTTATGACTCGGTATTTATCACGAAAAATGATGCAGGTTGTATCGACCCGGTAAATGCATTCTCACCTAACGGTGATATGTATAATGATACTTGGGTGATTGATAATATGTATCTGTACCCGGATGCGGAGATGCAGATATTTAATAAATGGGGTAATCTGGTACATTATCAGAAAGGGTTGTACACACCTTGGGATGGTACAATTAAAGGGGCTCAGGCTCCATCAGAGATTTATTACTGGATAATAAATCTGAACAAGGAAGACAGAGAAACATTGAAAGGTAATATTACTATAGTAAGATAAAATGAAAAAGTTAATTGCATTTATTTTCGTTGGTTTTGCAGGTGCTGCAAGTGCACAGCAGATTAATTTGAACTCACAGTATTTGTTCAACGAGATGATGGTAAACCCGGGCGCTACGGGTATTAAGGATTATATTCCGATTCAGTTGAATTACCGTAAACAATGGGCAAATTTCCCAGGGTCGCCAACTACTCAATTTTTAACTTGTAACTCAAGTGTAGCTGAAAACTTTGGGATCGGAGGATCTGTATTCAATGATGTTTCAGGACCTAGTAGAAGAACAGGTTTTAATTTTAACGGAGCGTATCACCTTCGCCTGGATCAAAAAAGAGATCATATTTTAAGTATGGGATTAGGAGTGTCTTTGACACAGCACCTGATCGATGTTAACAAACTAACAACATATCTTCCGGATGATCCGGCAGTTCAAAGAGGGTATAATAACCAAATGGTTCCGGATGCGAACTTTGGGGTGTTCTATCACTACAAGAACAAGGCGTATGCAGGTTTGTCAGCATATAATCTGGTGCAACTGAACCGTGATCTTTACAACTTTGAACTTCCTTTCCCGAATACTTTGGTGAGAACATATTATTTCTTCGGAGGATACAATTTTGATCTTAGTGAGAAATTCATTTTAAGAACTTCAACGTTGGTTCAGGGAATTGAAACCGGAACAGTACAATTTGATGTTTCTGCAATTGCAGAATTCAAGAAAGTAGTTTGGTTAGGTGGTTCATACCGTCATACGGATGCTGTTGTTATTATGGCCGGAGGACAAGTAGGACCATTTAAATTTGGTTATTCTTACGATTATACTTTGTCAGATATTGGAAATTACTCGAATGGATCGCACGAAGTATTCCTGGAGTTACAACTACCTAAATCAGGTAGCTCTGCCAGAACTCCATGGTTAAAACGAAACAGAATTTACTCTCCGAAGACCAAATGAGAATAATATTAGTTGCAGTCTTGAGCAGTCTATCATTTAGTCTGCTATCTCAATCATTGACAGAAGCGAGAACTTACTTTGAGAATTATGAATATGCCAGAGCAGCTTCTGCCTACGATTCTTACGCTCAAATAAAGGAACTTCCTCTTGAGGATTATAAACGCTGGGTTTATTCATCCTATATTATTGGAGATTATAAAAAGGGATTACCGATTTCGGATTCTGTGTTGAGAACGAAATCACCTGAGCCATTGTTCTATTATATCAATGGTGAGATCAACATGGGGTTGAAAAACTACGAACAGGCAAGAAGTGCTTACGTAAAATACCAGAGTTTGGATGATGAGTATGATGTAAGTGTAAAAATTGCATCATGTGAACTGATTCCTACATGGGAGCCTCAGGCCTACGTTACTTTAGAGAACCCGCTTGGGATCAATGATTCTAAAGCGAACATAGTTGGTCAATACGAGCATGATGTTCTTTATGTTTTCAAAGAAGTGGGAGTGGATAGCACCGGATCTAACCAACAGGATGATGTAGATGATGCACCATTGGTTTTGGCACAACCTTTTTTCCTTACTTCGAAAACGAGTGAGCAACGCGTAACAGTAAACTACGATAACAAGAACATTGCAATCAGTTCGATGGCATTTGTTCCGGGATCAGACGAAGTTATCATGTCTGTAACGAAGCCTATCTCAAACAAGGAGATTGATATGGCTCCGCATCTTTATATAGGGAAGTACGACCAGGTGAATCATGTAATTGATTCATTGAGATTATGGGAGTTTTCCGGATATGAGGACACATCTGCCTGCGCACATCCTACGATAAACAGTAGCGGAACGATGCTTGTTTTTGCAAAAGATGGAATTTTCACCAGTGGCTCGGATTTGTATTATTCAAACAGATCGAATGGCAGTTGGTCGGAACCAAAACCGATTTCCAAACTAAATACAGGATTTGACGAGATGTACCCGAAATTTTCGGGAGATACATTATTGTTCTTTTCTTCAGACGGATATCCGGGGTACGGAGGATTGGATATTTTTTCAGTTCCTGTAAACGGAAATACATTTGGAGCAATGAGCCATCCGACAGAACCTGTAAATAGCTTGAGCGACGATTTTAATTTTGTTTGGGTAAATGCGGATTCTGCAGTTTTTAGCTCAAACAGAATTAGCGGGCATGGTGATGACGACATTTATTTTATTGGTTATAAGAAGAAAGAAGTTGTTATCGAGAAGCCGGATTCATCTGACTTTTTTGCCTTCGTGAACAACTGGAAAAACGTTAATATCTACTTTAACTTTGATAAGTACGATTTGAGTAAGGACTTTGCCAAAGTAGATCAGTTGGTTGAATTCCTTGGTCACTATCCGAATAGTAAAATCATTATTGAAGGTCACACGGATTCAAGAGGTACGGATGAGTACAACATGAAACTTGGATACAATCGTTCGGTTACGGTTAAAGATGAATTGATTAAAAGAGGTATTCATCCGAGCCAGATTGAAACGGTGTCGAAAGGAGAAACAACTCCGCCGAATCCATGCGACAAAAAATGTACGGAAGCTGACCATGCATTGAACAGGGTAGCTATTATTATTCTGGAGGCTAAGTAATTTAATTACTCTTCTGTAGGTTCCTTAATCTGGTTGAAGTTGGCCGGAGGGTCGGTAGAGAAAACTTCGTCCTTGTTTTCTATTTCGAACTTATAGTTAGATACTTCATAGTGAATGCGGACACCATTTTCAATGGTAGTAAAAGAGAGTGGAAATCCGGGGATATCACGATTAATCAACTGAACGCCTTGTTGTGCAATCTGGATTTCATTTGTGTACCAATAAGTTGACCGAACTCCATTTCTTTCCAGAACAGCTTTATCACAATGAAATCCCAAAATAACGGTGTGTTCATCAAAAAGTTGAACATCAAACACGGAGTCCTTTTGCATCTGACCGAATCCAAACGCATCGGGAGTATTTTTATAAGCATAATTCCCCATAACACCAGTTGTTAAGGAAAGCGCTTCATTCTTAAATGTATCTACCCGAATGGATGTGGTGGAGACGTGTCCGAGATGGTAATCAATGCGGTAACGACCTTCGGAAAAGTACAATTCCATTTTACTATCTCTCAACATGGCTGTCTGCTGACGAACTTCCACGGCGGTATCGATAGCTTCAACATCGATAGAAAACTGAAAATATCCTTCACTGATTTGTGCATTTGAATAACATTGAAACAGAGTCAGGAATGTGGTGAAAATCAATTGACGCATAGATTGCTAATTTATAGAGTATCTGTGGCATATCCTAAGAAATCTGCTCAAATTAAGTTGTCAATTCTGCATTAATTATAATTTTGCCAAAAACCGTAAATCAATGGGAAGAGCATTCGAATATAGACGAGCAGCAAAAGAGAAGAGATGGGATAAAATGTCAAAATTGTTCCCGAAACTTGGAAAGGCAATTACAATGGCAGCTAAGGAAGGAGGATCTGATCCTGAAATGAATGCTTCCTTGCGCACAGCGATTAAAAATGCGAAGGCGCAAAATATGCCAAAGGACAATATTGACGCTGCAATTAAGAGAGCCACGGCAAAGGACGCCGAATCATTCATTGAGATGAACTATGAAGGAAAAGGTCCGCACGGAGTATTGGTTTTTGTGGAATGTGCAACGGACAACCCGACGCGTACAATTGCAAATGTGAAATCCTACTTTAATAAGGCCGGAGGAAGTATCGTACCAAATGGTTCTTTGGAATTTATGTTCAACAGAAAAGCTGTTTTTGAGTTTGACAAACCGGAAGGGCTGGATCTTGAAGAGCTGGAATTGGAACTTATTGATGCAGGTCTGGAAGATATTGAAGAGAACGATAGCCGTGTATACCTTTATGGGGATTACACCAGTTTTGGTTCGATGTCAAGTGCATTGGAGGAAAAAGGCATTGATGTGGAAAAATCAAGCTTACAACGGATACCAACATCTCCGGTAGACTTTTCAGAAGAGCAACTGATTGACATTGAAAAAATGTTGGATAAGATCGAGGACGATGATGATATTCAACAGGTTTTTACCAATATTGCGTAATTCCCGAGTGAAATTATAATAAATTCGATTTTTTTGAGTTCATGTAGGCGTGAACGGCTGCTATGCGCATTTCTAAAATAAATATTGTATTGTTGATTCTGGGCCTGTCAGGCCTGATCAGTGCTTTGAATTCCTGTTCAACAGAAAAGAATTCTGCTGTGAACCGATTCTATCACGGACTTAATGCGCATTACAACGGTTATTTTAATGCTACCGAGTTGCTTCGTACTTCTATGGCAACCTATAAAAGTGCCAGAGAGGAAAATTACTATGAGTTGCTACCGATAGATCCGATGCCGGATGAAAATGAGGTGTTAGGATTGTATCCCGCTATTGATACGGCGATTGCAAAATGTAAGAAAGTCATTTTGAAGCACAGTATGCCGAGCAATGATAAGCCTTCTAAAAAGAAGGATGAATACAATCCCTGGATAGATGAGAACTGGACCACAATAGGCATCGCTTCCTATTACCGTCGTGATTACGACGTTGCGCTGAAGAACTTTAATTATGTCCGTAAGTTTTATTCCAATGATCCTTCTTTATTCATTGGAGAATTATGGATGGCAAAGACATATATTGCCAAAAACAATCTGGTAAAAGCCAAACTTCATCTGGACAACCTGGACAAGGAGATCGAAGATCAGGAGAACAGAACTAAAGCAGACTGGAAAACGAAAGACGGGAAGAAACTGGCAAAATTCCCGAAAGACATTCGTTTCGAGCTGGAATTGACGAAGGCCGAACTTGCTTTATTGAAAGACGATAAGGATAAAGCGATTCAGTCTCTGGAAGCATCATTGACTCATGCAAAGATGAGTGACAATAAAGAACGCGTGCACTTCATCCTAGGACAGTTGTATGCAGAAAAGAAGGAAAACACACTGGCGTATCAGCATTTTACCAAAGTGATCAAAGGAAAGTCGCGGTTTGATATGAGCTTCAATGCCCGTTTGCAAAGAACCTTCCTTGGAGATGGTGAAAGGGCAAGAAAGGATTTGTTGAAAATGCTTCGCGATGCCAAGAATGCGGAGTTCAAAGATCAGATCTACTATGCACTGGCTCAGCTCGAATTCAGAGAAAACGACGAAGAAAAGGGAATAGAGTACCTTACTTTGTGTACGTTCTATTCTTCGAAAAACATGCGTCAGAAGGGAATGGCGTACGAGCAATTAGGTGATCTTCAATTTGGAAAAAGGAACTACGTGCGTGCTCAGAAATACTATGATTCCTGTTCCACGGTTATTCCTGAAAACTATCCGAATGCAGAAGCAATCCGAAATAAGGCTCAGAACCTTGAAGCATTGGTTGTAGCAGTTGAAACGGCTTATTATGAAGACAGTGTTCAGCGAATTGCGGCGATGGATGAATCTGCAAGAGAAGATTTTATCAAATCGTATATCAAGTCTACCAAAGAGGAAATCGAGCAACGTAAAATGAAAGAAGCTGAGCGTTTGAGAGAGCTTCAGAAAAATGAAAATCTTTTTGCCCAGAATTCAAAAGGAGGGAAATGGTATTGGACAAATCCGAAGACGCGATCGGAAGGATATGATGAGTTTAAGCGATTGTGGGGAAACAGGGAAAATGAAGACGATTGGCGTCGCTCGGAGAAAACGGTCTTTATACAGAATATTGAAGAAGGAGAGGTAGAAGATACAGTTGCGGTTGTAGAAGAACCAAAAGATACATTAACGGTAGAATATCTGAGCGCAAAACTACCTTTGAGCGATTCTGCTCTTGCTTTATCAAATACGCGTTTGATGGCAGCGCATTACACTGCCGGTCTGATATACAAAGATCAGTTAAACGAAGTTAAATATGCCGAGAAGGAATTCGAAGCAGTATTAAACAAGGGCTTACGTGAAGATCCCAACGACATCTTAAGTGCGTATCAGATGTACAAGATTTATGAACAGACTGATGCGGCAAAGGCAGCGTTCTATAAGGATTACATCATGAACAACTATCCGAATAGTGATTACGCCAATTACATGCGAGATCCGGACTACTTTGTTAAGAAGAAAGAATTGGATGCCCTGGCTGAACAGGAATACGTACGGGTTCTGGATCGCTATAACAGGGGACTTTATTACCCTGTACTAACCAAGGCGAATGATGTAATAGAGAATGAGCCGGACAATAATTTCCGATCAAAGTATATGTTGTTGAAAGCGCTGTGTCACGGTCAGCTTAATGAGAATAAACAGGAAATGGTGCCTGTTCTGGAGCAACTCATTGCTGAGTATCCGGGATCTATGGAGTCGGAGCGCGCAATGGAATTGATGAATATCATTGCAAATGGGTATTCTCAGGATGTGCCATACGACTTTGCCAAAGCGAAAATTTTCTCCTATGACGATAAGCTGCCATACAAAGTGCTGGTCTTCATCGGGGAGAAAGAAACATCAAATGGTGCAAGGACGAAAGTTACGGATTTCAACAGAGAATTTTTCAGCAGGGAACGTCTTAAGGTATCTTCGAAGATCTATGGTAAGGATGAAAGTGTTATCTTGGTAGAAGAATTCCCTGATCAGATGTCAGCGGCAAAGTATATCAGAGTGTTCAAGCAAACAAGAAAGTACTTGCTTGATTTACAGAATGCAAAGATTTATATGATTACCAATGACAACTTGAGAGTACTGTTTAAAGAACAGAACCTGGTGGAGTTCGAGAAGTTTTACGAAGAGTATTTTTAAGATGAAGAAGAGAGCGACACAGTATTCAGAAGGGCCGGATCGATTAAATGTACTGGTAGAAGGTACGCGGTTGAATGGTGATATCATCATGGAATCAAGTATCCGTGTGGATGGGGAAATCAAGGGTAATGTTGCTTCCTCTGCCAAGGTTGTGATAGGAAAAAATGGTATCGTTAACGGCGATTTGAATTGTGCGGAAGCGGATATTGAAGGGAGTGTTAATGGTAAGCTGGTTATTGAAGGTTTGTTAAGTCTTCGCTCCGGTTCTGTTATTTCGGGTGATATCTACTGTTCCAGAATTCAGATTGAAGATGGCGCTCAATTCTCAGGTCAATGTATCATGGGGAATGCGGTGAACATGATGTCAAAAACAGAAGAAACAGCAGATCTGGTCTATTAAGATTCATGTCAGAGAAGAAATCATACGCAAAGTTTGCCCGGTTCTCGGGAATTGGCGTTCAAATGGGAGTTATTATTGGTGGTTTTGCCTGGCTGGGAAACTATCTGGACAAGAAACAGGGAAATCAAACTGCCTGGTGGACACTCGGACTAACACTTTTTGGTGTTGGCTCATCGCTTTACTTAATGATCAAGGAAGTAATCAAAATGGGGAAGGAAGATGACAAAAAGTAAGTTTGCTCTTTTACATTTTGGTCTTTCCATCCTTATTCTTGTCGTTCACTTCATCCTGAATGTATTTTATATTCAAAAATTAAATTCGAATGCATTGATTGAACTGGAAGCGGTTGTGTTCATTCTGATAATCATCGGATATACAATCATGTCTCCGGAGATTCAGAGAACGGATGAAAAGTTTGTCGCCCGTTTTATGATTACCACCACTGTTCAAATGTTGGGCTTGCTGAGCTATGTAGTGTATGTATTCGTTTCCAAATATCAGCATATTAAATTTTTTCTGATCGACCTGCTTGTATTGTTTGTTGCCGTATTGATAACCCAATCTCTATTGTTAATTCGCTCACGACGATAATCTCATCAAAATTTACATGAAAGTTCATTTTTAGCAGGTATTCTTCACTTTTTACCTTGTTACTTGTAAAAGTTTCTATACCTTTGCGCAAAATTTTAAAAGCCTTAATTAAGAAAGTTTAATAAAATGGCATTGAAAAGCAAGGTAAATACGTTGATGTTGACTGTTTTAACAGTCTTTTTCTGGTCCGCTTCGTTAGGAAACACAGAGAATGAGGAACATAAAGGAGAGGAGTTTGAATTAGTGGAGAAATTTCATGTTTCTGAGTTCATCATGGATCACATCGGAGATGCACATCAATGGCATTTATGGGGGGATCATCATCATGGTACATCAATTTATTTGCCGATAATATTAATTGATGGTGGACTTAAAGTTTTTTCTTCAAGCGAATTTTATCATGGTGAGGAAAAAGAGGGGCCAAATGGTCAGCATTATATTATAGGACACGAAAAAGGACATGAGTATGCCATGTTCGAAGAGAAGATTTACAAATTGGACAACGGGGTCCTAAATTTTAACGAGGAGGGAGAAGTCACATCTAATCGTCCTTTGGATTTTTCAATAACGAAAAATGTTTTGTCTCTTCTTATGGGAGCTGCATTGATGATGGTTTTAATGCTTTCGTCAGCATGGTATTATAAGAAGAATGGGGCTGTTGCACCTAAGGGAGTCGCAAAGTTTATTGAGCCTTTGATAATATTTGTGAGGGATGATATCGCTAAAGCTAATATAGGTGAACATAAATACAAAAAATATGTGCCTTATTTGTTGACAATTTTTTTCTTTATTTGGATCAATAACCTGCTAGGTCTTATTCCTGTTTTTCCAGGAGGAGCTAATTTGACAGGGAATATTGCTGTAACAATGTTTTTGGCAGTTTGTACCCTATTGGTTACTGTATTTTCTGGAAATAGAAATTACTGGGGACATATTTTTGCTACACCGGGGGTGCCAAAACCATTACTATTGATTATGATACCAATTGAGTTGGTTGGAATCTTAACAAAGCCGTTTGCATTGATGATTCGTTTGTTTGCAAACATTACTGCAGGCCACGTTATTATTCTTGCATTTATATGTATCATTTTTATTAACGAGAATGCTGCTTGGGGAGGTTTATCCGTTCCAATGGCTTTGTTTATTTCCGTTTTGGAATTGTTAGTAGCGGCTTTGCAGGCGTATTTGTTTGCAATGCTGTCAGCGTTGTTTATCGGTGCTGCAGTTGAAGAGCATCACCATTAATTTGTAATTTTTTTAACTTAAATAAATAGTTATGACTGGAACAGTAGCAGCAATTGGAGCAGGACTTGCAGTAGTAGGTGCAGGTTTGGGTATCGGACGTATCGGTGGTTCAGCAATGGACGCGATCGCTCGTCAACCAGAAGCTTCAGGTAAAATTCAAACGGCTATGATTATCGCAGCAGCGCTTATCGAAGGGGTAGCACTTTTCGGTGTGGTTGTTGGATTCCTTGGTCTTTAAGAACAAATATTTGGCTTGTAACGGTTGGTTGCAGGCCAAATTATTTAAGTGTTAAAAGAGAAAATAAATAGAAATGAAATTAATTACTCCTGAGTTTGGTCTTATATTTTGGACAGGATTGGTATTTGTACTTTTGTTGTTCTTACTGACAAAGTTTGCGTGGAAACCAATTTTAAACATGGTGAATGCACGTGAAGAGAAAATTGCTGATGCATTAGCACAGGCGGAGAAGACCAAAGAAGAGATGAAGGCATTGCAGGCTCAAAACGAGAATCTTTTGAAAGAAGCTCGAGCGGAGAGAGATGCAATGATTAAAGATGCTAAAGAAACGGCTTTAGGAATGATCGAAGAAGCAAAATCAAAAGCGAAAGAAGAAGCTGAGAAGTTGTTGGTATCTGCTCGTACTTCGATTAATGCTGAGAAAGCTGCTGCGATTGCAGAATTGAAAACTCAGGTTGCTTCAATTTCGTTGGAAATCGCTGAGAAAGTTGTACGTGGTGAGCTTTCATCAGATGATAAGCAAACAGCACTTGCTCAGAAATTGGCAGAAGATATTAATTTGAATTAATTTTAGGATGAAGAGTTCTAAGGTAGCATCCAGATATGCGAAATCGCTTCTTGAAATTGCCATCGAGCAAAACAACATCGATTCGGTATTGGGTGATATGAATTTCTTGCTTGAGATCAACGGTGAGTCCAGAGATCTTGAATTGTTGATTCAAAGTCCGATTGTTAAAGCGGACAAGAAGATCGAAATCTTTGAAAGGATTTTTGAACAATTCGAGGGTATCTCTTTGGCGTTTATCCGATTGATTACAAAAAATGGTCGTGAAGGTTTACTTCCGGAAATAGCTGAAGCATTTAGTGCTTTGGTAAAGGAATATAAAGGAATCGTTCCTGTTTCTTTGGTTTCCGCAGCACCATTGGACGCAAAGACAAAAGATATGATCACTGCTAAAGTTCAGGCTTTGGTAAATGGTCAACTGGAAATAGAAGAAAAAATTGACCCTTCTTTGATCGGTGGTTTCATCGTAAGAATGGGAGACACACAGATCGACGCTTCTGTGGCAAGTCAATTTAATAATTTAAAACAACGTTTAACACGATAGACTGGCCTCGCCAGCTAAAAATTAGAAACAATGGCAGATGTAAAACCAGCAGAAGTTTCTGCGATCTTAAGAGAGCAGCTTTCAGGATTCCGTTCGGAAGCTGAATTGCAAGAAGTAGGTACTGTACTCCAAATCGGAGACGGTATTGCTCGTATCTACGGTTTGAAAGGTGTACAATACGGTGAATTGATCGAATTCGACGGTGGATTACAAGGTATTGCACTTAACCTTGAAGAAGATAACGTAGGAGCCGTTCTTCTTGGACGTTCAACAGAAGTAAAGGAAGGAGATACTGTAAAACGTCTCGGACGTATTGCCTCTGTGAATGTTGGTGAAGGTATGGTTGGTCGTGTTGTTGACACATTGGGTAACCCGATCGATGGTAAAGGAGCAATCGAAGGTGAATTGTTCGAAATGCCAATCGAGCGTAAAGCACCGGGAGTTATCTTCCGTCAACCGGTAAATGAACCAATGCAGACAGGTATCAAAGCAGTAGATGCGATGATTCCGATTGGTCGTGGTCAGCGTGAGTTGGTGATTGGTGACCGTCAGACTGGTAAGACAACAGTTTGTATCGATACAATTATTAATCAGAAAGAATTTTTCGATAGAGGTGAACCTGTATTCTGTATCTATGTTGCCATTGGTCAAAAAGGTTCTACAGTTGCCGGTATCGTTAAGAAATTAACTGATGCAGGAGCAATGGCTTATACAGTGATTGTTGCTGCGAACGCATCAGATCCTGCTCCAATGCAGTTCTACGCGCCAATGACAGGTGCTGCGATCGGAGAGTACTTCCGTGACACAGGTCGTCCGGCATTGATCGTTTATGATGATCTTTCTAAGCAAGCAGTAGCTTACCGTGAAGTATCCTTGTTGCTTCGTCGTCCTCCGGGTCGTGAGGCATATCCTGGAGACGTATTCTACCTTCACTCAAGATTGTTGGAGCGTGCGGCAAAAGTTATCTCTGATGACGCAATTGCTTCTCAGATGAATGACCTTCCGGAGTCTCTGAAAGGAAAAGTAAAAGGTGGTGGTTCATTAACGGCACTTCCTATTATTGAAACGCAAGCAGGGGACGTTTCGGCATATATTCCTACAAACGTGATTTCGATCACAGACGGACAAATCTTCCTGGAGTCTGACTTGTTCAACTCTGGTATCCGTCCGGCGATCAACGTAGGTATTTCCGTATCACGTGTAGGTGGATCTGCTCAAATCAAATCAATGAAGAAAGTAGCAGGTACATTGAAACTGGATCAGGCACAGTACCGCGAATTGGAAGCATTTGCTAAATTCGGTTCCGATCTGGATGCTGCTACCAAATCAGTACTTGACAAAGGAGCACGTAACGTGGAGATCCTGAAACAACGTGAAGGGGATCCTTATCCGGTAGAAAAGCAAATTGCAATCATCTACGTAGGAACGAAAGGATTGATCCAAAGAGTTCCTGTTGCGAAAGTGAAACAATTCGAAAAAGAATACCTGGATTACCTGGAAGCAAAACATGCAAATGTATTGGCTGATTTGAAAGCAGGTAAATACACAGATGAATTAACAGATGTGTTGACTCAGGTAGCTAAGGAATTGGCTGAGAAATACTAATGATGAATTGAGAATAAGGAATGTTTGAATGATCGGATATTCCTTATTCAATACTCAATATTCCTAATTAATAAAGATGGGAAGCTTAAAAGAAATAAAAAACAGGATCACTTCAATTTCATCTACAATGCAGATAACATCTGCAATGAAGATGGTTTCTGCTGCGAAACTAAAGCGTGCTCAGGATGCAATTACACAAATGCGTCCGTATGCTGAAAAGTTGCAGGAGATACTTGGTAATTTGAGTGCAACGCTGGATCTTTCGGAAAATGCTTTCTCTGCTCAAAGAGAAGTAAAAAATGCCTATCTGATTGTTGTAACTTCTAACAGAGGTCTTTGTGGTGGTTTCAACAACAATATCATCAAGCAAACGAATGCACTTTTGAACGGTGAGTTTTCTGCTTATAATACAAAAGTGATTGCTGTAGGTAAAAAGGCAAATGACGCCTTCAAAAGAAGTGAATTCAGTCATCGCCCTGAAGGAATCGGTGCAGCGGAAGAAATGTTTAACGACCTTACATTTGAACGTGCTTCTCACATGGCTCAATTCTTAATGGATGAGTTTGCTGCCGGAAAAGTAGATCGAGTGGTTGTTGTTTACAATAAATTCATCAACGCAGCAATGCAGGAAGTGAAAGCAGAGCAATTCCTTCCGATCATCTCAAGTGAGAGTGAGGAAACAACTGCAACGGCTGATTATATTTTCGAACCTTCTAAGGCAGAGATCGTTGAAGATTTGATTCCTAAGTCACTTAAAATTCAGTTGTTTAAGGCCTTTCTTGATTCACATGCAGCAGAACATGGTGCACGTATGACAGCCATGCACAAAGCAACAGATAATGCGAGTGAATTGAAACGTAATTTGACTCTGGAGTATAATAAAGCGCGTCAGGCAGCTATTACAAATGAAATTTTGGAGATCGTTGGTGGTGCAGAAGCACTCAATGGATAATCCGGAAACCCGATATGTTAAAGCTCATCAGAAATGATGGGCTTTTTTATTGCATATTAATCCAGTTATTTTAACTTTAATATAAAGGTTGCCTGCCTTAATTACACAAGCCTGTAATTATTTATCTACTACATTTTTCCCTTATGAAAAGAACTTTCTTATTTTTTTCATTGTGTCTGACAGTTACAGGTTGGGCTCAGAACAATGAAAACAAAGTGTATTATTCTCATACAAGTGAGAATGGGGTTCAATTCTACTCTACACTTACTCCGGAACAACAGGCTACGGCAAATCAACCGCAACAATCGGTTCAGGCTGTCGTGAAAACTATCGAAGAATTCGATGTAACTGAAATCGAAAACTATTTGTCTTATTGTGAATCCAAGTTGGAAATTGCTAAGGCGAATAATAAAGAAGACGATGTTAAACGCTACACCGAATTGAGAAATCGTTGCATGGCGCGATTAGAGGAATTATCAAAATAAATTAACGCAGATGAGAAATTTACTTACGTTCTGCGTTGGTATTACCTTGATGGTTTCCAATGCATTTGGACAATTAACGGCTAACGGAAATTCCGGAACCGAGACGACAGCATACACGAGTGGAGCTCCGAATGATCCTATCTATATCTGGTGTAATGAAGGATTGGCTTCTGCTACAGGAAGTCTTACGGCCAATCCGACAGGAGGAACCGGCCCATGGACCTTTCAATGGTATTATCATGAGCAGTCAAACGCTTCATGGCAACCTTACTTTTCGGAGGTAGGCTCTTCTTCGACAATTAGTAATTTACCTAGTGACGGTTATCGCGTTGAGATTTATGACAACGGAGGAAACCTGGTTGACTGTTATATCGCATGGGTCTGGAATATGAATATTGACCTTACAACTTCGAATACCCCTACTGCCTGTGATGCAACAAATTTATCAGGGACGATAAATGCCACTAACTTTTCGTATTATAATCCACCACCACCGGAGTCCCTCATTAATACAAGTACATCTATAACCGTGTGCTTTGATGCTACACATACTTTTGTGTCGGATTTGGGGTTTTTCCTTGTGGCACCGGCTTCCTGCGGAGGAGCAACGATTCCATTGTCGCCGAATCCGCAAGCGATCAACTCAGCAAACGGGTGCTGCTGTAACAGTGGAGATAATATCAGTAATCTTTGCTTTAGTTCCACTACAACTAATGCATTGTATGTTTGTGGAGCGTCTACACCATTAACCGGGACATTTGGCGCGTATGAAACGAACATTATCAACTGGTCTCCTCTTTATGGGTGTAATGCAGCACAGGGTGGATGGCAAGTTCAGATTTATGATTGTATCGGTGCGGATGTAGGATCACTTACACATGCTTCCATTACATTTTCCAACCTGACGTCAATTTGTGGCTCGCCTACGACAATAACTTATGATTCAGGATCGATTAGTTCGGCTATTAATGATAATTCCTGTTCTGCAGGAACAGCATCATTGTTCTCCGTACCTCCTTCCCCGGATCTTACAACTCCGATTACCATTAATCCAACTGTGAACTATGTATGGTCGTCTTCACAAGCGACATCAATTCCGAATCCAACTACTTCATTGACGAATTCCGTTGCAGGAATTCCGAGCGGAACAACTCAGTTTTACCTGGATGTAGATGTAACATACGGTGGTTCAACCTGTAACTTTATTGACTCAACGGCATTCACGCAAACCTGCTGTTTCGTAACGGCTGATGCCGGACAAGATGTGAATTACTGTACCGGATCATCTGCGCAAATTGGTACACCTGCTGTATCAGGGATGGCTTATTCCTGGTCTCCGAACACGGACATCAGTAACAGTACGGATGCACAACCAACAGTTTCTGCAGTGAACGGAGGAACATCTCCGATCAATATAACCTATACATTAACTGTTACGAACACAATTGATGGCGGATGTACTGCTACAGATAATGTGGTAGTAACTGTTAATCCGATTCCTACGATCAGCGCAGGGTCATACGGACCAGTTTGTCCGGAAACAGGGTTGGTAGCTTTGGCGGGAACTCCATCAGGAGGAACTTTTTCAGGAACAGGAGTTACCGGAAATAATTTTGATCCGCTTGTCGGAACCCAGACAATTACTTACGATTATACAGATGGAAACGGTTGTTCAAACACAACGACTACGAATATTGTTGTAAATCCTGCAGCAGTAATTAACGGTGGATCTGATCAAAGTGTCTGTGTTGGCGGATCGGTAACACTTAGTGGTTCAGGTGGTGTATCCTACACATGGGATAATGGAATTTCTAATGGCGTTTCATTTACACCTGCGGTTGGGACAACAATTTACACTGTGACAGGAACCAATGCAAACGGTTGCCAGGATACGGATCAGGTCAGTGTTACGGCGAATCCTTTGCCTGCGGTTTCTGCCGGAGGAGACCAAACTGTTTGTGAAGGAACCCAGATTACCTTATCAGGATCCGGTGCGGCTACCTATAGTTGGAACAATGGGGTTAGCAATGGTGTTGCATTCACTCAACCTGTAGGTACAACAACATATACGGTAACCGGTACCGATGCGAATGGTTGTGTGAATACGGATCAGGTTAATGTAACAGTCAATTCAAATCCAACCGTGAATGCAGGAACGTACACTGCTGTTTGTCCTGAGAGCGGTCTGGTTAGTCTCGCTGGAACTCCTTCAGGAGGTACATTCTCAGGTACAGGTGTATCCGGTTCTAATTTTGATCCGACTTCTGGAACGCAGACGGTGACGTATTCTTATACGGATGCTAATGGCTGTACAAGTAGTGCGGGTGCACAAATCGTGGTTTATCCTCCTGCAGCGATCAATGCAGGGCAGGACCAACAATTATGCGATGGCGAATCTACCTCATTGGTGGGATCCGGAGGAGTAAATTATGTTTGGGATAATGGTATTACAAACGGACAAACATTTACTCCGGGAGTTGGCACGGTTACATATACCGTAGTCGGTACGGATGTTAACGGATGTGTCGGTACGGACCAGGTAAATATAGAAGTGTTTGCACAACCTGTTGCTGATATTACAAGTGACGTGAGTACAGGAGAAATTACGTTGAACGTAACGTTCTACAATAACTCAATTAATGGAAGTAATTACTCCTGGAATTTTGGAAATGGCCAGTTGGCGACTTCTCCAAATCCGGATGATTTTACTGCAGCTTACACTGACCCCGGAACATATTATGTGATTCTTACGGCAACAAACGGAACTTGTATTTCTACGGATACCATCCAGATTATTGCGTTACCTCACCCGCCACCTTATGTGAAAATACCGAATGTGGTGACTCCGAATAATGATGGAGATAATGACACCTATTTTTTCACTATGGAGCATGTAGAATCTTTAGAACTCACTATTGTGAATCGATGGGGGGATGTTATGTTTGAAGAATCCGGAACAAATCCTGCCTGGGATGGAACAACCAAATCAGGAGCAGATGCTGTGGAAGGAACGTATTATTATAAATACAAACTTAAAGGGATCAATGGCGATGTCCTGGAAGGACACGGATTTTTGGAGCTATTACGCTAAAATGTAATCCTATTATTGTAGAGAGTCCGTCTATTCAGGCGGACTTTCTACTTTTGTACGACATGGATATTTATTTGTATTTACTTCTACCGCTGATGGCTATCTTGTATTCAATGGTGGGCCATGGTGGGGCGAGTGCG
>QKAV01000232.1 GCA_003247185.1 Crocinitomicaceae bacterium
ACCGCCTGACGTTTTACTTCGTCAAAACTCAGAATCAGATACAAATACAGATCATAAATACGATCAATTGCATCAAACAATTGCCTTTCCGCCTTCACATAATCACCATCCTGTGTTTGGATGTAGGCATATAATGCTTGTAGGACTTTAATTCTTAAGTGTCTTCTATTCAGCATTTCTTACATGGGTAGTTTAACCTTTCCTATCGCCTCAATTCTCTCTTCCGCCATTTGGTTGGCAATCTTGTAAGTTGGAATACCTTCTGATTTAGAACGTTTTACAATATTCGAAATGGTTGTATAAATATCTTCCGCTTTCCCCATTGCCCATGAAGAAGAAAGTCCTTCCACTTCAGAATAGCAATTGATCACACCACCTGCATTCAAAGCAAAGTCAGGAGCATAGATAATTCCCATATCCATAACTGCTTTACCGTGAATTTCTTCATTTTTTAACTGGTTATTCGCAGCTCCCGCGATAATAGAGCAATTCAATCTGCTCAAGGTATCATCGTTTACTGTCGCTCCCAGTGCACAAGGTGCATAGATATCCATATCAACATCATAGATTTCGTCTAATCCAACGATATGCGCTCCATATTTCTCAGCAACATGCTTTAATGTAGGTTCGTGAATATCCGTAACATAAATTTCCGCGTTTTCCTTTGCCAAAGCTGCTACCAGGTATTCTCCTACGTGTCCTACTCCCTGAACGGCAACTTTTTTACCTGTAAGAGAATCAGATCCAAATTGTTCTTTCGCACAGGCTTTCATACCCACATAAACACCGTGTGCAGTTACAGGCGAAGGATCTCCGCTTTTACCAGGAAGTCCAACTACGTGATCTGTTTCCATACTCACCCAATTCATATCCTGCGTACCGATACCTACATCTTCTGCTGTGATATACTTTCCTGCAAGGGAATTCACAAACTTTCCGAAACGGCGGAAAAGCGCTTCTGATTTCATTGAACGCGCATCACCAATAATTACGGCTTTACCTCCTCCAAGATTCAATCCTGAAATAGAGTTCTTGTAAGTCATACCACGGGAAAGTCTCAATACATCATTCAATGCTTCCATTTCCGTGTTATACATCCACATTCTTGTACCACCCAATGCTGGTCCCAAAACTGTATTATGTACTGCAATGATTGCTTTTAATCCGGTTGCGTTGTCGTTGCAAAACAACAATTGTTCGTGATTATACTTGCTCATTTGAGCGATCACCGGATTCTCCGAGAGGTTTACATCCTCAATATTTTTTACTTCAAACATTTCAAAGATGGGTTATGTCACACCTATTATCTAATTTTACACCGTTAGTAAAACCAAGGGCAAAAATAGGAATAATCAGAATGAAGTCACTTCGCTACCTCAATAAATATTTTCTGAAATATAAATGGAGATTACTATTGGGTATTCTTTTTATTATCGCTACCAACATTCTCAAGGTGTTCAATACGCAGTTTTTCGGAGAGAACATTGACACTTTAAAGAACTGGGGGGATAACGGTACGGACGGAGATATTATGCTTCAGACAATAAAAGTCGGAGCTATTTACATGGGAGTAGCCCTGTTTTCAGGGGTGTTCCTGTTTTTCACGCGTCAAATGATCATCATCGTATCGCGTTTGATAGAATACGATCTGAAGAATGAGATTTATGAGCATTACCAGAAACTAGATTACACTTTTTATAAGAAAAACAGTACGGGGGATCTCATGAACAGAATCTCCGAGGATGTTACAAAAGTGCGTATGTACCTTGGCCCGGGCATCATGTATACCATTAACCTGGCTATTTTGAGTATCCTCACGATTTCATATATGGTAAGTATCAGCCCGATGCTTACTGTATTCGTACTTCTTCCTCTGCCTATTATGTCATTCCTGATTTACAAGGTTTCTTCACGAATCAATGCTTTAAGTGCTGATGTTCAAAAGGAACAAAGTGACATGAGTACGCTGGTGCAGGAAAGTTTTTCCGGAATTCGGGTTATTAAGGCATATAGCAGATCCGGGGCGGTAAATGAAAATTTTTCAAAGTCTTCCGAAAGTTATAAGGATAAAAACATGCGACTGGTACTGATTAATGCGCTTTTCATGCCTACAGTTTATGTTTTGATCGGAGTTAGTACGCTACTCTGTATTTACATCGGAGGGCTGTTTTCGTTCTCCAAGGCTATTTCCGTAGGTGAAATTCTTCAGTTTATCATTTTTGTGAATATGCTGACCTGGCCATTTGCTTCGGTTGGATGGGTAATTTCCATCAACCAGCGCGCTGCGGCCAGTCAAACGAGAATCAATGAATTCCTGCAGACAAAACCCGAGATTGTAAATACCAATCATGGAAATTTCAACTTTGAGGGAAATATTGAGTTTCGAAATGTGAGTTATACTTATCCGAATTCAGGAATAGAAGCTATTTCTAACCTATCCTTTACGGTTGCGAAAGGAGAAAGCCTGGGGATAATCGGAAGGACCGGATCCGGAAAATCAACGATCTTAAAATTACTTGCAAGACAGATTGAACCTACCGAAGGGGAAATTTTCATCGACGGACAACCTTTGAATACTATCAATGTAGACGCATTTAAAGATCAGATCGGAGTTGTTCCCCAGGATGTATTTCTTTTTTCCGACTCTATCCGAAACAACCTGCTGTTTGGGACAAAAAATGGAAAAGCCACTGATGAAGAACTCATTGAAGTGTGTAAAAAAGCGCATGTATGGCATAACATTTCATCTTTCCCGGATGGACTGGACACTTTACTGGGTGAACGGGGAGTTAACCTAAGCGGGGGACAAAAACAACGTTTAAGCATAGCCCGTGCCCTGATCAGAAAACCGAAATTACTGGTGCTTGATGACTGCCTTTCTGCAGTTGATACGGAAACAGAAGAGATTATACTCAGAAATATCAAACAGGAAAAATTCGATAGTTCAATTGTTGTCAGTCACCGGGTATCGAGTATTCGAAATACAAACTTTATCATCACTTTAGAAGATGGAAAGCTTGTAGAATCGGGGGATCACGAAAGTTTACTTCAAAAAGACGGTGTTTATGCGCACCTGTATCGCAAACAGTTAACTGAAGAAAACGAAGCATCAGAGTTTGAAGATTAAATAAAAAAATACATATTTGTTTATCAGTAATTGAGGAGTTATGGAGAATGACAAAAATGAAGTCTATTCAAAAGCAGTGAGAGCGGGTAAACGAACCTACTTCTTTGATGTTAAAGCAACAAAAGGAAACGAGTTGTACTTGACGCTTACAGAAAGTAAGAAATCTACTATTGACGGAAGAGAATCCTACCAAAAGCACAAAATCTTTTTGTACAAGGAAGATTTTGAAAAGTTCCGTGAAGGATTGGAAGAAACGCTTGAAAAAATTGATGAGTTGAACCAAAGCGGAGATTTCCGTGTGGTTGAAGAAGAATCCGATGAGCGTTTCAACAGCGTAAACTTCGACGATCTTTAGTATAAGCCGCGATTAATACATCCGCAAAAAATGTGGATAATTTTTGTTTTTATTCACGGAATCCAACCGTGATTAAGCGTATCTTTATTTCCTAAAATTCCGGGTATGGGTAAAATTATTGCGATAGCAAATCAAAAAGGTGGTGTAGGGAAAACAACTTCTGCTATTAATCTTAGCGGCTGTTTAGGTGTTTTAGAATATAAAACGTTAATCGTTGATGCTGATCCACAAGCAAATGCAACTTCCGGAGTAGGACTCGATCCGAAGCACACTCGTAACATTTACGAATGTCTGATCAATGATATTAATCCGGAACAACTGATTCTGGAGACAGATAATCCGAATCTTGATATCCTGCCTTCTCATATTGACCTCGTAGGAGCGGAACTGGAAATGATCAATCTCCCGAACAGAGAGCATAAACTTAAACTTGCGCTGGAGAAGATCAAGGACAAATATGATTTCATAATTATTGATTGTTCCCCTTCCCTGGGACTAATTACCGTGAACGCCTTAACTGCAGCGGATTCTGTGATCATACCAGTTCAATGTGAGTACTTCGCACTCGAAGGTCTTGGTAAATTGTTGAATACGATAAAAATCGTTCAGGGCAGATTGAATCCCAATCTTGAAATCGAAGGTATTCTTCTTACGATGTATGACACCAGACTTCGTCTTGCCAATCAGGTTGTTGAAGAGGTTAAAATGCATTTTCAGGAATTGGTATTTGATACGGTAATTCACAGAAATACAAAATTAGGTGAAGCTCCAAGTTTTGGAGAAACGATCATCATGCATGACGCTGCAAGTAAAGGGTCTATTAACTACCTGAATTTCACAAGAGAACTCTTACAAAAAAATGATATGACTTCCCTCTCTAACGAGGATAAAAAATTGAAAATAGATGAGCTCTAATAATACTAAAAAACGCTCGGCATTAGGAAAAGGATTAAGCGCGCTACTTGAGAATGCAGAAACTGATATCACATCAAAATCAAGTGGTACAGGTATTGTTGGAAGTATCTCAACTTTACCGATCAGTAGTATAGAGGCAAATCCATTCAACCCTAGAACCAATTTCGAGAAAGATGCTTTGGCAGAATTGAGTGATTCCATTCGTATTCACGGAATTATTCAACCTTTGACCGTAAGAAAGCTGGGGAGAGATAAATATCAGTTAATCTCAGGTGAACGTCGCTTCAGAGCAGCTCAACTGGCCGGATTAGAGGAAGTTCCTGCATATATTCGGATTGCGAATGATCAGACGATGCTTGAAATGGCATTGGTTGAGAACATTCAGCGAGAAGACTTAAATCCGATAGAAGTAGCACTTTCGTATGAACGATTAATTGAAGAATGTGATCTCACACAAGATCAGCTCAGTCAGAAAATTTCCAAATCACGCTCAAGTATTACCAATCATTTACGTCTGCTCAAACTTCCGCCTGAAGTTCAGACCGGAGTTAAATCAGGCGCAATCAGTATGGGGCACGCGAGAGCACTTGTTTCTGCCGGTTCGGCTGACGAGCAGATTGCTTTATATGACCGAATCATAGAGGAACAACTTTCCGTTCGTGATATCGAGCGTATAATACGAGGAGAGCAAATTGAGCAACCTATTGAAAAACAAGGCATCACAACGAAGTCTGTAAAACCAAACTTAAGTGAGCAGGAATACGTTTTCAAAGAACACCTTGGAGACAAACTTGCTACGAAGGTGGAAATTAAAAAGTCTGAAAACGGAAACGGAAAGATCATTGTTAACTTCAACTCTGACTCCGATTTATCCAGAATTATTGAGTTACTGAACCGTTAATGCTTCGATCGTTTTTTCTGCTAACATTACTCTTTACTTGTTTTGAAGTAAAATCTCAGGACTCACTTGATGTTGCGGAGGACACAGTAAAAGTACATTCAGTAAAAAAAGCTGTAATCTATTCCTCTGTTCTACCGGGATTGGGACAAATCTACAACCATAATGCGATGCCGAAAGGCAAAAAAAAAGCATTCTGGAAGGTTCCTTTAATCTATAGTGCGTTAGGTGCCAGTGGTTATTTTCTCATCTCAAATGAACTGACAAAGAATGAGCTGAAGACGGAGTATATTAACAGAACCGAATCCGGAATATATAGTACGAAGTGGAGCCAATATGACGATCAGGGAATACTAACACTGTACAATCAGCACTTGAATTACAGAGACTTATCTATTCTTGCTGTTGCCGGAGTTTATATCCTTCAGGTTGTGGATGCCGGTGTGGAAGCACACTTTGTCGATTTCGATATTTCGGAAGATTTGAGTTTAAGTATTCGTCCCACTATGATCACCAGACAGACTGCCGGACTTAGCCTGAAACTTAAATTTCGTTAATGGATTGGCACGATTGGAGTAAACACTTATTTTTGCGAACGAAGGTATTATGAGAATAGCACTTATAGGATATGGGAAAATGGGGAAAACGATTGAAGAGATCGCGATTCAGCGCGGACATGAAATCGTTGCAAGAATCACCACTTTAAATCCCATTGACACACTCGATTTTAATGAAGTTGATGTCGCGATTGAATTCACTGCTCCGCATTTTGCAGTTCAACACATCGAAGCCTGTATTGAACATCATACCCCTGTGGTAGTTGGGACAACTGCCTGGAATGCCCAGTTAGATTACGTGAAGGAGCTTGTAGCTTCTAACGAAGGAAGCCTCCTCTATGCGTCAAATTTTAGTATTGGAGTGAATATGTTTTTCGATATCAATAAGCGTCTTGCTAAATTGATGAGTGCATACAATTCATACTCTGTTGTCCTGGAAGAGACACATCACACTGAAAAACTGGATAGTCCAAGCGGTACGGCTGTAAGTCTCGCGAATGACATCATGTTGAGTAATCCTTCTATCTCATCGTGGGTTCATGAGGATGAAACCATACCAGAAACGAAAGCCGGACAACTTGGGGTTGTTTCGTACAGGAAACCCAATGTTCCGGGAACACATAAAATAACCTACTCTTCGGACATTGACACGATAGAGTTAACACATACGGCTCACAGTAGAAATGGATTTGCACTTGGTGCGGTTATTGCTGCTGAATGGCTTTTTGGTAAAAAAGGGATTTTTACCATGCAGGATGTTATCAAATTTGAAGAATGAACGCACTCTATTTTTATCTATTAATTCTTGTTCACCCGTATTTGGCAATGTGGTGGAAGAGTTTCGAACAGGCTGATAGAAAATCCTGGGAAGCTTTGGTACCGGGATATAATTATTTTGTCGCTTTTAGAATAGCTTGCAAGAAGCCATGGTGGTCATTGTTGATGGTATTTCCGGGTGTACACCTCGTGATGTGGTCGGTTCTGAATACTTCCTATATCCGTCGATTTGGTTACTATTCCTTAATTGATACGATTCAGGGGATCTTCTTCCCTTACATCATCATGTATAAGATTGCTCAAAGTGGTGACAAAGTACTTCCTGAGACAAATTGGGCAAACTCAAAAGAGGTCGGAGATCGTGAATGGGGTGATCATTTGGCTCTTTTCCTTTCTCTACCGGTAATCGGACACGTAATAGCACTGGGAATTGCTGCGGTTACACGACCTAAACCAGGTAAAAAGACACGCGTTAAAGAATGGGGAGATTCCATCTTATTTGCCCTTGT
>QKAV01000178.1 GCA_003247185.1 Crocinitomicaceae bacterium
TGCACTGGAAACAGATTCACTCTACACGGAGAAAAATCTGCTCAAGTGGAAACAATTGGGAGATAGCATCCTTCACTTTGATGGAGTGCAGTCCGTGGTTTCCGAAGCAACATTGTTTACGATTACAAACAATCAGAAAGAGGGGATTTTTGAAGCGCACCGGGTATTCTCTGATGTCAGTTTTCAGGAAAAATCGGTTGACTCCATTGAAAGAGAAATCAAAAACCAACCGCTTTACAAAGGACTTCTCTATGATAAAACAGAGTCGATCTCGCTGATGATGATCGGCATTGATGATAGTTTTATTTCCGATCAGACAAAGTCACAGGTAGTACTCGATATTGAAAATCTTGCTGCTACCTATCAAAAAGATCTGGGTAAAATGCACTTTACCGGATTACCTCACCTGAGAGTTGTAATCGGGAAAAGGGTGACACAGGAGATGTACATATTCATTGCCTTACTGGCTTTGGTTACGTCTTCACTCATGTTCTTCTTCTTCAGGTCGATTAGGGTTGTCCTGATTTGTAACCTGGTTGTACTGACCGCAGTAATCTGGTCAATGGGTACTATCGCATTCCTGGATTTTGAACTGACACTGATCATGGCCCTGATCCCGCCGCTGATGATCGTTATCGGTATCCCGAATTGTATTTTCCTCTTTACCAAATATCACCAGGAAGTGAAAGAACACGGAAACAAAGTTCTTGCGCTTACCCGAATGATTAAAAAAATCGGTACAGCAACGTTCCTTACAAATCTTACAACCGCACTGGGCTTTCTGACATTTGTAACTACCAATTCAGACAAGTTGGTTCAGTTCGGAATCGTGGCAGCTACAAATATTATGATGGTGTTCCTGCTGTCAATAACACTGATCCCGATTATTGTGTCCATTTCCAAGTCGCCAAAACCAAAGCATCTAAAACACTTAGAGAGAAAACTGGCAACAGGACTGATTGATATATTGGTGCATATAACGGTAAACCACAGAAGATGGGTTTACCTGGCAATGTCGGTAGTTGTTGGATTCAGCATCATTGGAATTTTCAGAATCAAGGCTACCGGAAATATCACCAGTGATTTGCCTGAAGGACACCAGATTCTTACGGACTTCCAGTTTATTCAGGATAATTTTGGTGGGTCCATACCTTTCGAGATTCTGGTTAATTATAAGGAACCAAGCCGATTAGCAAAGAAATCTACTCTGGAAGGAATCGAAAAGATTGGTCAAATGTATTCGCATGATACATTGTTCTCTAAGAATTTGTCTTATGTAGATGTGTTGAAGGCGGCGAATATGGCCTACTACAACAATGATTCCACACAATTCCGTCTGATAACCAATAAAAGGAAGCTGGCAACCTTAAAACGGTACATTGATAGTTCACTGGTAACAAATACGAAAGGAGTAGGAGTGGCCATGAATGAATTGATGGACACTTCGGCAAGAGTACTGCGTATCCGTTCACAAATCCGCGATATAGGAACGTATGAAGTGAGCGACAAGGTAGATAGTATGAAGCTCCGGATCGATTCTATCCTGAATCCGGATAAGCCGATATTAGAATCCTACTTTAAGAACTACAGTAAATCCGGAAAGATTGCTTATGTTGATTCAATTCTGAATATGTCTTCCGGGATCTCAAATGAGCTGAGCAAGGCATACATTAGCAGTGAGGATGATCGTTTTGCTTATGATTCCGATCCGATGGGATTCCTTTCCAAAAGATATGCGGATAAAGATTTTAAAACAAATCTGAGAGCTGCAATGGATCACGAATACTTTGATTTCATTATCACAGGAACCGCGATCGTTGCATCCGAAGGAACCAAGTATATGGTCGTTAACCTGTTCCTGAGTCTGGCATTTGCTGTTTTTGCGATCGCTATCCTTATGGCAATTCTGTTCAGAAGCTCACGAATGGTACTTATTTCAATGGTTCCGAACTTTATTCCTTTGATCTTCACTGCAGGTATCATGGGTTGGACCGGAATTCCATTGAAGCCATCAACTTTATTGGTTTTCTCTATAGCATTTGGTATCTCAGTCGACGATACAATTCACTATTTGGCAAAATACCGACTGGAATTGAAATCGAAGCGTTGGGATATTAAACAGTGTATTATCATGGCAATCCGGGAAGCCGGGTTGGGAATGTTCTACACTTCGATCATTTTGTTCAGTGGATTCATTGTATTTACGTTCTCACAATTTGGTGGTACGCAGGCATTAGGTTTGTTGATCTCACTGACACTTCTTGTTGCGATGATCACGAATCTGGTTGTATTACCAACATTGTTGCTTTCATTTGAAAGACGAATTACAACGAAATCCTTCGAAGAGCCTTTCTTTGATGCTTATGCCGAAGAATCAAATATTGATTGGGAAGCACTTGATCTGGAGACAGAAGTAAAGGACGATACCACTGAAGAAAAGGAGGAGAACTGATCCATGGATCTTACGGCATTCACAAATACAATTGAGACTGAGCTTCGTGCTCTTGAAATTCCACAGAATCCCTCAGGTCTGTATGATCCTATCCGCTACTTTCTCCAAATCGGAGGTAAACGGGTACGTCCGATACTGACTCTGCTTGCGGCTCAGTTATTCGGCGATCCGAAAAAGGCAATGAATCAGGCCATAGCCATAGAGTTGTTCCATAATTTTACGCTTATTCATGATGATATTATGGACAATGCTCCCTTGCGTCGTGGAATGGACACTGTACATGAAAAATGGAACCTGAACACAGCCATTCTTTCCGGTGATGTCCTGCTCATTGAAGCGTACAAGAAAATTATAGAAGGTTCCGGTCCTGAGCTTGAAGCCATCCTGAAACTATTCAATACTACGGCTATTGAAGTTTGTGAAGGCCAGCAGATGGACATGGATTTTGAAACAAGAATCGACGTTAGTGCGGCAGAATACATTGAAATGATTCGTTTGAAAACGTCTGTTTTGTTAGGATGTGCGTTGGAAATTGGTGCTTTGGTTGGCGGAGCGTCAAAAGCAGATGCGGATCATTTGTATCAATTTGGAGTACACGTAGGTGTAGCATTTCAAATTAAGGATGATATTCTGGATCTTTATGCTGATCCTGAAAAATTCGGAAAACAGGTTGGAGGAGACGTTATAGCCAATAAAAAGACAATTTTACATCTCACCGCAGTAACCAATTCTTCCCGTGAGCAATTAAATGTTCTGAAAAATTTGTCCGAAGAAAAGGATGCTCAACTAAAAATTGAGCGAACAAAAACACTTTACGATCATTTGAAAGTACGGGAAATGTGTGAAGAGATGTTACACGATCACATGGGGAAAGCCATGTTCCACCTCGAAGAAGTACAGGTAGATGATCACTTCAAAAAACCATTACGGGATCTGGCAATTTATCTTGTGAATCGGGATAAATAAAATTCGTTTATATTTACGGCATGCCGTTTAATCGCCTCAATCATACTATACTGGGGGAAATCCGCCCTCGTTTTGCACTAAAAATTGATGCAGAACCTGAAACTGCCATGACACATGTTGCGGAACGTTTAAAGGCGGAGAAGACAGTTTCAGGGGAACGGTCGGATCATTACATCTTTCTGAGAACACCAAGCTGGGAACGTCATTATTGGTCACCTGAAATGACCGTGCGAATAGAAGTGGAAGAGTTTACGGATTTCACGAGGGTATCCTGTCTAATAGGCCCGCGACAAGTGGTTTGGGCAATGTGGGCATTTATTTATTCATCCATTGCTCTGGTTACCATATTCGGTGGGATTTTCGGTTATGTGCAGTATACCCAGGAAGGAAGTAGTAACTGGTTGTATGTAATCCCGGCAGGAATCCTGCTGATTTTTAGTGCGTTCATTGCTGCAAAATTCGGTCAGCATAAGGGAAGAGATCAAATGCTGCACTTGGTCAGCTTTTTATACCATAGCCTGAATGAAATCACGACGGTAGAGCGCATCGAAAATCCATAAATCATTTATGGAAATCGAAGGAAACAACTGGAAAGAACTCCTCGGACAGGATAAGGAAAAAGCCTATCGATTGCTTGTAAGTGCCTACGCGGAAAAGGTATATAACACCTGTTATCGACTAACATTTCATGAGGAAGACGCAGAAGATCTTACCCAGGAAATTTTTACTGCGATTTATCTCTCCATTGATTCGTATAAAGGCGACTCTAAACTGTCGACCTGGATCTACAGTTTAACTGTTAATAAGGCAAAGGAATTTATTCGCTATAAGCTACGGGATAAGCGGAGTGCATCATCAACGTTCTCGCTGGATTGGTTAAAGGAAAGTACGGGTTATGATGCATCTGATGAAAATAATCCTCTGGATGAGGTAATTCAAAAGGAACGATTGGAACTGTTGTTTGCCGCAATAGAAGAATTGCCGGATAATCAACGGATCGCTTATTCCCTTAATAAATTGGACGGATTGAGTTATGGTGAAGTGGCAGAGAGTATGGATATCTCTTTATCGTCTGTAGAATCATTGTTATTCAGGGCAAAGCAGAATCTGAAGAAATCGCTTGAGAAAAAATTAAAGGATTAAAAGCAAGTTTTTTTAAATAAAGGCAACATAAATATTGGTTATGGAAAACAGAATCGACGAGATATTAAAAAGTGGAGAGCAATTGCCGAAATTATCGGTTTCTGATCAGTTACTGAACAGGCTGACTCAAATACCGTCTCAGGTTAGTTCGCAGATCCGAACCTTGCCCCGTAGTGTAAAATGGATGCTTGTAGCAGGGATAGCCTCAATTGTGGTATTAAACACACTGATTATGTTGTACTACCGAAACAACTCCGGATCTTCCGGTGAATTGTCAAATATGTACTTTTCTTATTTAAACCAATTGTAAAATGAAAACGGAACGTTTTTATAAAATACTCATCCTCATCCTGGTACTTACGAATGTTGGCATGATGGTTTTTATGTGGACAAACAGACCTCCCAGAATGCCGCATCCTCCGCAACATGAGATCGGAAAAATGCTTGGACTGAAAGGGGATAAATTGCAAAAAGTCAACAAACTTGAAGTGGATCACCACAAAGTCAAGCGCGAACTGGTGCATCGGGATATGGAGCTTCATGAAGAGCTCTTCGTTTTGCTGGAAAACTCGGAAAAGAGCGATTCTCTATACACCCTGATTGATGAAAATAAAGCAGAAATGGAGCGAATGACGTACGACTACTTCGTTGAAATCGCGACCTATTGCGATGCAGACCAAAAGGAAATTTTACGCGAATTTTTGAGAGACTCCTTTGCAAAATTAAGAGGACCGGGTCCCGCACCTTTCGGTAGATGAAACAAATTCTGTACATAGTATTTATTCTGTGGCTGGGAAGCGTTTGTGCTCAGAATCAAACCGAAGTGATATTCAGGTTGAAAACTCCGGACAATTTTACGCTTGAAACCTTTAAGTTTTATGTAGGTGTAGCAGAAGATTCTACAAAAGTGCCGGAGTATCATCTGATTGATCTGATAGACGGTGACAGTTCATTTATGGTTAAAAAAGGCCGTTCTTTTTATCTGTTGTACGGTACGGACAGCCTATCCAATGTTTCCGGCGCATTTGAAGGTGCGTTAGACCCGATAAATGGGATGTACTGGACATGGAACACCGGATTTATCAATTTGAAAATCGAAGGGAATTCTTCATCTCGGAACAAAATAGAATGGCATATTGGCGGCTACCGACAGCCCTGGACGACGAGTAAGTGGATCAAATACGCTGCAGAACAATTGCAGGGAAAAAAGCTGGTGATAGAGATTGATGTAAACCGATTATTAGATCAATCGGAGGTCTATGGAACAACTGCAATGCGTCCGACTCAGGAAGCGCACGAAATATTTCAGTCATTTATAGCTTGCTTAAGTGTTAAGTAGATTAATTCTCATATTTTTTGGATTTACCCTGTGTATTGTTGCAGTGCAGTGGGATGAAGATGAGGTGCTGCTTGCATCCATTCCGGATAATTGGCCTGATCCGGTGTATGATTTTCAGTCTCATCCGATTTCAAAGAAAGGTTTTGAGTTGGGAAGAAAGTTGTTTCACGATCCGGGATTGTCACTCGACAGTACAATCTCGTGTGCAAGTTGCCACTCTCAATTCAACGCATTTACCCATGTGGATCATCCTGTAAGCCATGGCATTCAGGATAGAATTGGAAAACGAAATTCTCCCGTTTTGATCAATCTGGCATGGAGCAGAAATTTTCACTGGGATGGCGGAGTAGTTAATTTGCAGATGCAACCGCTGAATCCGATTATGAACCCTGTTGAAATGGATAATACCATTGAGAATGTACTCGCCTATTTGAATGCACATCCGGAATATCCTTCGTTGTTTTATCAGATTTATGGTGATAGTACGATCACGACAAAATCATTTTTATCGGCACTGGAACAGTTCACAGTTTCTCTCATTTCATCAAATTCGAAATATGATCAATTCATAAAAGGGGATGTGAAGTTCACAAAGCAGGAAAAAAACGGGTTGAAACTCTTCCGCAAACATTGCAGTACCTGTCATCCGGAACCTCTTTTTACAACGAATAGCTTCGCGAATAACGGGATACCAAAAGATACAAGTGATTTGGGAAGATATGGAATCACCATGCAAATCGAAGACAGTTACCTGTTTAAGATTCCGACCTTGCGAAACATCGCCTATTCATTTCCATATATGCACAACGGGTCCTTTAAGCGACTGCAGGATGTCATCGAACATTATAACTCCGGAATAGACCGAGGCGATGAGCGTTTAAGTCCTGTTCTTCGCAACGAAATGAATCTGAGTGATATGGAGAAAAAGGATTTGTTGGCCTTTCTAAATACCTTAACAGATAAGAGTTTTATGTTCAATAGAAGCTTTATGGAATAATTTTTTGCGTTCTCCGCAAGTTTTGAAAAGATAGGGCAACTATACTGGTATAAAATTTCGAACTATGAAAAAACTATTGATTACAAACGGATTCTTTCTCCTTGCTTTAAACTTATTCGCACAGCCGGAAATAACATCATGGCTTCAGAATACAACTCAAAACGGAACATATTATGTTTCCGGGAATTCCACACCGGTTGATCTTGGTATTTTGT
>QKAV01000114.1 GCA_003247185.1 Crocinitomicaceae bacterium
ACTGAAGAATTTTCTGGAAAAATATGGTTTGAAAGCCAGTGTAAAGTGGCCGAACGACATTTATATCGGGGATAAAAAAATATGTGGTGTATTGATCGAAAATTCCGTTCGGGGAGGAATAATAGGAAATGCTGTGATCGGAATCGGATTAAATGTGAATCAAATCGAATTTGAAGGGTTAAATGCGACAAGCGTCAAAACCGAATTGAAACAGCATTTCGCAATCAGTGAAATCCTATTTGCTTTGATTACCACCTTCAACCAGTATCTTCCCTTGCTGGACGATCCGGATAAGATGAAATCTTTGTATCAGGATGCACTTTATTTACGAAATGTCGCTCACACGTTTTACGACCGGAATAATATTCCATTTGAAGGAAAAATTGTTGGTGTGGACGAGTCCGGACGTTTACTGATAGATTGCGAAGATGGTTTCCGCAGTTTTAATCTAAAGGAAATCCGGTTTACGCAAAATGCTTTCTGAGCTCCTCGGACATATAATTGAATAAAGTCGTCAAAGGTTTTTCGACCATCATCTTAAGGAACATATTTACGTCACCGTCAAATGAAAGATAGCCTGTTGTTGAGGCACCATTCTCATTGAGTAGAACTGTCAGCTTAAACGGAAACGGAGATCCCTGTCCGGATTTCATATAAACTTCAGCTTCATCTTTGTGTCCGTCCTGAATCAGAGAAATGGTGACACCACCCTGAACTTTGAATGAACATTGTCCACTGTCAGCTTTGAAGTCGCTTACTTTGTCCTGCGGAAGAAGATGTTGTATGTTCTCCATGTTCAGCAGAAACTCCAGAATCTGAGCTCTGCTCGCATTTACTTCAACGGTATTACTTTTAATATTCATATTACTTTCCCCATTCCGAAGGGTTTTCCCTCCATTCAAGAAGTGATTGTAATTGTGTTTCTGTTATCGTATTCGAATCTACAGCTTTTTTCAATAAAGTGGAATAATCGGTTAGTGTCGTATACGGACATTTTGCATCCACGAAATTTTGATTTGCCAAATCGAAGCCATAAGTGAAGATTGCTACTAAACCTTTTACTTCCATGCCTGCTTCACGTAATGCTTCCACTGCCTTTAAGCTACTTCCTCCGGTAGAAATCAAATCTTCAATAACTACAACTTTTTTACCGGCTTCGTACGCACCTTCGATCATGTTTCCCATTCCATGACCTTTTGCACTGCTTCGTACATAAATGAAGGGCAATCCTAATTCTTCAGCTACCAAAGCTCCCTGCGCAATTCCTCCTGTTGCAACTCCGGCAATAATATCCGGCTTGCCAAAGTTCTCCAGAATCGATTCTGCAAAGGATTGGCGAATAAATGTTCTGATGTTTGGATAAGAGAGAGTTACTCTGTTATCACAATAAATTGGCGAACGCATTCCAGATGCCCATGTGAAAGGATCGTTCGGACTTAATTTAACCGCTTTGATTTGAAGCAAAAATTCTGCTACTTTTAGGGCCTTATCTTCATTTAAAACCATGACGGCAAATGTACAAAGTTTTTATTGATCATAAGCCAATAATCATCTGTTCTCCTCAGGAAATGAATCCTGCGATGCAGTTTGTTAAATTTCATCCGGAATTGAGCATTAAGCATGTGAAGCCTTTTTTAGAAGAGGCGAGTCTGGAAGAACCGTTTCAGATTGTTACTACAGATCCTCAGGAAGCTTTCTTTCATTTTTTTGATGGCTATCTGAAAATTCCGGCGGCAGGTGGTTTGGTGCGCAATGAAATTCACGAGTTATTATTGATTAAACGACACGGGATGTGGGATATTCCCAAGGGAAAGATTGATATGGGGGAGGATAAAGAGACTGCCTGCGTTCGTGAAATCGAAGAAGAATGTGGTATTACGGGACCTGTTATACAATCCTACTTAACAGAAACTTACCATACCATGCGTTACAAGGGACGAAAAGCATTAAAACATACTTATTGGTACATTCTTGATTACCAGGGAGACGAAGAATTGATTCCTGCAAAAGAAGAAGGAATTTCAAAGGTGAAATGGCAATCCCTGGAATTTCTGGTCTCAATAAAAGGCAGAACGTACGGTTCTATTAATGATGTGATCGATGCTTACGTAAAATCCTTTGCGCATCAAACTTTATGAAACACCGTTGAGCTTGCCTGAGCTGTTGGCATAATTGTAATGTCATTCAGGTTTACGTGCGCCGGTTGTTGTGCAGCAAAGAAAATGACCTGCGCTATATCTTCGGGAGTGAGAGGCGTAAATCCGTCATAGACTGAGTTTGCAGTTTGCTCATCACCCTTAAAGCGTACAATAGAAAATTCAGTCTCAACTGCGCCGGGTGCAATATTGGTTACTTTGATTCCTTTGTCAACCATATCAATACGCATTGCTTTTGACAGTGCATCTACAGCATGTTTGGTGGCGCAGTAGACATTTCCTCCCGGATAAACTTCCTTTCCTGCAATACTGGAGATATTGATAATATGCCCTGTTCCATTGCCGATCAGAATCGGTGCAATGGCTCTTGTCAGGTAGAGAAGTCCTTTTACATTGGTGTCGATCATGCGTTCCCAGTCCTCGATCAATCCATCCTGAATAGGTCCTCTGCCTACTGCAAGTCCTGCATTATTGATCAGAATTTTTAAGTTATTACGTACATCTTTTGAAAGAGAAACAGCAAACTGATCCACTTCTTCCTGTACCCGCACGTCAAATGGAGCAGCTATAACCTCAATGGAATGCTTCTCCATTAATTTGTTTGCTAATTCTTCCAGACGGTCTTTTCTTCTGCCGGTTAATACTAAATTGTATCCCGCATTAGCAAAAATGGTTGCACATGAATGCCCGATTCCCGAAGTTGCACCACTGATCAATACATATCCTTTCATACTGCTGTTTTTTTTCTTTTTGACCATAAAATGATACCCACCAGAACCAACGCGAGGATTGCAGGTATCCGATATCTGTTAATTGCCCCTAGTACCGGAGTAACCCATCCGATTAGGATACTTAATAATAAGATGAAACTGATCAGACCAATAAGCAAAACTCTCTCTTTTTCATTTGTTTGTCTTATGAATCGCATTCCCGACACGACAAAAATCCAGATCAATAAAGTTTCTGCTATTGCAGGAATAACTAACCAGCTGCCCGAATCAGTAATGAAAGGGCGAAATAACACATTTACTAATGCTTCGGGAATGTTCTGAAGTAATTGAACAGGATCATCTTTGATGGGAGTTACAGGAATATAGCTTTTACTTCGCTCCCGATTGAAAAATATCTGGTACTTCGATCCTTGTTTCAGTTGTATGTTCTTCGGCGCGTATTTGTAACTGTAATCAAATTGCTGAACGTCGAGGTTCATATTGACCAGTGCACTGTCTTCCTGAATACTTACAAGTTGCATTTTGTCAGGCGAGACATAGTAGAAACAATCTTCTCCAAGCAGGTGCATACCTCCCTGGGAAATATTCATGAAATCGAACTGTTTTCGCGATAGTTTATGTGTCAATTTGGCTCCCGGATTTGTAAGAGAAAGGAATCCGATGAAAATGACGAAGCAGCCCGAAAGTGCAAGTAACAAGGCTTTAAAAGAGAACTTTTGGTAAATCCAGGCAAAGAACACAGCAGGAAGAATGCTGATAAGTACATAAGGCTTAAACATTAGGATTAATGCTATTCCGATCATGATGTTAAATACCCTGCTTCGCGATTTTGAAGGATGTAGCAGACCGTATATTAATAATGCCACTCCAAGGAACAGCAATGGTTCTTTAAGAATACTTGAACTCCAGAATAATACGCTTGGAATCAGAAGGAGAACAAAAAACAAAAGCCTTTGCCGCACAGCAATCCTATTTTCAAAAGCTTTTGTAAAGAGTATTATTGAAAGCAGTGATATAAAAGACAGAATAAACAGGTGTACATAAATGGACCCTCGGCTTATGAAATACAACACGCTGTGTACACGCATCAAATTGCGGTTGTCATTGAACAACAATTGAGAGTTGGTATCCCAGTGATGAGTAGCTTCCAGGTATTTATGACCAAGTTCTCGCAGATCATTAAAACCAAAAAGCAATCTGAAATAATCGACTTTTGATTGATAATAAACTTCGTTGAGGACTTTTCCCTCGCGCAGGAATTGCTCTGCATCGGCACTTAAGGTACCATTTCCATAGTGATGGGTATAAATATTCAGGAAAATGATTCCGGCAATGATCTTTATGGCAAAACCAATGCTCAGTATCGGGAACGTCAAATACTGCTGTTTTCTGCCGATGAGCCACAGAAATAGGAGTAAAACGCCAAATACCAAGATAAGTTGTAGTGTCAATGGATTGCTTTGATTCCAAAGTTAATAAGAATCCGTTTGCATCATTCGATTCCTGTAAATAAGACAATTTGTCAGTTTTATTGCGATGGCACAGACATTGTCCGGTAAGAAGCCAAAGATTGAAACAGCAAATGAATATGAAAACAGGACAAATTAACGTACAGACGGAAAATATTTTCCCGATCATCAAGAAATTCTTGTATTCCGATCATGAGATTTTTCTTCGCGAGTTAGTTTCTAACGCGGTGGATGCCTCTCAAAAATTGAAGTTCTTTGCATCTAACGGCGAGTATAAAGGAGAACTGGGAGATTTAAAAGTAGAAGTCATCCTTGATTCGGAAAATAAAACACTTACCATTCGCGACCGTGGAGTCGGGATGACAGAGGAGGAGATTGATAAGTATATTAATCAGATTGCATTCTCAGGAGCGGAAGAATTCGTTCAGAAATACAAAGGTAAGGAGGGTGCAGAGCAGATCATCGGTCACTTTGGGCTTGGATTTTATTCCGCCTTCATGGTAGCTGAAAAAGTACAGATCAGAACACGCGCACGTTACGAAGATGCTCAGGCCGTACAATGGGAAAGTAACGGCTCGCCCGAATTTACGATTACAGAGATCGAAAAGGAAGAACGTGGAACAGATATCATTCTGTACATCGCTGAAGATTCTGTGGAATTTCTGGACAGAAACCGCATTGGTGATATCCTGAATAAATACTGTAAATTCCTGCCGATTCCGGTATTTTTTGGTGATAAAACGGAATACATCGACGATCCTTCAGGTGAAAAAGATGAAAACGGAAATGTGAAGCGTATTGCAATCGAAGTACCGAATCAGATCAATAATACAGCTCCTGCATGGACGAAGGCCCCGGTTGATCTGCAGGATGAGGATTATGCCAACTTCTACAGAGAGTTATATCCGATGACATTCGAAGATCCGTTGTTCCACATCCATTTGAACGTAGATTATCCGTTTAATTTAACCGGGATCATGTACTTCCCGCGCATCAAAGAAAATGTGGAGGTACAACGAAATAAAATCAATTTGTATTCAAACCAGGTATTCATTACGGATAGTGTGGAGAATATTGTTCCGGAGTTCCTGACTTTGTTACATGGTGTGATTGATTCTCCGGATATTCCGCTGAACGTGTCCCGTTCTTACCTGCAAAGTGATGCGAATGTGAAAAAGATTTCTGCGCATATCACGAAAAAAGTAGCGGATAAGCTGGCGGAAATGTTTAAGAAGGACCGAGCTGATTTTGAAAGTAAGTGGGATGATCTGAGCGTATTTGTACAGTACGGAATGTTGTCGGAAGATAAGTTTGCAGATAAGGCGAAAGGATTTGCGTTGTTAAAGGACACAGAAGGCGCGTATTACACAGTCGAAGAATTACAGGAAAAACTGGGCGCCCTTCAAACGAATAAGGATAATAAACTGGTTGTTTTGTATACCAATGATGTGGAAAATCAATACGGATTTGTTCAGAAAGCGAAAGCAAGAGGATACAAAGTGATGTTGTTGGAAGGTCCGTTGGCACCACACTGGATTCAGAAATTGGAAATGCAGTTCAACGATGTACAATTCGCGAGAATTGATGCGGATACCCTGGATAAATTGATTCAGAAAGAAGATGAATTGCCATCCAAATTGTCGGAAGATGACAAAAAAGCACTTCAGCCGCTATTTGAAGATGTAGTGGATAAAGATAAGTTCACTATACAGTTCGAGAGCATGAGTAGTGATGAAGCACCGATTATCATTACACAACCTGAGTTTATTCGTCGTATGATGGAGCAGCAAAAGTTAGGTGGAGGAGGATTCTACGGAGCATTTCCGGAACGTTACAATCTGGTGGTGAACGGAAATCATCCGAAGATTCAGGAAGTATTGGAGACTAAAACGGCGAAATCGAAAGAGCGTAAGGTGAAGCAACTGACTGATATAGCGTTGTTGTCTCAGGGAATGTTGAAAGGTGAGGCGTTGAATGCCTTTATTGAACGCAGTATAGAATTGATATAATTAACCGGGGCGTTTTGGCGCCCCTTTTTTAATGCATGTATTTTGTTTAAGTGGATTTTAGCAGTAGCAGGTTTTTTTCTTTTTAACCGAAGTTTTTTTGGAGCCATATTGGGATTCTTTATCGGCTCCGGGATTGATAATTACCAAACCCTGGTTCGCGGTGCACAGCAAGCTGGGGCCAACGGACAACAAGGGCGAAGAATGGCGCCCGAGGATATTTTTCAATACTATCAGCAACGTTCAACTCAGTACGACGTTCCAACCATGTTGATGGCGTTATCCGCTGCAGTGATGAAGGCGGATGGCAAGGTCTTGAAGGCTGAATTGAACTATGTCAAGTCTTTTTTTAATCAACAATTCGGTCCGCAATTTTCGTCCCAGCATCTACAGGTATTAAAGCGTTTTCTGGATTCAGGAAACATACCATTGGAGCAGATTTGTCAGGATATTCGTATGCGAATGCAACCGGAAGTTCGTGTGCAATTGCTGCATTATTTATTTGGAATTGCAAAGGCTGATGGCGACGTCAGTCCATCCGAAATGCGTGTCATTGAACACATTTCCCGTATGTTGCATGTAGGAACACAAGACTTCGAATCCGTTCGTAATATGTTCTACCGTGATATTGATTCGGATTACCGTGTTTTGGGTGTGGAACCAACTGCTACTGACGAAGAAATCAAGAAGGCATACCGACAAATGGCGATTAAATTCCACCCGGACAAAGTGGCACAAATGGGAGAGGAGTTCCAAAAAGGCGCTAAAGAAAAATTCCAAAAGATTCAGGAAGCTTACAGTTTAGGGTCGTTATAGCAATCGATCTAAAGTACCATTTGCTAATAGCCAACTGCCAAAAGCTAACAGCTATTAGCAAATCCCTCATTTCCTGAATAAACTACTTCTCCTTCACCAAATTAAAATTCGCACCGAATACGCCATTTACCTGGGCAAAGAAAAAATGCTGTGCAGCTCTGTCTGACTTATACATTGTTGTACGGATGTCCGGCATGTGGATGAAACCACCTTTCGCTTCGAACTGAATAAAGAAATGTTTGAAAAAAGAAAAATGAACCCCTCCCATAATTCCCATTCCATATCCTGCCAAATGGAATTCATCGTAGCGGGGATTGTTGAGCAGGGTAGTATTTGTTCGGGGCAACAAAAATCCTACACCTCCTCCTACGCGCGTTTCGATTCTGAATTTTTCCCGGGCAAACAGGATATCACTTCTTCTAATCTCAATGTTTTCATAGTTCAAACCATCCGTGTGTTCGAAGAGCAGGAAATCCGGTGAAAGGTTGATCGTGTCATTATCATACGTTCCGTCGTAAGGTGTTTGCGATTTTTGAATGTACCCGTTGATGATTACATCCTGATAGTTTCGCATGACATATTTCATGTGGTCTGCTCCAAAGGAAATATCGTATTTATCGTTCAAAAAGACCCCTATTCTCAAATTGTACTGTGGAATGGTCATGTATGAAGGATTGAAGTATACCTTGGAGTTAAAAGGAGAAGGGCGGTCTTTTGCAACTACCTTATCTAATGTGAAGTCATAAGCGTCGCCATGAAAACGAATATCAGATTTGGAATAGGCTCCCCGGTTCCATCCCCAGTAAACGTACATTTCACCTTTACGATGGTATGTTTCCTGTGCATTTGTTAAGAAGGATGTGAAAATAAAGAGTGGGAGTAATATGCGCATGATCAAGAATTTGGGCAAAAATACGAAGGAGCAGGGATATGAGACATGAGAAAAGTCACTTTTTAAGTGGGGAGGAAAATTAAGTTCGGTTTTCATATACAGGTAAAAACAGATACTACTACGTGTTTTTCCGTAGTCTTTCATCAACACATCTACCTATTTTGATTAATCATGACGTATGATCTGCCAGTAATGCGTTTAAGTCAGGATACTTTTGAATCATAAAACAACGTAAAATGGCATTCACACTTAACACTGAAACAAGAAACCACATTTTCTTCACCAGAAATGGTCACGAACTTAATGTAGGGGGCAGGAGCCTTTGGTTTAATTGCGCCAATGAATGGAACTCAATCTTCAACCGGGCAAATGATTTGATGAAAAAGAGCAAGGTGATCGATATGGATTTAAGCCTGTCTTTTGAAATGGTAGATTCCAAATCAATGCCGAAATTGATTGAATTCATCAAAGGATTCAAATCCCACAGCAAAGGTGATCTGATCTGGAATTACGATGATGAGGATATGAAAGACCTGGGTGAAGATCTGGAAGAAATCCTAGGCGTTCACTTTAAATTCAAGCAAGCAAGCTGATCAGATACTTTTTCCCAGAGCGAACATGGTCGGTGATTTACTCAAATCATAAGCTTTTTCCCGCCATTGCTTTACATTCATCGTATTGATGCGCTCTGAAGAAAGTGTAATATTACTCGCAACACAAAGCTCCGTATGATCGGCTAACTCGTTCAGTAAATCTTCCAGTACATTCATATTGCGGAAAGGAGTGTCCATGAACAAGTGCGTTATTCCATTCCTGTGAACATCCATCTCCATCTGCTTCAAAACTCTTACACGCTCCTTACGATCTTTGGGTAAATAACCGTGAAAGCTGAATTCCTGTCCGGAAAACCCCGAAGCCATCAAGGCCATAAGAATAGAATTTGGTCCGACCAGTGGTTTAACAATTATTCCCATTTTGTGGGCTTCAGCAACAACGGAGCCACCTGGGTCAGCCACTCCCGGACAACCCGCTTCTGAGATTACAGCAATGTTTTTTCCTTCTAAACAAGGTTTAAGATAAGTTGCGATATCACCTCTGTTTGTGTGCTTGTTTAATTCATAAAATACAGAATCGTCAATCGGGAAATTCCGATCGGCCTTTCTGAGAAAACGACGTGCACTTCTGAGATCTTCTACTATAAAATAACGCAATTCCGATGCTAAGCTGATCACATCATTAGGTAAAATATCACTTACCTGTTCTCCGCCGAGTGTATTTGGCAGCATATATACGATTCCCTTAGCCATGTTGAATTTTTTGCATAATTACATCTGTAGCGGCATCTAACATGTTGTAGACGTCTATAAATCCTTGTTCTCCGCCAAAATACGGATCCGGAACTTCCATTGCACTTCCGGGCTGTAATTCTTCCAGAATTAATTTCACTTTCGCTTTATCAGAATCATTTCTGGCAAGTTGGACAACATTGTTGTAATTACTGGAGTCCATTACGTAAATGAGATCGAATTCACTGAAGTCACTTTGTTTGAATTGTCTTGCCCGCAGGGTATCGATTGGTGTCCCCAGTTGTTTTGCTGTTGCTCTCATCCGGTGGTCAGGAGCCTCGCCTACATGGAAATCAGATGTCCCGGCTGAGTCTACTTCTATATTTAATCCTGCTTCTCTGACTTTTTTTCGCAACAAACCATCCGCCATCGGAGAGCGACAAATGTTCCCCAAACATACCATCAATACTTTCATGTTGTAAAATTAAAGACTTATATAGAATATTCGATACATCTATTCCGTTATATAATAGAAGTTAGCAAAATGTTCATTCACAGGTAAAAAACTTGTCACTAAACCAACGATTACAGTTATACCTACGTCTAATAGATAGCTACATATTCTAATTCTTACCACCATGAGACAATTAAAAATCACAAAACAAGTTACCAATCGGGAGACAGCCTCTCTCGACAAGTACTTGCAGGAAATTGGTCGCGTTGAATTGTTGACAGCTGATGACGAGGTTGAGTTGGCACGTAAAATACGTGAAGGGGACAGGGCAGCATTGGAACGTTTGACTAAAGCGAACTTACGTTTTGTTGTTTCAGTGGCCAAGCAATATCAGAATCAGGGCATGTCACTACCGGATCTGATCAACGAAGGAAACCTCGGACTGATTAAAGCAGCTGAACGTTTCGATGAAACGCGTGGATTTAAGTTCATTTCGTATGCCGTTTGGTGGATTCGCCAGTCGATTCTTCAGGCTTTGGCAGAACAGGCACGTATTGTTCGTTTACCGCTCAATAAGATTGGAACGATAAATAAGATCAACAGAGCTTATTCGGAATTGGAGCAGAAGTTTGAGCGCCCGCCTTCAGCAGAAGAACTGGCAGAATTTCTTGAATGCACAATAGCAGACGTACATCAATCGTTAAAGAATAGCGGACGACACGTTTCAATGGATGCACCGTTGGTAGAAGGTGATGAATCTTCGTCTTCGATGTATGATGTTCTTCCGAATGATTCTTTACCCGGTCCGGAAAAGGAATTGGTTATAGAATCGCTGAGAAAGGACATTGAGCGTTCACTTTCCACGTTAACAGCACGAGAAGGCGATGTGGTTCGACTCTATTTCGGGTTAAATGGAAAGCACCCGTTGACACTTGAGGAAATAGGGGAACGTTTTGAATTAACAAGAGAAAGAGTAAGACAAATTAAAGAAAAGGCGATCCGTCGCCTCAAACATACCTCCCGAAGCCGGATGTTACAATCATACCTAGGTTAAGCGGGATCAACATCAATCACAACGCGAGTTGATTTATTCGAAGGAACGCTATAAAACCGGTCTACATACTGGTGAATGCGTTCCTTTACCTTTTTATCAGGTGCCGTTCGTTCAATCTTTAGTACGATTGTTTTAAGATAAAAATTCTGAATGCGCTTGATTAATGGGAATTCCGGTCCCAGCACTCGCTCTTTAAATGTTTCGCGCAATAGGGCTGCAAAGGATTCTGCAGCATTGTTCAGATGATTCTCATCCCTGTTTTTCAAGGTGATCTCAATCAATTTATAGTGAGGCGGATAAAAGAAATTACCGCGTTCGATCAACTCACTTTTAGCGAAGCCTTCATAATCATATTCGATGATCTTTTGAATCACCCAATGATCCGGATCACCGGTTTGTACAATCACTTTTCCTCGTTTCTCTCTTCTGCCAGCGCGACCGGCAACCTGTGTGATTAACTGGAAGGTGCGTTCAAATGCTCTGAAATCACTTCGGTTTAACAGCATGTCGGCATCGATAACCCCAACGAGGTTTACGTTATCGAAATCAAGTCCCTTCGTAACCATTTGGGTACCAATCAGGATGTCAATTGCACCGGCGCCAAATTCTTCAATGATAGTCGCATACGCGTTTTTTGAACGGGTAGTGTCCAGATCCAGACGCCTCACGACCTTTTCAGGAAATAGCATCTGAATTTCATCTTCGATTTTTTCCGTACCATATCCGATCATTTTTAAGCGATTGCTTCCACAGGAATGGCATGTTCCCATTGGGGCAGAGTTGAATCCACAATAGTGACAGCGCAAACTATTATTGTGTTTATGATAGGTAAGAGAAACATCACAATGCTGGCATTTTGGAGTCCAGTTACAGACTTCACACGACCATAAGGGGGAATAGCCACGGCGGTTTTGAAAAAGAATCACCTGTTCTCCTTCGTCAAGTACGGCTTTCATTTCATCCAAAAGGAATTTTGTGAATTGTCCCTGGATGCTTTTTTGGCGTCGTTCCTTCTTCAGATCTGCGCACAGAATCTCAGGCATCAAATGTGCCCCGAATCGTTCGGTTAAGGGTATTAATTTGTACTTGCCTGATAGAGCGTTCTGATAGCTTTCCAGACTTGGAGTTGCGGATCCGAGAAGAATGTTCGCTTGGAATTGTTTTGCCAGGACAACAGCAGCATCCCGTGCATTGTATCTGGGGGAGGGATCATATTGTTTGAAGGTCGATTCATGTTCTTCATCAACAATGATCAGCCCGAGATCCCGATAAGGCAAAAAGATGGAGGAGCGTGCGCCTAAAATAATCCGGAATTTGTTCGGATCGTTCTGAAGCACATGTTGCCAAATCTCGACTCGTTCATTTTGATTGAACTTGGAGTGATAAACGCCTATCTGATCCCCAAAGTAACGTGATAAACGTTCTATCAATTGAGTTGTAAGCGCAATTTCAGGCAAGAGGAAAAGAACCTGTTTTCCCAGATCCAATTGTTCCTGGATCAGTTGCACATAGATTTCAGTCTTACCGCTTCCTGTTACGCCATGAAGTAAACAAACCCGATCGTTTTCAAATCCTTCATGAATGGCAGCTAACGCCGTTGACTGTGCCTCGGATAATGCTTTGAATTGAACTCCCGTTTCTTCATTATCCTCAAATCTGGAAATCTGCATCTTTTCCTGCAGTATGATTCCGTTCTTTTCAAGTGTGTTTAATGACGATTGAGATATTCCCTCATCTGTCAATGTCTTTCGCAGAACAGGCTCGCAGTTTCCATTTTGGTAGTTTCCTTCTTTTAAAATGGCAAGAAGTGCTTCTAATTGCTTGCCTTTTCCTTTGGAATGATCGAGGGTGGCGATGATTTCTTCCAACTCTTCTTCATTAGAGGAATTCAGTAAAACAAAAACGGCACTTTTAGGCGTGTATTTGTATTTCAGTTCTTCCTGAGTGATGATAACCTTCTTTTCTATCAGGTTTTTCACAATAGGTTGTACCGTTTTTATACCTAGGATCTCTGAAAGTTCTTTCAGGTTCAGTGTCTCCCTGACATTTAATATGTGATAGATCTCGTCCTCGCGCTCTGTAAGGAAACGTGCTTCATACTGGTAATCGGGATGCAACACGATATTTGTTTCACTTGCCAACTTGAAGTTGGAAGGAAGGGCGGCATTCATTACATCTCCAACCGGAGCCATGTAATATTCTGACATCCATTGCCAGAATTTGTATTGTTTACCTGTGATAATCGGGAAATCATCAAGTATGTGCTCAACATATTTTGCCGTGTAATTGGCTGGCACCTGCTCATGGACTCTGGTAATGATTCCGGTAACCAGTTTTGATCTCCCGAAAGGAACAATAACCCGGCATCCTTCCTGCGCGTGGTCATTCAGATCGAATGGGATTCGATACGTGAATTCATTGTACACAGGTACGGGCAGTAAAACGTCTGCAAAAAGCGTCTTCCTTTCAGGCATACGCTAAATTAAGAAATGTTCTCTGTTTAATTACAAGCCCAGGACTCAGGAGTTGGTAATAAATCCTGCGCATGTTGACTACAGAAAAGATAAGGTCCTGTGATGGAGCCGATACATAAATATTCTGTGGACGGAACATCCAGACATCTTACAAATTGCGATGAAGGTGTAGAGAAGTCGTGATGAACAGAATACGTAAAACGGGAAGAGAAAATTCCAATCACGGGGTGCTCATTTGTTGCCGCCAGATTGGTATACGTTGGTTTGTTTTGCGCAAGTGACGTACTAGGCTCATTAACCAGCATATAATTATAAAGATCCTGCGATCCTCCCACTACTTTTACAGTAAGTCCTGTAAAGTTCCGTTTATCGGTCAGAGGATTTCCGTAATTGGCACAATGGTTTGCTATTTGCGTATAAAAAGTTTCACCTATTGCAGAGAAAGATTTTGTATTTCCTGGCTCACAATCTGTTTCGCCTAATTTCCAGCTTACGGTCTGAGGTGTTTCACTTGCGCCAATAAATTCGGAATACTCAATATCCATTGAACAATTGACAACGTACGCAGTACCGACATTTACGTTAATAACGTTGGTTTTAAACTCCGTTAAATTCTTAGCAAATTTGAAGGAATAGGATTGGTTGTCCGTACTGGTGGTAATACCACTTACAAGATCGGTTTCTCCTGTTACAGCAAACAAACCGTTGTTAATGTTCGCATTCAGACGGTATGTGGCGTTGGCATTTAAAGATGCACCTGTGGCAGATGAACTGTTATCAATGCTTTTCGAATAGAATACGTAAACTTTTTGTTCCGGATTATAGAAAACACCGTCTTTTTTATCCGTGATCAACGTATCTTTTAATGTCCATTTTCTTCCAGTAGGAACATCATTAATAAATTCGGTAACGGTAGCGTCAACCTGATCGAAATAACTTGAATCAGCTACCTGAGCTATTTGTAATGAGTTTCCTGGTCCTATGAAAGCGCGTGTGATTTTGATCATGTGAACACTATCACTTTGATCCAATAATCCGTAAATCACTGCCGTTTCTTTGAATTCACCGACTAAATCTACCTCCTCTTTGCAAGAGAATAGTACAAGTACAACAGGTAATAAGACAAGGAGAAGTTTTGTTTTCATTTAATTAGCTTAGTTTCCAAAAGTAAGAAAAAAGGATGGATTGATCAGACCGTTCGCTCAATAAGAGACTTACTTCAGTCAAAAGCTAGTCTTTAACCTTACTTAATCCCATAGCACTTAACATCCAATTCGGAAGATGCTTACCCGGTTGACGTTTTTTCAGGTGGATATACCAACCTAACTTTTTCATCACAGGTACTTTATGCGTTTCTACGAATTCGATCCAGGCGCCATCCGGGTCCTCAATGTATGCAAATCGTCCGCCGGCTTCTCCCATATCAAATGTGTCACCACTGTCAACCGTAAATTCAAATCCGTTTGATTCACATTCTTTTTTCAGGGCTTCCATTCCTTGTACATCGAAACACAGGTGAATGAATCCCCAATCTCCCCAGAAACGATTTTCAAAAATGCATTTGACATCTGTTCGTTCCAATGATTGGATCAATTCAATTTGTGTTGGGCCGAAAAGACGTGCGAACGGACCAAGTCTGGCATCTTTATGTTTCAATAGTACACGGCGGAATTTCCCGTTTCCGGAAGGAAGACCATTGAATTCGGAAAATTGATCCGTTTTATCGTAAACTATGGTTTCATATCCAAGGATATCCTGGTACAATTTGAGGGATTTGTCAATGTCAGAAACGCCTATCATAGCTCCGGCAACACCTCCGCATTTTGAAGGGTGTTTGGTGTCTTTGAACCATCCCAGGCCTTCTACGATGTGAAAGATATTTCCATTTGGGTCTTCCAGAAAATAATTCGGACGTCCATCCGGTCCTGTCTCCACCTCACTCAATAATTTTGCTCCGTTTGCTTTATGGTATGCGTAGGATGCTTTTACATCTCTTGATTTCATGCGGCAAGCATATAGCCCGTAATCACCGGCCTGAATATCAAATGTAGCTTTTTCCGTAGGGCGGGAGGTAAACTGCCAGATTTCAAAGCCACCTCCTCCGTCCATACTTACGGCAAGAGTTGCGGTTCTGGAATGTACTTTGTCTCCTGTATATCTGGTCATAAGCGGAGCATCAGCAGCTTCTTCAAAAATTCGGACATTCATACCGAACATTTTTCTATACCATTTCCAGATTTCCTGAACATTGGGAACTCCAATTCCCATTTGTTGAATCCCACAGATGATCTTTTCCATAAAACTAATTTGCGGCAAATATAATAACACTAGCGGATTGCCCGCTCATTAAAGAGAATGTATCCAAAACTGATCTGAAAAGTAAAGGGGTTGGCTTGTAAAGGAAAGAAGTTGGAAGTGACACGAATGGGCCCCAGAAAACTGTTATAAATCAACGATGCTGAAGCCATAAATATTTCCCCTTTAAAAGGTTTTGAGTACGCTTGAGAGCCATCATCCAGTAAGTCAAGTTTTACAAACGGCTGATATAAGTATCCATCAAAACGCAGATCAAATTTTTTGCGGATACTAAATATGGTATTTACTCCAAGTCCCACAAATTGAGGTGAACGATACTCCGGGAGGAAGTAGGTTTTCGCATCCGGAACAAGTGAAAAATCAGTCATTGCAAGTAATGAAGCGGTGTAGTTGGCAAATAAGGATTGCGAATTAAATACCATTTGTCCGTGTATGCCAAAGTGGAAAACAGGCTCATCAATAATAAATGATTGGTAATCCAAAGAAAGGTTGATCCAGCTATGGTGCTTCGTAAAATAATAGTCTACCGGAGAAGTGGAACCTGGTAAGCTATATTCATCACCATTCACGTATCTGAATTTTAGTCTGAAGTAATGCCCGCTATTGGCAAATTGCTTGCGGTTAAGCGAATTTTGAGTTATTGACCAACTAAGCGATGTACCATCGAAGTGCGTTACATCGGCGGTGTCCTTATTCGTGAAATTATCTGTCTGATAATAACTGTTATCTATTTGAAAGCCTCTTGCATCAAATGAATTTATCATATTGTTTCCAATCGGAAGATCCAGGCGAACACCCGCGTAAATTTCATTTTGAACCAGAAACGAAGGTTTCACATCTTCAAAAAATGTAGCGAAGCTCCGGAAGTAATCCCATCGGTTTAATGTGAGATAGAAATTGGTAGAGAAAGGAAAGATGACGGGAAGATCTAATTTAACCGAGGCTTTTGCAGATCCGTAAAATTTACCGAAATAGGATTCTAGTTTCGTCGTTGTCATAACACCTCCCAAAGTTTGATAGGTGAGTCCGAAATATCCTGTATTTACCGGCCGTGATGATATGTGTCCGCCGACATCTATTTTAAAATCTTTTGCTTTCCGGATATTTAATTTCAGATCATAGGTGGAATCGGGCTTTAGAGTAAGGGTTGGATAGATAAAGTCGACCTGAGAAGCACTGTACAAGCGATAATACCGCTTTTCGATTTTTTCCAGTGTTACGAGTTCATTCTTTTTGGTACGGATCATTGCTTTTTGAGCAAACTTGAGTCGTTTTCCATCACTTTCAATTTGTACGGAAGAAAATACGGGTTCTTTTTTACTCAGTTTAGACAGGAATTTTGCTCTTCTGGCTTCAATTTCCATTTTTGTGGAGATTTCAGTCAGGTTCATCAATATGCTATCGATTATGGCAACAGTTGAGTTGTATCCGTCTTCGATTGCCTTTTCTGCATCGCCGAAATCGAAAGTAGATACATTTGTTTTAGGAATGATGATGTAGCCTTCGTCACAAGGTAACATGTAATCTGTGTGGCTCACCAGCATATTGGTTAACTGTCCGATCAGATCATCAGGATCCGGAGGCAGAGCATTATAAGATACATTGCTACCGATAATATAATCCGGAGCAAAATCGTTGAACATTACATCTGCCGGAAAGTTATTGTACAGACCACCGTCAAATAATAGCGTTCCGTCTACTTCGAGGGGTTTTAAATAGAAGGGATAGGTCATTGATGCACGTACGGCTTCATTGAGACTTCCGTTCGAAAATATAACAGATCGTTTTTGAACGATATCAGAGGCGACACAGCGAAAAGGGACAAACAGGTTATTAAAATCCTGATCAAGTTGGGCGGAAGTAATTCCCAGGTATTTCAACATGGTAAAATCCAGAAATGAGGAGGAAGTAAGATTTGTAGGAAGCGATTTCTTTAACAGGCTATCTTTTGAAAGCGCCAGACTTACCACTCCTGCATGCGCATCTTCTTTTCGCAATAAAAATTCCTGATTGGGCAGATTCTTTCCTTTTGCCATCATCTGAAATTCCTCACTCAGTACAAAACTCTCGATTTGTTCAGGGGAAAATCCGGCAGCATACAGACTTCCCACTAATGCCCCTGCGGAGGTTCCGGTTATGTAATCAACAGGGATGCCGAATTCTTCTAAAGCTTTTAGAACACCAACATGTGCAAGCCCCGTAGCACCGCCGCCACTAAGTACCAGACCGACTTTTTGTCGTTGAGCAGTGAGCGGTACGCTAATAATCAATGTGAATAGAAGAATATAAAAACGGACTTTACTCAAAATATCGTTCTTTTGTACAAAGAAACAAATTTCTATAAAGCAAGAGGAGTATGAGATTGTTAAAACTGACTGTTAAAACATTTTACGGATTAGAAGGTGTTTTGAAAGATGAATTGGAAGAGCTGGGATTCAAAGACGTGGAAATACTGAATAGGGCAGTGCAGCTTAAGGGTACATGGGATGATGTGTATATACTGAATGTGCATTTAAGATGTGCAATTTCCGTACTTGTAGAGTTAAAGTCATTCAAAATCAGAAAGGAGCAGGATCTTTATGAGCAGTGTTACAATTATCCGTGGGAAGAGCTTTTTGAAGTGACCAAGACTTTTGCAGTCAAAGGCGCTGTACACAGTGATATTTTCAGACATTCGCAGTATCCGTTTCTATTGGTGAAAGATGCGGTGGTAGATCGATTCAGAGCTCAGACAGGGGAACGTCCGGATGTCAATGTGAAGACTCCGCAAATACTTCTGGATTTGTATGCGAATAATGATCAGATGGTATTGTCATTCAATACTTCAGGTGCGCCATTATTTCAAAGAGGATACCGTGAATCAACCGGTGAAGCACCGTTAAATGAAGTTGTGGCAGCTGGGTTGTTACGTTTGTCAGGTTGGGATAAAAAAACGGATTTGATTGATCCGTTCTGTGGATCGGGAACCATTGCGATAGAAGCTGCATTATGGGCGGCAGGCATCCCTTCCAATATTGAAAGAAGGCATTATGCATTTAAAAACCTGAAGTCTTTTGATAACGAAAAATTCGAGCAAATTTTTGACGCGATTGAAAAAAGAGTGATGTCGCTTCCGTGTGATATTTATGCAAGTGATATCAGTGCCGAAATGGTAACAAAGACGCGTAGAAATCTGAGAGCACTTCCAATAGGCAGGTTTGTGAAGACTGAGGTTTGTTCTTTTGATGAGGTGAAAAAGAAAGGTGAGAAAGGAATGATCATAACGAATCCTCCTTACGGTGAGCGTATGGGGGATGAAATAGAGGAATTATACAGTGGTATCGGTACGTGGCTGAAACACGAAATGACAGGTTATACCTGTTGGATTATTTCCTCTAATATGGAAGCCATGAAACAGATTGGATTAAAACCGGATAACAAGATAAAGGTGTTTAATGGCAAGTTGGAATGTACCTACCGGTCATTTTCAGTATTTGAAGGGAAACGGTCAGAAGAGTTACAAAAAAAGGCGGAAAGTTAATTCCGCCTTTTTTATATTTTTTTAATCGACTTTTAGCGATTGGAAACTTCAACATAAGTTCTTTCCGGAGCCCCGGTATAGATTTGTCTGGGACGACCGATAGGTTCATTATTTGCTCTCATTTCTTTCCATTGCGCGATCCATCCAGGAAGACGTCCGATGGCAAACATTACGGTGAACATATCAACCGGAATACCAAGAGCACGGTAAATGATTCCTGAGTAGAAATCTACGTTCGGATATAAGTTTTTCGATTTGAAGTACTCGTCTTCCAATGCTACCTGCTCCAATTGCTTTGCAATATTTAAGATCGGATCATTGATACCAAGAGAACTTAGTACATCATCTGCGGCTTTCTTGATGATACGTGCACGTGGGTCAAAGTTTTTGTATACACGGTGACCGAATCCCATCAAACGGAAAGGATCATCCTTGTCTTTGGCCTTAGCAACATATTTGGCAACATCTCCACCATCGTTTTGAATGGCTTCAAGCATTTCCAATACAGCCTGATTAGCACCTCCGTGCAACGGTCCCCATAAAGCAGAAACACCTGCAGAGATTGAAGCAAATAAGCCAGCGTGAGATGAACCAACCATACGAACAGTTGATGTAGAACAGTTTTGCTCATGATCCGCGTGCAGGATAAATAATTTATCCAATGCATCGATTACTACTGGATTTGCTTTGTACGTTTCTGTTGGTAACGAGAACATCAATTGCAGGAAATTTTCTACATATCCTTTTGTGTTATCGTAGTAATTCAATGGGAATCCCATTTTCTTGCGGTAAGTCCATGTAGCAATTACAAGGAATTTAGCCATCGTTTTACAGATAGCCTCATACATTTCTTCATCGCTGTTTACATTTACCGCTTTCGGGTTGAATGCTGTAAGTGCACTTGTTAATGAAGAAAGAACTCCCATCGGATGAGCTGTTCTTGGGAACCCATCGATAATTCCTTTCATTTCCTCATTTACGAGTGTGTATTTGCGGATGCTGTTTTCAAATTTTTGAAGTTCTGCAGCTGTCGGAAGTTCTCCAAAGATAACAAGGTAAGAAACCTCCAGGAAATTTGACTTTTCAGCCAATTGTTCGATACTGTATCCACGGTATCTTAAAATTCCTTCCTCTCCATCCAGAAAGGTGATGGCACTTGTACAAGATCCAGTATTTTTAAATCCCGGATCAATTGTAATATAACCACCTGACATTCCTCTGAAAGCACTGATGTCTATCGCTTTTTCATTTTCTGTACCTTCAATAACCGGAAGTTCAATCGTTTTTCCTCCCAATTCTATTTTTGCTGTTTCACTCATTTTTGAATAAAAATTATCCTGTTAAATTTCGAATCTTTGTTCGGTCGCCTAAAATACTATATAGAGACGATTATGCCAAGCATTTAAAAAAAAAATGAATTAAAGATTTTTCAAGGTGTATTCAAACATCATATTGAATAAATGATTTCTTGTATTTCCACCATATATACCATGGTTTTTATTCGGATAGACAAACATGTCAAATTGTTTGTTTGCCCTTACCAATGCAGAAATCATGTCCATAGAGTTTTGGTAATGAACATTGTCATCTCCTGATCCGTGAATCAATAAATATTTCCCTTTAAGCTCATTTACGAAGTTGATCGGCGAATTTTGATCATAACCTTCTGCATTTTCCTGAGGTGTTCGCATAAATCGCTCTGTATAAATGTTGTCGTAGTATCTCCAATTGGTTACAGGCGCAACGGCAATAGCCATTTTAAATACATCCGCGCCTTTCGTTATCGCTAATGAAGACATAAACCCTCCGTAACTCCATCCCATGATTCCAATTCTGTCCGGATCAACCGAATTCATTTGCTGTAGTTCTTTTGCTACGGCAATGAGGTCTTCGGTTTCTAATTTACCCAGATTTAAATAGGTCGATTTTTTAAATTCACTTCCTCTGTACATCGTTCCTCTCGGGTCAACTGAAACAACTATGTATCCGCTTTGTGCAAGTAGTTGGTGGTACATATAATTGAAACCTTCCCAACTATTTGAAACGGTATTTGCACCCGGGCCACAATATACATTCATATAAACCGGGTATTTCTTGCTTGGGTCAAAATTTGCCGGTTTCATAATCCATCCGTTTAACGGAATCTCAGCACCTTCAAATGTTAGGAATTCTTTCTGTGCTAATTTGTAGTTTGAAAGGGTTTGAAGTAATTGAAAGTTATTTTCAAGTACCATTATTTCCTCTCCTTTATTATTGCACAATGTGTAAACCGGAGGGACATTTGCGCTGGAATGAGTCTTAACGAAATAGTTCATCCCTTCTGAAAATTCAGCGTCAGATGTTCCCTCAGCTTCACTGATGATCATCTCACTGCTTCTGTTCAATTTAATTTTATGAAGCGTCTTATTGATAGCTCCGTTTTTTGCAGATGAATAATAGATGAATTCATTGTTTTGGTCTATTCCGTAGAACTCGATAACGTCGTATTCCCCCGATGTAATCTGACGGTTGGATCCGTCAAATCCGATTTCATAAATATGGTTGTAGCCGTTAAGTTCAGATGTTCTCAGGATATGCTGACCGTCGTTCAGAATCAGAAGGTTGTCGTCGATCTCTACATAGGTGTTGGATTTTTCCTCGAAAAATACTTTCGAAGTAGTTCCTTTCTTTCCGGGGGTCACCAAATGGTATTTAAGATGGTTTTGATGACGATTTAAAGTTAATACAACAAGTTCATTGTTCTTATCTGACCATTTCAAACGTGGAATATATTCATATTCTCCCAGATCCGTACACATTACTTTTCCTCCTGCCGCAGGTATAACTTGTAAGCTTACTTTTGAATTATCTTCTCCGGCCTTTGGATATTTATACGTGTAAAGATCCGGATACAATCCGCCATAATATTCAAGTGTGAATTCTTTAACGGCAGACTCATCGAAGCGTAAAAAGGCAATCAATTTGGAGTCCGGAGACCACCCGTAGGCTTTGGTAATTGAGAACTCTTCTTCATAAACCCAATCCGTTGTACCGTTTATGATTTGGTTGAATTTACCATCCGTGGTAAGTTGCGTGATTTTATCCGTCCCTAGATCTTTTACATACAGGTTATTGTTGTAGATGTAGGAAACTTTTGTACCATCCGGAGAATATTCTGCCAGCATCTGCGGTTTGCGGGTATTGTCCAGAGGCGCTCTTTTGCCTGTTTTGAGATCTAAAACATAGTATTCCGCTGTAAAACTTCTTCTGTAAATGTAGCTGGTGTTTGTTGTCAGCAGGACTTTGCTCTCATCGGTATTAAAGAAATAATCATCAAAATCAAGTCCGCTTAGCATTTCCTGAGAAATGAGAACCTCGCCTTCGGATTCTGCATCTTCAAAACTGTGCTTGGAGATATAAGTTCCTTTATCCGACTCTGTGATTTGTGAGAAGTGTTTGCCATCTTTCAGGGAGCGGAATCCATTGACACTTTTTCCTACAAATTCATATTCTTTCCAAATCTTTTCAACGCTTAAATCTTGCGCATAAATTTGAACCAGAAGACATAAGGATACAAGTGTGATAAAAAGTTGTTTCATGTGATTTTTGTCTGTATTTCGATATAAAAATAGTGAACCGAAATCCACGACCACGCTAGCTGTGTAAAAGATTAGTGCTTTGTTAATAATTCTTTAACACTCAAACATTTCAAATGACTTAATTTTGTCACGTATTACTGCTGTGATCTCCTACAGGTTAAGAGAGAAACCGAAACCACAGAGGTATATAACCGAGGCAAAATGAAATGATATAAAATCATACGTATTCAACTTCGGAGGTTAGTTACAATAGTCAGGGCTACCTCAGCTGTATAGTTGTATGCGAGGCATTTTACCCAATCGAAATAGCAAATCTTAAACCCCCAAATAATTCAATTATGAAACGAAATCTACTATTCGTGGCTTTGTTAACAGGAGCAACTTCATTTGCTCAGGATTGTTCTGAAATCTTCATCTCTGAGTATGTTGAAGGTGTAGGAAACAACAAAGCATTAGAAATTTATAATCCAACAAACAATACAGTTGACTTGAGTCAGTATTTTGTTGCGCGCTACAGTAACGGTGCTACAACAATTACTCCTGCAAACTGTATTCAATTAACAGGGACGTTAGCTCCTTACAGTGTTCATGTTGGAGTTTTGGATAAAACAGATCCAAATGGGACAGGACAAGATATTCCGGTATGGACAGAATTGCAAGCACTTGCTGATGCTTTTTACTGCCCGGATTACAATACTTCAAATACATGGTATTGGAATGGAAATGACTGTATTATGTTAGCGAAAGGATCTGCTTCAAATCCTACAGGTGCAGGTACAGTTTTGGTTGACTTTTTCGGTAAAGTAGGTCAGGACCCTAAAAATGCAACTTTGAATACAAATGGTTGGTCATCTGTATCTCCTTACAACATGACAGCTGCAGAAGGAGGTAATACTTTGGATAGAGTTGTTACGGAAGATCATTCGATGATTCGTAAGTCAAGTGTAATGATTGGAAAAAACAGTGTAACTGAGATTTTCGGACCAAGCTATGTTTTTGATCCCTTACTACAATATGACTCAGTTCCAGCTCTTATCGCGAAAACAGATCCTGTAACTGGTGATACAATTTTCCAATCTGACGGTGTTACTCCACAATGGGAAGGAAACTGGTCAACACTTGGTAACCACCAATGCGCATGCGGAAACGCTTCAGTTGAAAAGAATTCAGTAGAAAACATTACTTTCTATCCGAACCCAACAAAAGGAACATTCTATATCTCAGGAACATCTAATGTAGCTGAAGTAGTTGTATTCAACGGTCTTGGACAAGAAGTTAAGAACATGAAAAACAACAATGCAGGTGTAATGATCATCAATTTGGAAGGTCGTTCAGGTGTATATCTTGTTAAAGTAGTCGGTGTTGACGGTAAGGTCAGTACGAAACGTCTAATCGTTCAGAACTAATTAATCAAATTTTAATGAGGTCGCCCAGGCGGCCTCTTTTTATGAATTACTTTTTACAGTGATGAAAGCAGTTCTTATTGCATTTATTTTTACATTTTCTGTTGTTGGGTTTGCACAGCAAACAGGTCGACTTACAGGTACAGTCAAAGACGCAACAACAGGTGATTTAGTTGTTGGAGCGAAAGTTCAATTGTCAGATAAATTCAGAGCATTAACCGATTTGGATGGTAACTATGCTATCGAGGGGGTTCCTTACGGTTCTTACAAAGCTGTTATTACAATGTTGATGTACGACACCGTTGTTGTAGACGTAGTTATTGACAAACCGGAAAATACGCAGGATATTCAACTAGGTAATGTTCAGGTGATCGATGAAATGAAAGTGATCGGAAACATTGCCCAGGACCGTAAAACACCTGTAGCCGTTACAACACTTGATAAAAAGGCTATCACTGAAGAATTAGGTTCACAGGATCTTCCAATGGTCTTGAATTCGAAACCAGGTGTTATGGCGACACAGCAGGGTGGTGGAGATGGAGATGCAAGAATTACAATTCGAGGTTTCGATCAAAGAAATGTGGGGATGCTTATCGATGGTGTGCCGGTAAATGACATGGAAAATGGATGGGTATACTGGTCGAACTGGTTTGGTTTGGATCAGATTACGCAACAAATTCAGGTTCAAAGAGGTCTCGGTGCTACCAAAATTGCCATGCCTTCAGTTGGAGGTACGATGAACATTATCACTGAAAACACAGCAGGTAAAAGAGAGATTAAAGTACAGCAAGAGTACGGATCAGGAGACTTTTTGAGGACGTCGCTTTCGTACAAATCCGGAACGCTGAAGAATGGATGGGGGATTCTGTTCTCAGGTTCTTATAAGCAGGGAAATGGTTGGGTAGATGGTTTGATGACTCAAGGTGGCTTTTACTACCTGAAAGTTCAAAAGAAGGTACAAAATCACGTAATCTCATTAAGCGGATTTGGTGCGCCTCAAAAACACGGACAACGTTCATACAATCAGCCGATAGACTATTGGAGCCGCGATTACGCAAATCAATTGGGCTCTGATACTACCAATGCGATGGACTGGGGTAGGAGACATAATCAACATTATGGCTACTACACAGATGAAAATGGAAAAAGAAAAATCAAGAATGAACGGATGAATTATTATCATAAACCACAGATCACGTTAAAGGATTTCTGGAAGGTGAATGATAAATTATCGTGGTCGAACATGGCTTACATGTCAATTGGTCGCGGTGGAGGTACGCGAGCGTACAATTCAGGTGCTCTTCAATATGATTCATTAGGACTAATAAATTGGGATACAATTGAATATTTCAATCAATACCTCACATTTGCAGGTATGGTTGTAGGTACAACTGCTGACCCTACGTATGATCCGACATTACTAAAATCTTCTCAGGTACTTACCTCGTCTGTAAATAATCACATGTGGGTTGGGGGAATCTCACAGATTGATTATAAGATCAATGATAAATTTGATTTTGCAGCGGGGTTAGATTATAGACACTACAAAGGAACGCACTATGTAGAGTTGGTAGACTTACTGGGAGGTGATTATTGGGTGAATACCAAAAACCAAAACGATCCGAATCCTATGAAGAAAGTAGGGGATAAAGTCGGATGGTATAATTATCACAATTACAGAGATGCCTTCGTACAATGGATGGGAGGATTTGCCCAAACGGAATATTCGTCAGGCAGATGGACAGCTTTTGTCAACCTTTCCACAGTTACAAACGGATACAGAGGTGTGGATTACTTCCAGAAGAAGGAACTGCATGTGGATGATACGGTAATCTATGTTGGAGCTACTGACACTGTAAATTATGCAGGTAGAACCTACACGAATGATTCGCCTGAGCTGGTCTATAATAATACTGGATGGAAATGGCTTACAGGTTTTACTGCTAAAGCCGGTGCGAACTTTAACGTTACAGAGCGTCAAAATATATTCCTGAATGTAGGGTATCTTGACAGAAATCCACAGTTCAGCAATGTGATCGATAATAATACGAATACCTTCTTTGTGGAAATTCTGAATGAGAAAATTACCGCATTTGAGGCAGGTTACGGATACCGCTCTCCTAAGCTTACCGTCAATGCCAATGGGTATTATACGATTTGGCAAAACAAACCTTTCCCGTTTGGTGTGAGTATTCCTGATCCAAACGACCCAACCACTTATGTTCAGGCAAACGTTAATGGGATGGATGCATTGCACATGGGTATGGAAGTAGATGTTGCATATAACCCTATTAAAACTATATCTATTGAAGGTATGGCTTCAATTGGTGATTGGACATGGCAATCCACGGAGACTGTGATGGTTCTTGGTACGCCATTCCAATTTGACGCGAGAGGCGTACACGTGGGTGATGCAGCGCAGTCAACATACGCAGGTTCTGTAAGATGGGCACCAATTAAAAGAGGATATATCAAATTCAAGTACACATACTTTGACAGATACTATGCAAGCTTTAATCCATTTACACTTACAGGTGTTAACGGAGGAAGAGAATCATGGAAAATACCTTCTTACGGAATATTGTCAGCGCACTTCGGATACAGCTTCAAATTTGAGAAATCTCAATTGAATGTTCGTGGTAACATATTTAATTTATTGAACACTTTCTACATTTCAGATGCAACGAACAACCAGAATGGTAGTGGCTTCGATGCAACATCGGCAGGAGTGTTTATAGGTATGGGGACTACCTTTAATTTCTCCCTTGGTTATGAATTTTAATAGTAATATAATTTGACAAGATGAAAAAGTTAATCATTATTACTGCTACGTTGTTCTCAGCGTACTCTTTTGGTCAGGCAAATATTGCTGATGCCAGAGGTTATTCAGTTGGACAAACAGTAACAGTATCAGGTGTGGCAACTAATGGGTCGGAATTGGGATCGATTCGCTACATGCAGGACGGTACAGCGGGAATCGCTGCTTATGGGAATACATTAAGTGGAGTTCAACGTTATGACTCGATTACTGTAACCGGACAAATTTCAGAATTCAGTGGTTTATTGGAGATCTCTCCGATCACTAGTTTTACTAATCATGGAGCGGCGGTAAATCCTCCAGCGCCTGTAGCAATTGGTATCACAACTGCAAGTGAGTCTTTAGAGTCTGAATTGATTCAGGTTGACAACGTTACTTTTGTTCAATCAGGAACTTTTGCAGGTAATACGACTTACCAGGTAACAGATGGTACAAACCAGTTTGATGTACGTATCAATACTTCAACTAACATTGATGGTACAACGATTCCAACAGGACCTGTATCTATCGTTGGACCGGAAGGACAGTTTAATACGAATTATCAAATTGTACCGAGAGACCTGAATGATATCTTCACTTATGTTGCTCCAACTACAGAAATCAATGTTCTGTTGAATGGATCTACAGTATTGACAGGGTCAAATTATTTCATTGGAAACAGCAGTTCAATTTCTGTAACAATTGAAAACTACGGTGTAGGTAACCTGAATATCTTAGGTTCAGCATTTGCAGGAACAAATGCGGCTGACTTTAGTTCAGATATTACAGCTACAACAATTGGTGCTTCATCATCACAAAACTTTACAATCAATTTCACTCCGACTGGAAATGGAACAAGAACAGCATCTATTGCGATTGCGAATGACGACTCTGATGAAAACCCTTATGTGATAAACTTCGAGGGAGTAGGTTTAGATAATTTGGCGACAGAACCAACAGGTAATGCGAGCAATTTAACTTTCAACAATGTACAGGCTTACACATTGAGTGGTTCTTACAACGCTGGTGTTGGTGCCACGAAATACCTGGTTCTTTGGAAAAATGGTAGTGCTGTAACAGGTGTTCCGGTTGATGGTACTACTTATATGAGAGGAGATATCGTTGGTGATGCGCGTGTAGCTTATTCCGGAAACGCAACCGGATTTACTCCGCGTGGAATCATTGCTAATCAAAATTACTACTTCACAGTTTATGCCTATAACGGACAAGGTGGATTTGAGAACTATTTAACAACTTCTCCGGCAACAGGAAACGTTTCTTCTACAGGTGAAGCGATAGGTTCTTATTACAGTTCTGTAAATACAGCGAATACTTCATTCGTCGGAGATCTTACATCTTTGGTGAATCCGCACACATTTATTTCTTACTTCAACTACAAGCAGACTATGATGAATGAGTTTGAAGTAAAAGATACTACCAATGGTGATTCTTATGCAACCTGTATTTATTCAGGTCACAGAGAGGTTTTCTCAGGATCATTTGACTGGACCGCTACTGACTTTTCTCGTGAGCACGTATTCTGTCATTCATGGATGCCTACTTATCCTGCGGATAATCCTGAACAAAATGAATACACTGACTTACATAACCTTCAACCGGTTAACTTCTCTCAAGTGAATGCAGCACGTTCTAATTATCCGTTAGGAGTAGTTGTTACAGTTGAGTCATCATACGAAGGATGTAAATTAGGATTGAATGCTGCAGGAAAAAGAGTATTTGAACCACGTGATGAGATGAAAGGTAATGTTGCCCGTTCAATGATGTATGAAGCGATCAGTTATAATGGTACCGGAGGTGCTACATGGGCATTCCCTAGCCAAATTAGCTTTACGGTTCCTTACGGACAGGATGCAGATATTATTAAGCAATGGCACTACAATGATCTTCCGGATAATTATGAGATCGCACGTAATGAATACGTATATAGTGTACAAGGAAACAGAAACCCATTTATTGATTCGGTAGATTTCGCATGTTACATTGATTTCTCTAACATGAACTACATTGCAGCAGGTTGCGGTGGTCTTGGAATTGAAGAATTGTTAAATGAAAACCTTAATATTTATCCGGTACCGGCGCGTGAAGCGGTGTATGTACAGGTAAATGGAACAACGATTACAGGATATTCTTTAGTTGATGCACAAGGACGTGTAGTTGAGACAAAGGATAATATGGATGTAGTTGGTGTTAAAATCAACGCTGGAAATGTTGAAGCAGGAAGTTATATTCTTGTTGTAAATACTCCGCTTGGTCAAACAAGTAAATCTGTTGTTATTCAGTAATGATCAACAAGTTATTTTATATTTTGTTCATTGGAGCAGGCTTAGCGGCCTGCTCTTCTGTTTCTGAGATAGTCGTAGATGCCGATTTGGTGCCTGTAACAGGTGAAATTGATTCGACGAATAGAATAGACAGCTTAATTGCGCCTTACAGGTCTGAATTGAAGGAAGAAATGGGGACGGTTCTGGCACAGTCCGCTTACGACTTTGTAAAAGACCGACCAAATGGTGCGCTGAATAACTGGTCTGCAGATGCGCTATTGACCTTTTTTAAAGATTCCATTTCCGGTAGTGACCCGATAATGGCATTGCTGAACACGGGAGGATTAAGAAGTACAATAAATAAAGGAGCTGTTACCTTAGGAGATATTTTTAAATTGATGCCCTTTGACAATGAAGTCGTATTGGTAAAGTTGCCTAAAGACAGGTTAAAGGACATAGCAAAGTACATTTCGATTTCAGGTGGCGAACCGATTGCCGGGGCGCATTACGATTCGGGGCAGTTTTTTTTGAATGAAGATGCGGGTGGTGATACTTTTTGGGTTGTGACCTCCGATTATTTGTTCAACGGGGGAGATAAAATGACCTTTTTTAATGATCCGGCAGAAGTGATCTGGACCTCAGTTTTACTTAGAGATGTTTTTGTATATGTTGCAAAGAAGCAAGGCAATCTGATTTATTCTGATCAGGAAAGAATTAAGTTGTAATGAAGAGAAGAGATTTCATACGAACAACAGCTTTGGTGACAGGAGGTATACTTGTATCACCATCATTATTTGCTGAGGGAGAAAGCCGGAGCAGAACAAAGAAGATCACGATTCTGCATACGAATGATACACATTCCAATATTGATCCCTTTCCGGAGAATCACGCAAAATATCCTGGTCTTGGCGGAGTTGCGAGAAGATACGAATTGATTCAACAGGTGAGAAATGAGGCCGAAAATGTATTGCTTCTGGATGCAGGCGACATATTTCAGGGTACACCGTATTTCAATCGGTACAAAGGCATTCTGGAAATGAAACTTATGACCGAATTAGGTTATGATGCAGCTACGATGGGAAATCATGATTTTGATATTGGTATTGATGGGTTTATTCATGCGAAACAGTATGCCGCGTTCCCATTCATTTGTTCGAATTATAATTTCACTGACACAAACCTTGATGGTAAAACGGAACCTTACCGGATTATTGAAAAGGGAGGGGTTAAGGTTGGACTATTCGGAGTTGGAGTGGAGTTGAAAGGACTTGTGCCTGATGATAAATTCGGGGAAACAGTCTATCTGGACCCCATTGAGACCGCTCAGGAATATGCTGCTCTGCTTAAGAAAAAAGGATGTGACCTTATTATCTGTCTTTCGCACTTAGGTTATTCGTATGAATCAGATAAAATCAGTGACCTTAAATTGGCTGAGGCAACATCCGGAATTCACCTGATCATCGGAGGGCATACGCACACATTTTTGGATAAACCTACAGAAGTGGTAAATAAAGACGGTATTACAGTGCTGGTCAATCAGGTTGGATGGGCCGGAGTGAACCTGGGAAGGATTGATTTTGAAATAGAATCGAAAGGAATTAAACAAGATGCATTAATTTTACAATAGATTATCAACCTATTCGTTATTGTAAGCGTTAATGTATTAAACTTGTTCAATGAAAAAGATATTTCTGGTTCTTACACTTTTTAGTAGCTATTATTCAGTTGCACAACAAGAAGTCCTTATCATAGATAGAGGAGAGTACAAAGACAAGGAAAAGGAAGTTAAATTGAATGATAATACACAGGCATTCAAATATGCTCCTTTGAATATCCTTGCCGGAGAAATCAATTTTTCATACGAAAAACAAGTATCTCTAAAAGGCAGTGTTGAGATCGGCATAGGACCTACTATTTCGAATATCGGTCTGGGAATAAATTCACATTATATCGATCCGACTGTTCCTACTGTTACGGAAAAATCCGGTATGGGATTCTTCACGGAATTCGGATATCGATATTATCCTTTGGATGCAACCGAAGCTTTAAATCGCTTTTATGTTTCACCTATTATAAAGTATAAATTGCTCAATTCTACGTATGTAGATGAGTCAGGGTATCTGAACCCAATGAAATCAAGCGATAGCAGAGTGAATTTCTATTTTAACTTCGGTTATCAGATTTGGGCATCCAAGTCTTTTTGCGTTGATTTTTACGGAGGTGTAGGTATTGGTTATCGTTCTTATGCTGAATACCGCTCAAACTCTGTGTTTGTGGATAATGAGTGGAAAAATGAATGGGCAAAAGTCGATCACTCCGGAGCGCAGTATGTTGCTAATATCGGACTTAAGGTTGGAATAGGACTGGAATAATTATACGTACCAGGCGTTTTTTCCGATTATAAACCCCCGTTTTCCCAAATAGTTTTCGATTTCCTGCAACTTGTTGTCCGGATAAACTGCGATGAGTAGCTTAGTACTCTTATTCAGGTTGAGTTTGCCGATAGAAGTATAAATGCCAGAAGTCTCACCTTGAACATATATCTGGTATGGGACGTTGTTCTCCTTTAATACTGAAGTGATGAGGTCGGTTTTTGAGTTGTCTCCGACAATACCTAATTGATCGCCGGCTTGAAATTCATTCGTAATAAATTCGTTGATTTTCAGATCGAAAAAGGCTTTCTGTTGATAGTGAGCACTGTTTCTGGAAGTGCGTTTCGGATGCTCGCGCCAGTGGAGTGTAGTTTCTTGCAGAGGAATGATCCTGAACTGTTTTTTGTACCATTTCAATGTAATATGGTAATCTTCAGGATAAAC
>QKAV01000196.1 GCA_003247185.1 Crocinitomicaceae bacterium
AATACCGGAACCGCGGCATCCTTCCATCCAGGTTTGAAGGTCTTCATCAAACCACGCGATTTTGCGATTCTTTGAAAACTGCCAGATTCTATTTGACGGCGTAAAGTCCCATGCTTGTCCTTTATCAAAGTAAGGCTTACTGAACGCCGCAAATTCCTCTTTTTTCCAGCGTTCTCCCGGTGCTGTACCAAGAAAGACAAAAGAAGTGTCCATCAGACCGAAGTAAGATTTAAAATCCGCGTTTCCGGCAGCCTTATGCCAATTGTCAATTAAGTTATTTAACTGCAATTCGTCTTTCTGCGCAGAAGAAATCAGTGATAGAAATAATACTGATATAAGAATTAATCTTTTCATAAATATGAACATAAAAAAAGTCGCTCAATTAGAGCGACTTCTTCAAATAAAACTATTTGATTATTTTGATTTTTCCATTTCAAGACACATTTTCACTGCCTCCTTCAAATTAATCACACCTCCTGTAACTGAAAGTGTTCCAAAATCAACCATATCAGATTTCAACTCAGGATTCATGCTTTCTCCACCCGGTTTAACTTCCAATTCACCACGGTAAATTGTAGCTGATGACAAAAGTACATCCTTGATGTCTTTCATACTCATTTCAGGGAAATAAGACTTTAAGAAAGCTGCTGCACCAGCAACCATCGGACATGCCATAGAAGTCCCTTGAATCGCAGCGTAATCACTTTGAGGAACAGAGTTATAAATCTCAAGTCCCGGAGCGAAAACATCAACTCCCTCCTGCCCGTAATTCGAGAAAGAAGCAGCTAGTTCATCATCTTTAAGGTAGCGTGTACTTGCACCAATTGTTAAGAAATGATCCAGTTTCTTATCCTGGAAGTCATACATAGAAGTTGGATAATTCGGTTCTTCGTCAATGTTCTTATTGTCATTACCCGCAGCATGAACCAAAAGCACTCCTTTTGAATCCGCATAAGCAAAGGCATCATATACCTCCTGTGCATGCGGAGAATATGCTTTACCAAATGACATGTTAATCACCTGAGCACCATTATCAACTGCATAACGAATCGCCAAAGCAATGTCTTTGTCGAACTCATCTCCGTTTGGAACAGCTCTAAGCGACATCAATTTAATATCATTGGCAACACCATCACCACCAATTCCATTACCACGTACAGCTCCAACAATACCTCCCACGTGTGTACCGTGGAATGCGTCCGGACCTTCAACGTCGTTATTACCGTAATTTGTCTGCGTGAAATCATCCGGATCATCTCCGACAATTGCACGTCCGTTAAAATCAGGATTTAAATGAACTGCCAATTGTGTTTCAAAGTGTTCACTTCCTTTTTGAATTTGTTTTTCAAGAGATCCGTCCAGAATCATTCCTGCCAATCTTTTGATCTGGGCATCCTGAGTTCCTTCTTTCACTTTCCACTTGTCCAGGTCAGCTTGGGTATAGTCTGATTTCCCGATCTTTTGAGCTACCATCATCGGTACCATTTTGATCATACCCGGAAGTTGCTCTTTATAGTATGAAAGTGTCATTTCAGCCTCAGCTCTTTCCGACTCCACTTCCTCTTTTACCTTCAGGTAAAGTTCGTATTCCTTTACTTCTTCTTCAGAATTTAAACAAACCTCTTCTTTACCATATTTTGCGCGAAGTTTCGCGTAGATACGTGTTTTCTCCAAACGAATATCGTTCGCATTTTCACCTTTAGCATTTCCGAGGAAATTCCATCCGTGAATATCATCGATATAACCATTGTTGTCATCATCAACACCATTTCCGGGAATCTCATCCTCATTCACCCAAATCTTACCTTGAAGATCTTCGTGTTCGATATCAATTCCAGAGTCAATAATCGCAACAATAACAGTTTTTGATTCTTTTTTCTTCAAAAGCTTATAAGCACTTTCGGTTTCCATCCCCGGTTTTTTACCGTTGTACCAATTCAGGATGTCTTTATCTACGTCCTGAGCATTCACTCCGGAAGAAACTGCCATCAAAAGCAGAAACGCAGAAACTTTCATAATCATTCTATTCATATAAATGAGTTGTTAAGAATTTTTGTTCAGTGTATAAAAGTATAATTAATTGCTGTTTACGCTTTAAAAAATTGACCTTTCGGTTTATATTTACGTCTATTAGGTAAGAATTCATGACAAATGGCAAAACTTCTATTCCCTTTAATCGCACTCCTTCTATTTTCGATCAACTGTCAAAATGTATATGGTCAGAAATTAGGCTTTGATAAAGTACTTCGGGAAAATCCGGAATTACTTACACCATTCAGCCTACCGAATAATGACCAGAATAAAAAGGCGATATCTGATGCCGGACTGACTTTAAAATTCGAGACGAAAAACTGGCTTTACATTACCACTACCCCTGTATGGATATCTGAACAGTACAATAGCGGTGGCATATCAGACTTTTATTTTGAATATGCGCCTCCTGTAGCATTGGCCGACACTGCCAAAATCTGGCACAATGTAAATCCGGTACACAATGGACAGACTCCTTTACCATCAGCCTACACCGGAAAAAACGTCATCGTTGGTGTGGTGGATGAAGGCCTGGACTGGACTCACCCTGATTTTATTGATGCGAATGGTAATACGCGGGTAATGCGGTACTGGGATCATTCTTTTAACGGACCGACTCCTGCACAACCATACGGATACGGACAAACCTGGGATTCCACCCTGATTAACAATGGCACATGCATTAGTTCGGAAGAGACCACGGCTCATGGTACGACCGTTACCGGTATGGCTGTAGGAAACGCCCGCGCAAATGGAACTCAAAAAGGCATGGCTCCTGATGCGAACATCATTTTTATCGAAACGAATTTCAATCTTCCTAACTGGACCCTCACCATTGCAGATGCAGTGGATTACGTCTTCAAAGTTGCAGATTCATTGAATATGCCTGCCGTAGTAAACCTGTCATTGGGTAGTTATTTCGGTTCTCACGATGCCTTGGATCCTGCAGGTGAAATGATTGATGCTTTGCTGGATGAACACCCCGGAAGAATTGTTGTTTGTGCCGCCGGAAATTCCGGAGACAAAGGAAAATACCATTTGCACAATGACGTTACCACTGATACCAGCTTTGTTTGGTGGAAGAATAATCCATCCGGACAATTGGGTACAAATACAGTCTTTTTTGACCTTTGGACGGATATGATTGACGCCACCTGGCAATATTCGTTTGGTGCAAATACCGCAGCACCAAATTATGTCGATCGCGGCCGCCTGAACTTCAGGAATGCAACTACCGCGCTTAATGGTGTGATTTACGACACCTTGTATAACAACGGCAACCGGATTGCATGCTTTGAGATCTATCCGGAGCAAGTGGGAACAAATTACCACATGCAGGTTCTTGCAAAAATTGATTCTACAACCTATTTGTACCGTTTTGAGACAAAAGGCTCCGGTAACTATGATCTCTGGAGCGGATCCTGGCTAGGCTTTAACGATATGGAAGTAAACTTACCTTCAAGTGCCGTACTTCCTGAGATCGTATATTATGCAATGCCTGATACTTTACAGACAATTGTCTCTTCCTGGAATTGCAGCAATAAGGTGGTTTCTGTTGGTGTTTTCAGGAATAAAACTGGTTACTGGGACAAAAACGGAAACCTGTATTACAGCGGTTCAGTTATTCCGGGCGCATTAAATCCGGGATCAAGCAAGGGACCAACAAGAGATGGCATCATTAAACCTGATGTAGCAGCTTCCGGTGATCTTAGTCTTTCGGCAGCCCCGATGTGGGTATTAAATAATTCAGCTTACAACCCGTACGTGGATTCGGGAGGTTGGCATGGCAGAAACGGAGGAACTTCTATGGCTTCTCCAATTGTTGCCGGTATTGCTGCCCTATACCTCGAACGTTGCAGTTTTGCTTCATATTCCAATTTCAAAACAGATCTTTTCTCTACTTCTTATTCGGATGGATTTACAGGAACCCTTCCTAACCTCTCATTCGGTTATGGAAAACCTGATGCTTTTGCCCTGCTTCAGCAACAAACGCTGAATACGTTGACACCAACTATTTCCGTGGTTGGCGGTCAATTGATTTCTTCAGTGGATTATGGTTATCAGTGGGTATTAAATGGAGAATGGATTCTGGGAGCAGATCAGGAAGTTTACAATCCGATTCCACCTTATGGCGATTATCAGGTAATCGGATACAATAGTGATGGTTGTCCTTCAATTTCGAATACCGTAAATATTATTGCAGGAATCGATCAGAACAACTCTGATTTATTAAAACTGTATCCCAATCCTGGTATGGGATTCTTCCATATCGAAGCGGACCAATTTTACCAGGTGGCAGGAATTATTGATGTGAACGGCAAACAGATTCAATACTCAAAAATAGATGATACACATTTCAAACTGCTGGATGCATCAAAAGGCACTTATTTGGTCATATTGAAAGACGAATCAGAGAATTATACGACTGTTCGCTTGGTAATTGACTGATAATTTAAGGCAATTGTTATTTTTGCCACTAAAATAAATTGAATGAACTTATCAGGTATAATATCTATCTCAGGAAAACCAGGACTTTACAGAGTTATTGCTCAAGGTAAAAACAGTGTGATTGTTGAATCAATTCAAGACAACAAACGTTTCCCGGCCTACGCTTCGGATCGTATTTCAGCATTGGATGACATCAGCATTTACACGCTTGATTCAGATGTGCCGTTAAAAGAGGTATTCACTTCGTTATATGAGAAATTCGAAGGAAAAGAGGGATTATCTCATAAAGAAGACGTAATTAATTTACAGGAAGTATTATTCGACGTTCTTCCGAATTATGACGAAGACCGCGTTTATCCTTCCGATATCAAAAAGCTTTTTCAGTGGTATAATTTATTGATTAAAGCAGGTGTACTGGTACCCGAAGAGAAAGAAGAAACGAAAACTGAGACTGAGACAGAGGAAAAACCAGTTAAAAAAGCAGCTCCTAAAAAAGCCGCAGCTAAAAAACCGGAAGGAGAAAAAGCAGAGAAAAAAGCCCCTGCTAAAAAACCGACTGCCAAAAAAGCAGCAACAAAGAAAGAAGAAAAATAGTTTTTATAATTTATCCCATAAAAGTCGGCTCGCCGGCTTTTTTTTTGCCATGAAAATAGAACGACCACAACGCCATTTTTTACCTCAGAACCTGATTATTGATAACTGGGACAAATTAGCTCCCTTTTTCACGAATCTTGAGGAAAGAGACATTAGTGATATCCAATCTTTTGAAAAATGGATGTCAGATATCAGTGAAATTGAAGCTGTATTGGAAGAAGATCTCGCCTGGAGGTATATCAGAATGACCATCGATACGACCAACGAAGATCTGGGAAAAGCCTATACCTTCTTCGTGACTGAAATTCAACCGAAACTTGCCCCGATTGAGGACCGTCTGAACAAAAAAATGATGGCTTCATCATTTGTTGATGAGTTGTCAGATGACAAGGCTTATTCCATTCTTTTCAGAAAGATCAGAACTGCATTGGAAATCTATCGCGAGGAAAACGTTCCGATTCAGGCTGCTTTGTCTGAGGAAAGTCAGCAATACGGTGCAATATCTGCTGCGCAAAGCATCGAACACGATGGTGAAAAACTGACGATGCAAAAAGCGGCTCTCTACCTGAAAAAACAAGACAGAAATCTGCGTGAGGCTGTTTTCACAAAAATGTCCAGCAGAAGACGTGAAGACATCGAAAAATTGGATGACCTTTTCGATTCCTTATTGAAAAAAAGACACCAGGTTGCAATCAATGCTGGTTTTAAGAACTTCAGAGACTACAAAATGGTCGCAATGGATCGTTTTGACTATTCGGTTGAAGATTGTAAAGCCTTTCATTCAGCGGTAAAGAAAAGTGTTGTTCCCATTGTTCGTCACATGCAGGAAGAGCGTCTCCGAAGACTTGGGTTGGAAAAATTCCGACCATGGGACCTTGATGTTGATCCGGAAGGTAAAGATGCTTTAAAGCCTTTTACTGATGGTAAAGAGCTCATCAACAAGACCATTGAGATGATGAAAACAATTGATCCGTACTTCGCGGATTGCCTGCAGACGATGGATGAAATGCATCATCTTGATCTGGAATCAAAAAATGGAAAAGCACCGGGAGGATACAACTATCCGCTCTATGAAATAGGAGTTCCGTTTATTTTCATGAATGCAGTTGGCTCTCAGCGCGATCTTGTAACCATGGTTCATGAAGGAGGTCATGCTATCCATTCATTTTTGAGTCGGGATCTGAAACTCACCGGATTTAAAAACCTTCCTTCCGAAGTAGCTGAACTGGCTTCAATGTCTATGGAGTTAATTACGATGAATAAGTGGAATCACTTCTATTCGGAAGCAGATCACAAGCGCGCACAGAAGGAGCATTTGGAAGACATCATCCGCATCATGCCATGGATTGCTCAGGTAGATGAATTCCAGCATTGGTTGTACGAAAATTACGATCATAGCAGAACGGACCGCAAAGAAAAGTGGATTTCTCTTTCAAAAGAATATGGAACAGGCTTAACGGACTGGTCTGACTTTGAAGACCTTTTAGAAACTTCATGGCAACGTCAGTTGCACATCTTCGAAGTTCCGTTTTACTATATTGAATACGGAATTGCGCAACTTGGAGCTTTGGGAGTATGGCAGAATTTCCTCAACAACGGAAAGAAAGCTGTAGAAGATTATAAAAATGCTTTGCGACTTGCTTACACACGCCCGATTCCGGAAATCTATGCTACCGCAAATGTAAAATTTGATCTTAGCGAAAAACGTATCTCTCAGTTAATGAGATTCGTGGAGGAACAATTGGCTCTTTTAGCAGATTAACACTTGTTTAAAATAAAATTACTGCTATATTTGCACCCGCATTCAACCAACGAATGATCATGGCGAGATAGCTCAGTTGGTTAGAGCGCAGGATTCATAACCCTGAGGTCCCGGGTTCAACTCCCGGTCTCGCTACTAAAAAGGAAGTCAATTTGGCTTCCTTTTTTCAGTTTAATGCCACATCATGTATTCTGTTTATATCCTTTTCTCTGAATGGTAGACTTCCCTGTTTTT
>QKAV01000181.1 GCA_003247185.1 Crocinitomicaceae bacterium
TTCTTTTATTACTGATTTGATGTAGCTCCACCTCTGATTGTTCCAGGATTTGGATCATGAGGTGTTTTAGTTACAGCAGGTTGGTCGAAACGAATGTTTGTTCCATCCCACCATACTGGTTGAGCTGTTGCGTTAGGATCACCATCATTGATCATCAAACCGTCCATTTTCGTTTCAAAATCATTTGCGATGATCTCAGGTGAATTGTTAACAGCTCCACCTTTCATTGATGTAGTTGCAGCCCAACTGAATTGAACAGAAGAAGAACCGTTGTTATTTTCTTTCACTGAGAACCCTTCGGAAGTAATATCAAATACAAACACACCATTTGTATTACCCATTGGAGTAATTGTGATCACCATATCATTTAAGTTATCACTCATAACTTTCTTGAACTCTTCAGAGAAATTTACGAAAGCTGCACCTGAAGTCATTTGTGCACGTCCCTTTTCACTTACTTCAACATTCATTGCAGAAGAAGTATATACAGGAACTTTTTCAGTAGTCGCATCAACCAAACGCACAATTGGTTCATTTACGTATGTTAATCCATCTACATACAATCCAAAGCGTTGTCCTTTGAAAATAGTACCATAAATGTCTCCCTGGATATAACCTCCCATGAATCCTCCTGTAAGACCAATTCCAATGGTATTATTAACTGCAGCTGATGAAGAAGCCATCTTACCTCCCGCAGTTCCGGTTAATGTTGCTCCACCGAACCCATAGAATGCATAATCATTACCACTAGATGCAAAATATCCAAGAGCCCCCATAGTACCATAGTCATATCCCATTATACCTCCAGATCTTGTTGATGTACCACCTGATCCCATTACACCAAATTTATACGAACCTGTGTAACCATCAGTTGTACCTGAGACACCGGTCGCTACCGCGTTAAATGCTGTACCGCCAACATTGTTCATATAAGATCCACGCACCCCTGATGCATTTGAACCAGTTCCCTGATACTCTCCCTGCACAGCTGCAAAGTTTGTAGTTCCACCTTGAACCGCTCCATAAACTCCGGTTCCGTTTTGGCTCGTATATCCGTTCAGTGCAAATGGGAATGTTGCATTCCCCTGTCCGTTCATTAAATCTCCTGTTAAAACAGTTGCTGTAGTACCTATGAAAAACTCACCAAGGTTTGAAAGTCGACCTCTTACCTGGTTATTTGAAATCAAATCCACATGATTATTTGAAATCGTACCTAGCTTTCCTGTTGCAGAAAGGGTATTTCCTCCAACTAACCACGCATCTGTCGCCATTCTAACCCATTGGGTCCCGTTCCAATAGTAGTAACCCGGTGTTACCGCATTCACTCCGGTTCCAGCTGTTGCTGTATTGTACACCAACAAACTAGTAGCTGGAGATGTTACAGGAGTAGAAACGTTAGCGGCAGTCAAAGCCAATCTTGGAATCAATACACCCGAATTAGTTGAGGTAACATCCAATTTTGCTGAGGCATTCGGAGTCGCTATACCGATACCAACATTTTGTCCGAATGCAAATGACATGCTCAGACAAGTAGTAGCTATTAATAGTTGTTTTTTCATCTCTTTAAAAGGTTAGTTGTTATTTCTTAATAATTTTAATCCAGTTCATTTCTCCGGAAGTTTCATCTGTTATTTGTAAATGATACATTCCGCTTGCCCAATTGTCGGCATTCAATATAAATCCTGTTTGTCCTGATTCCACATGTAATTCTCTCTGCATTACAATCTGTCCAACAGAGTTGTAAACAGCCAGAGATAAATCGCGATCTGTTTTAGATTCCAGTGTAACATTAAAATCTGTTGCAGAAGGATTCGGATAAACGTTCATTGCCAAGCCATCAGCATCCGATAATCCTGAAGTCAATCGTCCTTTCACAACAGGAGAATATTCACTACTACCATCAAAATCTACAGATCTGTATTTATAGTAATAGTCTTTATTTCTCAATACATTATAATCGTGATAATTATAGTCTAGCTCCGTAAGTGAATTTCCTGCCGCTGCAATTTGAGCGATGAACTCAAAGTTTACACCGTCATCACTTCTTAACAGCTCATAGTGACTTACGTTATGTTCACTTGCAACCACCCAATTTACATCAATATGATCTCCCAGTGATTCAGCCCAGATCTTAATCAATTCCACAGGAAGCGGATTCACATCCGCTGCTGCCACATCAAACTGGGACGTAAATCCTGAAAAACCACTTCGCAATAAAGCTACAGGAGAAGGTCCACATTCATTTGCTGTTCCCTGAATGGAGTTGTTTTGTGTAATAAGCCAAATCGTTTTTGAAGGAAAATTATCATCCTGTGGCCAAACCTGAACGGTATAAGTTCCTGTACCTGCACCGGTAAAATCACTAAACACCCATTGCCCGTGGTCAACACCTCCCCAGTAATCAATTATATATCCGGAGCATTCTACAGCTGATGGAAATGTATTATCCAGACCTGTCTGAAAATACCCTTCCACAACGTCATAATTATTTGCTCCAAAGTTCAGCGTAATGTATTGAAAGCCACGTTGAGCACCTGCACCTGCCGGTTCCAGTCCTACATGATAAGGAAAGGTTCCACCTGCAGCATTAATCGCTTTTCTGAATTTCCCCTGAACATAACCTGCGTCAACACCACTCATGTTACCATTAAGTGCTGCAGTGTTATTTATCATAGAAGCTGAGCCTGCGTTTGGATTCATCATCCCAAAAACAGCAGAATAACCACTTCCGTTTGCGGGAATTGCAGCAGGATTGTTTGTGATTATTCGATTCAGAACCGCTCCGTACTGAAAGTCCACAGAATTTCTTGCATCGGCAACATACGGTGTACTTCCCGCACCCGCATTTACCTCTAACCAAACGATCCCCTGATCATTGGCCAGCTGCAAATCGTAGAAAGAACCGTCATCTACTCCGGTAGATGCCTGTCCTCCCCGAACGGCATAATTTCCTGAAATTTTCTGAGTTTGCCCTGCGTTGACAAGGTTGTTTTGAATTCGTGTGGTCCCTGCCCCACGTTGTTGAAAAGTGTTATTCGAATATAAATCTCCGTCAGATTTCAAAAGTCCATCATTGTTTAATGTCCCGCCTTGCATGTGAACATCCCCCAAAACATGTACTTCTGCTCCTGATTGAATTCGAATTAATGCACCGTTGTTATAAAGCTCGTTATTATGCTGCGCATTCGAAAAAAATGTAGTCAGAACAATAACGAACGATAAGGTCCGTGATAATCGTTTCATTGTAAGTCGCTTAGTATGGCTGCAAATTTATGCAAAAACTATACTCCAACCAAATAAATTAATATTTAGCTAAACCACACATCACAAATGATCTCATAACCTGCGAAATCATTGATCCGATGCAGGATAATAGATTTACCATTCATCAGCTCTTCCCGCATTACCGAAGAGTCCATTCGAATGATTAAAACTTTATTTCTGATAAGCAACTCCGTGGTACGATTTGCCACAGCTGGTCCCATTAACTCGGGCCATGCAGCAATCACCTCCATCTCTTTCATTTTTTTGTCCAGACCATACGCCTTCAGCCAACGATCCACTACATCCTTCAGAGGTTCTTCATTCGAATTTCTTTTCGATTCATTCATACCCTCAAGATAAGATTGTTTCTTCAACTAAACCGGATGATACTGTAAATATCTTATGCGCCAGTTGATGATCTGTAAATATCTTACGTACCCTTTCGATATCCGTATCCGTTACCAACACCTGCCCGAAGAAATGGTCCGAAACAAGATGTATCAGCTTCTCCACCCTTGTATGGTCCAATTTATCGAAAATATCATCCAGCAATAAAACCGGAAGGGTATTCAAATGCGATTTCAGCCATTCATACTGTGCCAATCGAAGTGCTATAAGAAAAGACTTTTGTTGTCCCTGAGAACCAAAGCGCTTCACCGGATTTCCTTTAATCTGAAAAAGTAAATCATCTCTGTGAATTCCTGCATTAGAATAACGCGTAAAGGCATCCTTTCGTTTATTCAATTCCAGCAGCTCTGACATGGAGTGTTCGGAAACCTGAGAACGATAGATCACCTCCACATTTTCATTTTCCAAACCAATTGTGTTGTAATGTTTTTGAAATACGGGAATAAACTCCTGAACAAACTCCGAACGAACTTTATAAATGCGTTCTCCCAGCTCAATTAATTGATAATCCCACACTTCAATCGTTTCCGGATCAAATAATTGATGCTCCGCCATATTTTTCAACAAAGCATTCCTCTGTTCAAGTACTTTGGCGTACTTCTGTATATCTGTTAAATAATGACGATTGAATTGAGAAATAATCCCGTCCATCCATTTACGACGAATGTCACTTCCTTCTGAAATCAAATCCCTGTCATACGGAGAAATCATTACAACAGGAAATTGTCCGATGTGATCCGCAAGCTTCTCATATTCCTTTTTGTTCTTTCGGAATACTTTTTTTGCTCCCAATTTGACGACACACTGTATCGACGATGATTCTCCATCTTTAACCCAGTCGCCCTGAATCGAGAAAAAGGGTTGGTCGAATCGGATATTTTGTCTGTCCACCGGATTCATGTACGACTTACACATACTTAAATAGTAAACAGAATCAAGTAAATTGGTCTTCCCTTCTCCGTTATTACCGACAAAACAGTTGATCCCATCAGTAAGTTCTACTTCCGCTTCTTCGTAGTTTTTAAAATTCAATAAATGAAGTCGACCGAGGTGCATGTTACAAAATTACCGAAATAGACGGTGCTCTGTTAATAACTGCTTGTTTCTTTTCAATAAAAAAAACTATTTTTGCTTCCGCTTAAAGAAACACAATGTTAGAAAATATCACAGGAGATTCAATCAAAGAACAGTTCAAGTCGAACAAAAACCTCAGATTAACAACGTATGTAGTTGGAGGAATCATTGTTTTAGTTCTAGGATATTTCGTTTATCGTCAGTTTATCTGGCAACCTGCAAACGAGAAATCGAAAGAGAGTTATTATGTAGGATTGAATTATGCTGCTGCAGATTCAACTGATATGGCTATCGACGAATTAGGAGCACAGGTAAAAAAATATGACGGAAAGATCGGAGGTGAAGTTTCTCAATTCGTTTACGCGCGTCAGCTAATGGCAAATGGAGAATTCCAAAAAGCATTGGACGAATTAGATGGTGTAAATGTGAACGACTCTTACGTTCGTATCATGGCGATTGGTTTACAAGGAGATTGTTACTCTGAACTTGGAAAATACGAAGAAGCTGCTGACAAATATCTGGAGGCTGCCGAAGCAAATGAAAATGATATGACAACTCCGACATATCTTTTCAAAGCTGCACTTGTTGCAGAAGAACTGAAGGACTTCGCAAAAGCAACAGAGTTGTACGAAAAAATCAAAGCGGATTTCCCTTCATTTGCAACGACAAAACAAATTGATAAATACATCAGTAGAGCGAAAAATAAAAGCGTTAAATAAATGGCAACTGCTCATCACAATTTATCAGAATACAACAAAGAAAATATTCCAAACGGTGCCGATTTCAAAATCGGCATTGTTGTTTCTGAATGGAACGACTCGATCACTTTCAACCTGTTAAAGGGTGCAAAAGAAGCCTTGATCGAAAACGGCGTTAAAGAAGAAAATATCATTGTAAAACTGGTTCCCGGAGCTTTCGAGCTACCCCTTGGAGCACAATGGCTGTGTCAGGACAGAATGATTGACGGAGTTATTGCCATCGGTGTGGTCATCCAGGGAGAAACGCGTCACTTTGATTTTGTTTGTGAAGGCGCTACTCAGGGAATCATGAACGTTGGATTAAAGTTTGACAAACCGGTTGCTTTTTGCGTTTTAACGGATAATCATATTCAGCAGTCTATTGATCGTTCAGGTGGAAAACACGGAAATAAGGGAATCGAGTGCGCTGTTGCCTGCATGAAAATGATCGGTTTGAAAAAGAGTTTATAAGATGACATTAATTAAATCTATTTCCGGAATCAGAGGAACAATCGGTGGTACAACCGGAGATAATCTTACGCCAATTGATGCAGTGAAGTTCGCCGCTGCTTACGGAACATGGTTAAAAGACCGGTCGGGCGAAAAAGCTAAGGTCGTAATCGGAAGAGATGCACGATTATCAGGAAAAATGATTTCGGATCTTGTTGTTTCTACTTTACTCGGATTAGGAATAGATGTTATCGATCTTGGGTTATCAACTACCCCAACCGTAGAGGTTGCCGTTCCTATGGAAAAAGCAAACGGAGGTATTATTCTGACTGCAAGTCATAACCCGAAGCAATGGAACGCACTTAAATTACTGAATGAGAAAGGTGAATTCGTTTCTGGGGCGGACGGACAAAAAATTCTTGAGATCGCCGAATCAGATAATATGACATTTGCTGAGGTGGACGATCTGGGAACTGTGGAATACAATGATTCCTATCTTCAAAAACATATTGATGCCATTTTAGCGCTTCCTTTAGTTGATAAAGCAGCTATAGAAAAAGCTGACTTTTCGATAGTTGTTGATGCTGTAAATTCTACGGGAGGAATCTTTGTACCTGCGCTTTTAGAAGCTCTTGGGGTAAAGAAAATTGAGAAATTGTACTGCGAACCAACAGGTCATTTCCCTCACAATCCGGAACCTTTGCCGGAACATCTGGGTGATCTGGCTTCAAAAATCAAAGAAAGTAAAGCCGATCTTGGTATTACAGTAGACCCCGATGTGGATCGATTAGCTTTCGTTTGTGAAGATGGTTCAATGTTCGGTGAAGAATATACGCTTGTTGCTGTTGCTGATTATGTTCTGAGCAAGAATCCGGGAGCAACTGTTTCAAACCTCTCCTCTACCAGAGCTCTTCGCGATGTAACGGAAAAAATAGGTCAGTCCTATTATGCCTCTGCAGTCGGCGAAGTAAATGTGGTGGAAAAAATGAAGGCTGTTAATGCTGTTATTGGTGCAGAAGGAAACGGAGGAATCATTTCTCCTCAACTGCATTATGGTCGTGATGCCCTTGTCGGTACTGCCCTGTTTTTAACGCATCTG
>QKAV01000144.1 GCA_003247185.1 Crocinitomicaceae bacterium
ATTACACAGGCCGTTCGCATCGCTACCTGTACCGACGTATGCCTCTTCATTGATAGTAAAAGAGCAGGCTTGTCTTCTAGGAGATCCTGCAAAATCTGCTTTTTGGGACCAGGATTGACTACCTGGATCATATTCCCATAAGTCTCCGAAAAATCCGTTTGTGACACCCTGACCTAAGCACACATAACCTTTGTTCATCAGGGAAAAAGCACAGGCAGACCCCCGTTCGTTTCCGTCACCATTTTGTCCGCCAAGCGAAAGCTCATTGTCCCAGTCGTCCTGAAAGTAGGAGTAGGAGTACATTTTCCTTCTGAATCCATCAATATCTAAACCGGCGATGGTATATGCTTCTCCCAAAAGCACAAATGCTGATGCGGCAGATCTTGGCGCGCCATTTACGCTGTCTTTCTGCAACCAGATATTTTGCGAAAGGGCGGTTCCTGCTGAGATCAATAAATATAGAAGTGTGATGTATTTCATATTAAAGCTTGATTATGCCGGTTGTCTCAACTACGTTATTTGCCTCATCGCGCGCAACTATCAGGTATCTGCCAGTGGGTAAATGACGTATGTCCATCCAGTTTTCTTCAATTGTATCGATTGTTTGTCCGTTCTGACTGCAAAGCGAGTACGCCAGCTTTTGATCACTTTTTATAGTGATGAAATCGCTCGACGGATTAGGGAAAACGGTGAACGTAAAGGCAGAAAGTTGTTCTACATTCAATATTTCGTACGGTGTATATTCCCAAAAGCTGGCTTTTTTACCGGAATAGCCTTTACCTGTACCGACGTATGCTTTACCACCTATTGTAAAGGCAACACCTGATTTTCGTGAACTTCCTCCGTAAGGGGCACGAACCGACCAACTATCACTGTAGGGATTATACTCCCAGAGATCATCCAGGAAGCCGCCATTAGTTCCCATGCAAATAAATCCGCGCGTACCGATACTGAAAGACATTGCCGAAGCACGTACACTGGCAGGAAGGTCACTCACTTGTGCCCACTGGTTGGTTGCAGCATCAAAACAGTAGATGTCATTGTTGTACGCATCCTGATCCGCTCCGAGTCCAACATAAGCCTTTAGCCCGATGGTAAAACTGCTCATCTGATACCTCAATCCTCCGGGAAAATTTGCTAACTGAGTCCACTGATCAATGGACGGTTTGTACTCCCAAAGCTGACTTGTATAGTTATTCGGGCCGTATTTACCACCACAGATATAACCTTTTGAGTCTATGGCAAATCCTGTAGCAAAATAGATTCCGGCTCCTCCTCCTCCGGGAAAGGACGCAATACTCGTCCAATTGTTATTTGATTCGTCGTATCGATAGAAATCACTCAATTTTGCTGCCCCCGGCTCGGTAGATGAGTCTGCATTGATTCCGGAACCGACGTAACCAAATCCTCCGATCGCAAAAGCAACGGCATTTCTTCGCCCGTCACCTGGTAAATCCGCGATCTGTGACCAGGTGTCATTTATCGGATCATAGCTCCAGAAATCTTTGAGAGCAGTTTCTGCCGTATCGATTCCGGTTCCCACATAGGCCGTTTGATCGATAACAAAGGCGACCGCACGTTCTCTTTTCAATCCTCCGAAGTCTGCCTTTTTTGTCCAGAAATTGGCTGTTTGGGAATATCCAAAGCTAAATTGCAGAAGTACCAGTATGCTCAGTATCTGTTTCATAGTACTACAATTTTTTTACTCGCAACTGAACCATCTTGTAACGTAATCCGAACGAGGTATTGGCCTGATTCGAGAGGACTTAAATCCATGGTTAATGAGCCGGAAGCAGAAGAGGAAGTAATATATTGTCCGGATATGGTATACAACTCCGCTTTAAAATGTTCGTTTTGCACTTCGATAGCTAAAAATTCACTGGCAGGATTCGGACCTATACGAACATTCAGTTGATCCAGTTGGTCAACGTCTAATGAACGGTCGAATTCCCACAGGTCGTTGAAGTTGGTGCCATTCGTACCTATTCCTACATAGCAACGATCACCGATTTCAAAGGACGCACCGAATCTTCTGCTTGTTCCCGGGAATTCATCGAGTAATAACCAGGAATTATTTGAAGGATCAAATTCCCAAACCTCAGAATTAACCTCTGAGAGTGCTCCTGAATATCCTGTAACAATGTATCCTTTGTTTCGCTGTGCAAATGACATAGATCCTGCTGTTGCAAGACCCGGAAAAGGTGCTCGCTGAATCCACTGGTCAATAGACGGTTTGTATTCCCAAAGTGATCCGGAAGATTTAATATATCCCTTATTGTCGATGACAAATGCTGAATTCCAGATCCCGACAGAAAAAGGAGCGTTGTTTTTAGTACTCCAGGTATCGGTGTCTGCATCATATGCATAAACAGTACTCCCGGATAAATAATATCCGATATTGTCAATAGCGAATCCTTGCAGATTCATAGCAGAGGTAGGAATGTTTCCAACTTGTGTCCATGAGTTTGTTGCAGGAGTGTACTTATAGAATTCGTTTCCGTTGGAATATTGTCCGCCACCAACGAATCCGTATGTAGCCATACCGAATGACAGACAGGCATAACTTCCCACGCCAAATCCTCCGGGGTAATCTGACTTTTGCGTCCAGGCATTTGTAGACGGGTCATATTCCCACCAATCGTGTTTGATAATGTTCGGACCGGCTCCGTTGTAGTGTCCCAGACCGAAATAGCCTTTATTTCCGATGCCGATTCCAACGGCTCTGTGCCGTCCTTCAGCACCAAAATCTGCTCTTTGAGTCCACTCTGCCTGAACATTAAAAGAGAGTAAGATCACAAGTATTAATAGCCTCATAGTTTGATTATTTTCTTTGTGACAGAAGCAACAGGGTTGCTAAGAATGAGAGTATATGTCCCCGGGCTTAAATCAGATAAATTAAGCGTTTCGGATCCGTTGTGTATGGCGTTTTCCTGAAGTAATCGACCTTGAAGATCCTGAAGTTCAAAAGAATCGAATGCCAAGGTTTCTATGACCAAATTGCCACTTGTTGGATTCGGGTAAATTTTGATAGAATTCAGATCTGATAATTCTGCTGTATTTAAGGTTCCTTCAGCGATTGAAATAGTGTAATCACCTGCTTCGCTTCCCCAACCTTCTACAATAAAGTAAACCGAATCGAGACCAGCAACCGAGATTTCCAGTTCGGATTGCGTACCACAATTGGGCGCATCATCATTGATGTTAATTACAGTCCCATCCTTGTCTGTAGCTGTCAAAAAAGTATCAAAGGATGAACCACAAAGGGAAGCATGAAGTGAAGTCACACCACCGGGAACTTTCACTTTGTAATAGATATCAGGTGAAGGATAGACCGGGTTCTGGCTGGTGTAACAGTAAGAGGTTGAATAATTCTCTGTGAATGGCAGGGTTTGTACTTCTCTTGGGGAGCTAGTATTATCTCCTAGGTAGGCAGAACAATCGACACCATTCTGGATATAAACATTAAAGTCCGTAACAGAACCCCAGGAGTAAGTTCCGCAGGGATCAAGTGGCAGGCTTCCTGCTTCATGTTGCATTACCCGCATTCTTGTTAAACCTGTCAGACTTGATACCGGAACATTGATTGTAAAAGCACTTGCTGATGTGGGAGGAGTTCCTTGCCAGGTTCCTATGGACTCACTCGCTTCAAATAGTTGATTACTGTTAAAGTCAATCCATGCTTCTCCGGCACCTGAGTAATTTCCTCCGCACGTACCAAATTGCAGGTTGGTAACATAAGTCCCCCCGGCATTCAGGAATACGGTTTCCGAGCTGTGGTATTCTACGCCTGTAACTCCCGGGCATCCGGTATAATTGAGAGATCCGGATTCGCCTACCAGCGTCAGCCATTCTAAATTGGAGTCAATTGTCGAGCTAGGTCCGGCGTTTAAGCAGTATTGACCAAATATTCCCGTGCCGGGTACGCTCCCTATGAAGAGACAAAGTAGTAGTTTATTCATTGGTCATATTTAATTAACAGTCTTAATATATGGATAATATTCTGTTGTTATTAAAATAATATAGATGAAAATTTCTTTCAGGTGGTTGCATGAGGTCACGATAAAAAATGGATTGTGGAAAAACTTTGAAGGAATCTTGTGAGAGATGCTGTTCTTTCCTTTAATTTTCAGTCTAAGTTTAAAAGAACTCGTATGACAACAGAAGAATTGCAACAGGAAATAGCTGCTTTGGAAGCACAGTTAACAGGAGATATGTTTACAGATATGGAAATCAAAGACCAGATCCATAACCTACAAATGAAATTGAATGGTGTAAAACCAATGGACAGTCATTTTGACTGTGTAGGATGTGGGTCCTGATGAATAGAGATTCTTTCGTTACTGCTTTTTATCCTTGATAATTTAGAAAGTGATCCCTATTACTTTTTAGGTTTTGAGAACATCTTCTTATTATACACCTTGGACTCGCCTTTTGGAATGGTTAAGGCTTTCCAGTCTGAACTTACCATTTTGGCTATCAGTACAATTTGTCCGACATGATATGAATAGTGGGCCAACTGTCTGTTAATAGCATCTGTAATGGAGTGTTCTTCATTTCTTATGTAGATAGATTTCGAATCCAGATCTTCCCGGGTGATGGAGTCAAGCGCCGTGAATAGACATTGCCACCCCTGATTCCACTTATCCATCATTTCTGATCTGGTGTTTATGTCATCTTCAAATTCTTCGTCCCGTTTTCGCCATTCTTTCTCCCCGTCAGTTGTAAGGAAGTCTGTCCATCTCGATAACATGTTGCCCCAAAGGTGTTTGACAATGATCGCTATACTATTGGATTCGTCATTGTATTGCCAAAACAAATCTTCGTCATTCAGTTGTCCGAAAGTTCTCTCTCCGATGTTTTTATAATGTTCAAACTGGGCTTTAACACTTTCCAAATAATCTCTTCGCATGGTATGGTGGTTTTGTAATTACTTCTACTACGGAAATACGGTGGTGTCGCTTTCTCGAATATAGTCTTTTATTGGTGATGAAGTGTAGATGATGTAGCAACTTTAGTTAAAACCAAACACCTTTTTAGCGCACTCCCGAGCTGTTAATCCGGGACCATCATTTAAACGACAAGTATTGAAAACAACACGACAATATGTTCCATTGATATATCGATCAATAATAATATTAATTGCGTGTGAGCAGTATCCATCATCCGGGGACTGATCAATGAGGTCCATCCTGCTTAATGAGTCTACATACAACGTAATTTCATCCGTACCCGGATAAAAAGTGGCAGTCGTATCAGTTGTTGGCCCATATGAATTTGTGTGATTCAAGTGAACAATTATTGAATCGAACTCTGCATTATGGCATCTCGTAGTGGTAGGGTGCCGTGTGCCATATTGGGGACTATGAGGGCTATGTGGCCTGTTGTTGTGATATACTGCTTCAATGCGTATGGAACCATCCATATTGTATCTCCGCCATAATCCTTCTTTACGGTCATTTACATACCTGCCTTCTTCAATTTTGCAAGTGTCAGGGTAGCCCTTTTGGGGACGATCTTTCCCGTAGTAGATCCAATAACCTTGTTTCATTCCGTTGTTGTCAATTCTGTTTGTCGTATCATTTTGACTAAAAACGGAGCCGCAAGAAAGCAGGATGGTCAATATGTGTATTAGGTTTTTCAATTGTTAGTGACGGTTTTCAAATACACACTTGTGTAATACCAAAACAATACTTCAAATGCTTTGAATTTTCTTTTCTCTAATATAGATGATTTAAGTGAAAGCGATTGATTATTCGAAGAATGATCTTATGCTGGGGTGTAGATGATGTTATGGGGCGCACAATTTTATCACAAATATGGAGTATTCCATAAATCGTTCGGCTATACCCAATATTATTTCATGATTTGAGAATTTCCATGTGTGTATTGGGTAGTTCATATAGGTTTCTTCCTTTGTCGGAACTCCATATAATTGCCTCAGCCGTTTTGTGTAAACTTCGAATATTTTACGAGGAGCACCAGCTTGTTCCGATTCTTCTATTTCAGGACATTCAACTCTTACATACTCAAGTTTGCCGCTTGGGTTCTCAGATTCAAAATTTGCGGTAATATTTACAAGGTCATTTTCAAATAAGCTAACATTTTCCCAACGAGCGAATGTTCCCGATACACTTAAACGCGGAGAGCCCATATTAAACAACTCGTCTTTTGGAGTGTTCCATTTTAACACTTCATTTTCGGATATTGGGATGCCCTGACTAAATTCCATTTTGTACTGGTCTATAACGGCTTGCTGCTAGGAAAAGTAGGGCTTTTCTCGGACATAATTGTTGCCCTATTTTTTACCGCATGTTATGTGTATTAATTTACAAATCGTTTTTCTTTTGGCGGATGCCCATTTATTATTTTCTCCAATGCTTCTTCCCACATATACCATATACCGATATCTGCGGGTTCACCATCAATATATTCACCACCGCTTAAAATATCAGCAATATCCGTAGATCCTGATGCTTTATAATATTCATATAGCATTAAAATCATTGCTTCATATGCTTGTTTAGAAGTAATCTTTTCCATTTTTATTTTTTTATTAATCCATCATAACAATTTGATCTGTTTCGATGTTCATCTTAAATACCCTCAATTTGTCATTATCATAGTAAGCCACAAATCGAAATTCCTTATATTGATCATCTATTCCGTCTTGATATAGGGCAAATACCCAAGAAATATCATCAGGATCATCTAAGAATGTTTTCTCAGTTTTATTTTTCAGATCATATATAGTTAAACCGCAACCTCCTATAATTAGATGTTGACCAGAATTTAAAATGATTGCCGCATTAGGGTCTCCATAGTGCCAAGCAATATTTATGTCATCCTCTTCGTAATTATCAAGGTTATTAGAAGTTGCTTTTTCTTTTAAATAAACATTTTCATATATCGCATAAACTTTATACCGATCATTCTCCGTTAAATAATGAATCATTTGTTGTTTTTTGCAGGGGTTATTTATTTATGCATAAT
>QKAV01000094.1 GCA_003247185.1 Crocinitomicaceae bacterium
GTAATTCAGTTCGAGGATTGTATCTCTGTCAAAGGAAACAAAGTCTACCACTCCATCTCCCATAAACGGAAGGAAGGACTGGTGTAAACGTTCCTTTTCAATATTTACACGGTCTGTAATGGGATGATCCGGATATTTTTCATTGAAAGCATTGATCCGCTCTTCCGTGTAGGGATTCATGAACTTTTGAAACAATTCGTCCCAGGCCGTTTTCAACTGAGGGTAAGACTGATGTTTCTCAATGAATTGCTCATACCCTTCAATCGATCCGGCCTCGGTCATCATACGATATACTTCTTTCTGAGCATCAGCAACCAATGGAGATCCCGGATTCTTTTCGACAAAACGTTCATAAGAACTCAAACTTCCATCCCCTGTTTCTTCCACAAACTTCAGATGATGATAACTTTCCTCTGCCAATTCCGTGAAAGCCGTTTGCGGATAAGTACTCATAAACTCATTGAACGCCTTCGATGTATTCTGGTGCACCGCATCAAAAAAAGCAATGGAGTCCCTGAGTTCAATTGCTCTGTTTCTTTCCTTCGCCCAGATGTGTACATCAATAAAACTCTGGTAAGCTGCAATACTGTTCTCTTTTCGCTTGAGATCAAAAACTGCCGTACTGATCAATGCGCGCAATTGCAACAAGCTATCTTTTGTAAAACCCAGTGGTGCATATTTTTCCTGCTTGCCCGCTTTGGTCAAATCATACGAATCCAATGAGACCTGAACATAATTCAGTGCGGAGTCGAGATCATGAAAAGGATTGTCGTTTCTATAATAAATAATCGCTAAGCCCTGAGCCGCCGGACTTTGATTGTACTTCAGACCTTTGTAGAATAACTTCTTTGCATTGAAATAATCATAGACTTTCAAAGCGGTATAGGCACGTTCAATCTTCCCTGCATATACAGGTTGTACAAGAATCAAAACTGCCAATATGCTAATCAGTCGAAATCGTCTCACACTACAAAGATAGGTCTTAGAACGGCACAAACTTCAGGCCATAAAAAAACCTCCCGAAAGGAGGTTTTAATGCTTTGTCGAAAACGTTTATTTCTTACGTTTCCCGTAACGAGTGTTGAATTTATCGATACGACCCGCAGTATCCACAAACTGAACAATTCCCGTAAAGAATGGATGTGACTTGTGAGAAATATCCAATTTCACCAATGGGTATTCATTACCGTCTTCCCACGTAACAGTCTCGCTTGAGCTTGCACATGACGGGCAAAGGAATGAATAATCGTTCGTCATATCTTTAAATACAACTAGTCTGTAATCTTCTGGATGTATATCTTTTTTCATAACCTATAAATTCAATAATCACCGTAAACGGGACGGCAAAGATAAAGAAACTTTTTTATTCTTTTCAATAACCGCAAAATAATTTGATACAAATTTACGTTATTTTTGGGTCTTATGTCAAAAAAAGCCCTTTACGCACTACTTTTCGGATTACTTGCACTTGTAATTCTGAACACGGGAACATCCTGTAAGAAGATTACCGGATTCTCCAAAGGCAACCTGGCATTTAGTGCCGATACCCTCTTTTTTGATACGGTTTTCACCACAGTAGGTTCTACTACCCAAAACTTTAAGTTCTATAACAAGGACAATAAAACCCTTGTAGTTGATGAAGTGGAATTGGTTGGTGGGTCTTCCTCTCCTTTTCGGATTAATGTAGATGGTGTATCTGCAGACAAGGTGGAAAACATTGAAATTGAAGGGGGCGACAGTCTTTACATTTTTGTGGAAGTAACACTGGACCCGAACGGCGGTATTTTGCCTATGGTGATTGAAGACAAAATTCGCTTCCGCACAAACGGACAGGATCAATACATCACTCTTGTTGCCTGGGGACAGGATGCTTACTTCCATTATTCTTATATCTCGCAGGGAATTTTCGATCTGAATGAAGGTACCTGGCCAAACGATAAACCACACGTGATCTACGGAGCAGCATTTGTGGATTCTGCCAAATCATTGACTATACAACAAGGTACAGACATTTATCTGCATAAAAATGCCATCCTCTATAACTACAAAGGATCATTGAACATCCAGGGAACATTGAATAGTCCGGTTACCTTGCAGGGTGATCGTCTGGAATCCTATTATAATAATGTGAGTGGCCAGTATTATGGTATATACATGCAGGAGGCCTTGCCATCTGTAATCAATTATGCAGTGATCAAAAATGGTACAAGTGGAATTCACATGTATTCGGAGGATCCTTCAAATACCGGATATACGCTGGAATTGTACAACACCCGCATTTCAAATTGTGCGCGTTATGGCGTATTCCTCTACTCCGGAGCTAAGATCAAGGCAGAAAACTGCGTGATAGAGAAGAACGGTACACATGCACTGCTCGTGCTGGAAGGTGGCGACTTCAACTTCAACCATTGTGATCTGCTAGGATACGCTTCCGGACAAGATGTTGGTCCGGCGGTTGGAATCAGCAATTATTACGAAGACCAGGTAAATAACGTGGTGAATGTGGGCTCGATCAACGAAGGAACGATTACGAACTCCGTGATCCATGGCTACCAGGATTATGAACTGGCTATTGATACGATTTCTGATATTGCCATCAACCTGAATTTCAATTTCAGTAACAATATGATCAAGAGCCAGACGGTCTTTACTGGCAGCCAGTACACCAACAATTACTGGAATCTTGATCCGGTGTTTTACAGCGTTGAGAACGGCGATTACCGTATTTATTCGATGTCGGAATTACGCAACAAGGCCGACTGCAATTACCCGGTTACCAACGCTTCTACAATGAATGCTGATATAATCGGCACCACTAGAGAAACCTGCCCCGGAACACCGGACATCGGTGCGTATGAATATTAAAAAAGTCCTGACCACCTTCTCGGCTGCCAGGACTTTCTATCATTTGATAACAGTCTGATTAACGTGTGAACAACATTTCACGGAATTTAGGCAAGCGCCATTCTTCATCGTCGATCAATAGTTCCAGCTTGTCTGCATGGTAACGGATCTTATCAAAGAACACTTTTACGTCATCGCAGTAAGCCAATGCTTTCTCTTCCATGTCTTCAATCTTGTTTGCAGCTTTACGCGCGACCAACATCTCATCACTTAAAGCTTTCATTTTATTGACATGCTCGGAAACACGTGTCAACAGATCAATTTGTGCTGTTGCGGCTTCCTTACCTGTTTTCGCTCCTAAAACATCCACCAATCCTTTGATGTTCTCGATCAGTTTGTTTTGGTAGTTCACTGCTGCCGGAAGGATAAAGTTTTGAACCATCTCCCCGATCACACGCGCTTCGATCTGAATCTTATATACGTAGTTCTCGAATTCAATTTCCTGACGTGCATGTAATTCGCGTGGTGTCAATACATTCATCTCGTCGAATAACTGGATGAAGTTCTTGTTTGACCACACTTTCAATGCACGAGGTGTATCTTTTAAGTTGGAAAGTCCGCGTTTCTCCGCTTCTTTCACCCACTCTTCTCCGTACCCGTTTCCTTCAAAACGAATCTTCTTGGATTCCTTGATGAGTTTTTGCAATTCTTTCAGGATCGCTTCATCTTTACTGTCTCCTTTTGCAATACGCGCATCAACCGCTGTTTTGAACAGGTTCAGTTGTTTCGCCATAATCGTGTTCAATACGATCATTGCAGAAGAACAATTGGCAGAAGAACCTACCGCACGGAACTCAAATTTATTTCCTGTGAAGGCAAACGGCGATGTACGGTTACGATCGGTGTTGTCCAAAAGAATTTGCGGAATTTTTCCGATGTTCAGTTTCAATTCGGTCTTATCTTCCGGAGTCATTTTTCCGGCTTTCACATTCTTCTCGATGTTGTCCAGCATTTGTGTTAACTGCGAACCGATGAACGTAGAAATAATTGCCGGTGGTGCTTCATTTGCTCCCAAACGGTGGTCATTTCCAGCTCCTGCGATTGCTGCGCGTAACAAATCAGCGTTATCATGGATCGCTTTAATCGTGTTCACGAAGAAGGTTAAGAATTGTAAGTTTGATTTTGGATTTTTACCAGGAGCCAGCAGGTTCACTCCTGTATTGGTTCCCAAAGACCAGTTGTTGTGCTTTCCTGAACCGTTTACACCTGCAAATGGTTTCTCATGTAACAATACGCGGAAGTCGTGCTTACGGGCAATCTTCTCCAACAAGTCCATCAACAACAGGTTGTGGTCGTTTGCGAGGTTACATTCTTCAAAAATAGGTGCACACTCGAATTGGTTTGGTGCTACCTCGTTGTGACGAGTCGTTACAGGAATTCCCAAACGGATTGATTCTGTTTCGAACTCGCGCATGAATGCTGTTACACGCTCAGGAATAGAACCAAAATAATGATCATCCAACTGCTGTCCTTTTGCGGAAGCGTGACCAAATAATGCGCGACCTGTCATCATCAGATCCGGACGTGCATTGTACAATGCTTTATCAACTAAGAAATATTCCTGCTCCCAACCTAATGTCGCAGAAACTTTCGTTACATTTTTATCAAAATACTGACAAACAGCAACCGCTGCCTGATCCACTGCATACAGTGCTTTCAGCAAAGGCATTTTATAATCCAGTGCTTCTCCTGTGTACGAAATAAAGATGGTAGGAATACATAATGTCTTTCCGATTACGAAAGCAGGTGAAGACGGATCCCATGCCGTATATCCGCGTGCTTCAAAGGTGTTACGGATTCCTCCGTTCGGAAAAGAAGAAGCATCCGGTTCCTGTTGAACCAACAATTCTCCGTCAAAACGCTCAATTGCTTTACCTGGAGCAACCGGTTTAAAGAATGCATCGTGCTTTTCCGCAGTAGCGCCAGTCAGTGGTTGAAACCAGTGCGTGTAGTGCGTTGCTCCTTTTGTTAATGCCCAGTCTTTCATTGCTGAGGCTACCTGATCCGCTACAGAACGATCCAAACGATCTCCTGTTTCGATTACTCTTAACATTGATTTAAATGCGTCACTCGGAAGGTATTCGCGCATTACATCGAGGTGAAAAACATTTTCTCCGTATAAATCGGAGATTTTACCATCGTATTGAATTGGTTTTGGGGTTCTGTGAAGCACATCGTAATATGCCTGCATTCTTTGATTAGCCATGACGAAAAATTGAATTTTCGGCAAAGTTAGATCAACTAAAACGAATTATCGATAAAAAATGTATTAATTTTTCAACATACCCCCTAAAAAAATAGAATTCACGATTTAAAAGATAAAAAAATTAAAAATCACCCCTTATTTTTTAGGGGGCATTTTCAAAAATTACCTCAAACTGTAAATCAGAGAGGAGATTTTTGTCTGATCGAAGATCTCCTTAGCCAATGACTTAATCTCTTTAGCGTTAATTGAGTCAATTTGCTTGTAGATCATCCCTATTCCATCTATCCTGTCGTGAAACAAGAGGTTCTTAGCTGCGTAAAACATCAACTCCTGATTGCTGTCCAGTGAAAGAGCTACGTGACCTTTCAATTGTTCTTTCGCCTGGGTGAGATCTTCGGCAGACATTCCGTTTGTCGCCAAATCTTCCAGTTCACCCAGAATCAGTTCACTTGTTTTATCAATGTACTTTTCGTCCGTACCGGCGTAAATCGTCCAGAAACCTGTTTCATGGTAAGGTGTGTAGTTCGCTTCTATATTATAGGCGTAACCGTGTTTTTCACGAATGAGCATCACCAATCGGGCATTCATAGCCGGACCGCCCAGATAATTCATCAGCAAGGTCATTGCACGACGATCAGAGGCTGTTTTCACCGGAGCTAATCCACCTAATAAGACATGTGCCTGGTAATTGGCATTGGGCTCCGTTACAACAAATCGCTCGTTCTTTTTATTATCGTAACCGGTAAATTCATTTCCTGTATCAGAAGTGACCATCTGTCCGAAATTCAATTCGAGCAAGGACTTCAATTCTGTTTCTTCAAAATTACCAACGACAGAGATGACTGCATTTTCTGAGGTGAACAACTCCTGCACAAAGTTCAGCGTGTCTTCCCGTGTCAATCCGTCCAACGATTTCTTCGTCCCCAGGATATTGTATCCCAGTGGATGGTCCTTATAGAGCAAACCTTCAAAATCATCAAAGATGCGTTCCGAGGGCGAATCAAGATAGGAATTGATTTCGTCTTTGATGACTTCCTTTTCTTTCTTCAGCTCTTTTTGCGGAAAAGTCGGATTTTGGACAATATCCCCCAGCAATCCTGCTGCAATGGATAAATGCACTTTTCGGAAAGAAGCGTGAATACACAATTCTTCCTTATTGGTATAGGCGTTCAGCTCACCTCCTACCGAATCAAGTTCGGTTAATATGGCGATGGAATCGCGACTTGTTGTTCCTTTAAATATGGTGTGTTCCACGAAATGTGCCAGTCCTTCCGTACGTTCATCTTCGTAGCGCGAACCTGCTTTGAACATGATCGCCATGTGGGCGACAAAGACATCACGACGTTGGTAAACAACACGCAGTCCGTTGGACAGTGTAAAGATCTGCGGATCTATTTCAAACATGTATTACGGGTTGATTCGGGTGATCTTCCAATCATTCCCTTCTAATTCAAAAACGATGCGATCGTGCAGACGGGATGGTCTCCCCTGCCAGAACTCATAACGGGTTGGTTTTACCTGATAACCTCCCCAATAATCCGGACGGGGAATCTCCTCGCCATATTGTGCATCCAGTTCTTTTACTTTGTTTTCCAATACCTCTCTGCTTGCCAAAGGTGCACTTTGATCTGAAGCGATAGCTCCCAATTTGCTGTAGCGCGGACGAGAGGCAAAGTATTTATCGCTGTGTTCTGTCGCCAACTTGGTGCAGACTCCTTCTATTCTGATCTGACGTGATGTTTTCGGGTAGAAAAACAACATTGAAATATTCCCGTTCTCAGCGATCTCCTGCCCTTTTTGACTATTGTAATTCGTGTAGAACACCAACTGTTTGTCGATGATATCCTTTAAATAGAGAATTCTTCCACTTGGTCTGCCATCTGCACTCACAGTTGAAAGTACAAATGCATTGGCCTCCAATTCTTCGTGTTCCACAGCTTCAGCCAACCAGTTATCCAACAATAAGGCAGGATCAGAACCTTCAAACCCTTCCAGATGGCCGTGTTCAAATTCGTGGTGGCCGGCCCGGAATTCATTGATCACATCACGAATATCTTGCATAGCGATTAATTTTCGTTCTCGTCGTACTCGTCTTCGACTTCAGAATCAAATTCTTCTTCATCTATTTCATCATCCTCTACATCGGAACCGGCAGCGCTGTATACCACCTTACCGGCATTCGTCAGGGGCTCTTCCTCTTCTTCTATCGGACGACGTGAAATTTCACGATCCAGATCTTCATTGTACGGGAAGATATCCACAATCGGAGAGTAAACGATGGATGGAATTTCGAAATCTACCATCAATGTTTTTAAACTTTCCTGAATGCGCTCATATGCTTCTTTCACATTGTTCGCACTCACAAGGAAGTTCTGTGTTACTTTTTTCGATTTTTCAGAATCCGCATCGAAGTTCTCATAGCGTACACGACACTTATACCAGGTCTCCGCATCATCATAAGCGAAAATATCGTTCAATTCTGTTCTCGCGATCCCAACCACATTAAATTCTCCGCGAATCAATGCTCCCAACTCTTCATATATCCGTGCTTCCGCATCAGTAAAGGTCATTGCAGCCAGCAAATATGGCTCAGAAACTCTTTTCAGTGCTCCGTTGTCCATTTGCTTTGTGTACTTTACCTTGACAGTAAACCAATTATTCATTCCTGTAATTTTTAGAATTACAAAGATAATGACTCATCAGGCTTATTCAAGAACTGTTGAAAAGTATTCTGATTATTGGGTATAGGTTTTCCCGTTGACGTAATAGAGAAAGGATCGATTGAATAATTCAACCAGCACACCGTTTCCGTGAATGGTGTATTTCGCATCCTGCAGGTTTGTCAACTCCTTGGTTCCGTCCGGGTTAAAACAGGTTAGTCCGCCCATAAGATTTTTAAACACCAGGGTTCTGTTCTTCATACTGTATTCTTCCGGTATGTAGCGCACAATCTGCGTCTTTTTTCCTTCCCAGTAGGTGTAAAAGGTATTGTTTTCTCCCCAGACCATGATTGAATCTGTTGTTTCATAAAAATCCGGTTGAAAATTGGAAACCGTCTCTACTTTTCCTTTCTGATAAATCTTCAGGTTTCCGCTGAGATCGGTATACATAATACTTCCGGCACTTGCTTTAAAATTGGGAACATTGTACATCTCCACATCAATCAGCTGACCGTTTTCGAACATCGTAAACGTTCCGTTCATCGGATCATTGAAACATACGATGTCCGTTTCTCCTGAAAATACAATATCACGATTCCAGCTCATTACATCATAAATCTGTCCGCGCCAGAAGATCTTGTAAAAATCTCCGTTGTCTTTAAAGACGCAAATGTTTTGTCCTATCAGTGTCGGCCACTCCAATTCTCCAAAACCTGAAACCAGTTGTTTCACTTTTCCCTGGTAGTAGACATTAATGGAGTTGAATCGGGTATCTTCAAATACTATAATGCTGTCTTTTACTTCGTATCGATTTCCGTAATATGTCAGTGTCTGTAAATGTCCTGCATCCCACATATTCAATGTTTCTCCGATCTTCCAGGTCATCAGGTTATCCGAAACAGCATATTCGGCATTGATATTGGCTACATTCATTCCTTTTGTTCCATCGTAAACGCGTAAATTTTCCCTCATGTCCACATAAACAACAAGGTTATCTCCGTACTTAAATTCCTTGATCGGTTGGATTTCTATCTGGCGAAAATACCCGTTGGAAAACGTTTTGAAGTAATGATTAAAATCAAGAAAGGGAACTACACGTTGTGCACTTACTGTAAGTGTCGCAAAAAGTAGTATTGAACTCAGGTAAAATTTCATGCCTCTAAATTACCAATTTTCAGACCAAATTGAATTAAACCGTTTAAACCTAAAACCAACCTGCAGTCAACTTATTGTAAAACATCTGAGATAGAATCACTATTTTTCGGGCCTAAAATCAAAAACAGAATGAAACAAATAGTCATTTCGTCATTTGTTTCCTTACTGGCGCTACAAACTACGGCTCAGAAGGAAATCAAGTTTACAGAATACGACCTTGATAACGGAATCCACGTTATCCTGCATGAGGAACATGCAACACCAATTGTAGCCGTTTCGGTACTTTACCATGTCGGGTCCAAAAATGAAAATCCGGATCGCACCGGTTTCGCCCATTTCTTTGAGCACCTGTTGTTTGAAGGGACAACCAATATTGATCGTGGTGAATACGATAATCTGGTAGAGTCGAATGGTGGAACACTGAATGCCAATACCTCTCAGGATCGTACCTACTATTACGAAATTTTACCTTCTAACCAGACTGAATTAGGTGTATGGTTGGAAAGTGAGCGTATGCTACATGCAAAAGTGGATAACGTTGGGATTGAAACACAACGAAGCGTCGTTAAAGAAGAAAAAAGGCAGCGTGTAGACAACCAACCTTACGCTTCTTTCATCACCGAGACATTTTCCCGCATGTTCACGGAGCATCCGTATAATTGGGTTCCGATCGGAAGTATGGAGCATTTGGATGCTGCTCAGGAAGCTGACTATGTGAATTTCTATCGCACCTTCTATGTCCCTGCTAACGCTACCGTATCAATTGCAGGAGACATTGATATTGCCCAGACAAAAAAATGGATTGAAAAATACTTCGGTTCCATTCCAAAAGGTCAGGCGATTAATATGTACCGTGACTGGGAATTACTTTCAGATGATGCTTTTGAAGGTAAATATGGTGTAAAACGCTCTTCTTTTGATGCGAATAACTTCCTGAAGCCAAAAGACAAGGCTGCTGCAGCAAAATTGAAAGAGCTGGAAAACAAGGCTATCGAGATTCCTCGTCCGGGTAAAGCAAAAGAGCAACTGACGACTGTAATCAAGGATACGATTTACGACAACATTCAACTTCCTGCAATATTCATGGCTTACCGTTTCCCTGAAGAAACCAATAAGGATATGTACGCCTTACAAATGATGAATGACGTGCTTTCCGGCGGAGCGTCTTCACGTATTAATAAAAGTCTTGTTGAGAGACAACAGATTGCGCAATTCGCATTCTCATTTGCTTACGGACTTGAAGATGCCGGATTGGGAATTTTTGCAGCAATCGCAGCGAAAGACAAATCTCTGGATTCTATTCAAATTGCATTTGATGCTGAAATCCAAAAAATCAAAACAGACTTGATTTCGGAAGAAGAATTTGAAAAAATCCGCAATCAATATGAAAATCAGTTCATCAGTTCAAATGCAAGTGTAGCGGGTATCGCTGAAAATCTTGCTCAGAACCATGTTTACAACGGAGGAACAAATAAGATCAATACGGAATTGGAAAACTATATGAAAGTAACGCGTGAGGATATTCAACGTGTAGCTCAAAAATACCTGACTCAGGACAAGCGTATTATTCTTTTGTACTTACCTAAAGAAGATCAAAAATAAAACTGACTATCATGAAAAAACTTATAATCGCATTAAGCATTGTTCCTTGTTTCGCCTACGGTCAGTTAGATCGTTCCGTGCGACCGCAAGCAGGACCTGCACCTACAATTAATATTAAAGACTCCGAAGTATATAAAACAGCTAACGGAATGACCGTTATTCTTTCGGAGAATCACAAGTTACCTCGCGTAACATTTGAAATCGTAACAGGAAGTTCTCCGCGTATGGAGGGAGAATTGGCCGGACTGGCAGATGTTGCCGGTTCATTGATTACTTCCGGAACTGCCAACCGTTCAAAGGATGAAATTGATGCTGCTATTGACTATGTAGGAGCTGATTTGAGTGCGGACAACAATTCAATCCGCTTGTCTTGTTTAACAAAACACATGGACAAGGGACTGGACATCATGTCTGACGTACTGATGAACGCCAATTTCCCTCAAAGTGAAGTAGATCGTATCATTAAACAAAATGAATCCGGTTTATTATCTGCTAAATCTGATGCGGGAACAATGGCAAATAATGCCGTATCGAAGATCAATTTCCCGAATCATCCGTACGGAGAGATTATGACAGAAGCTACTTTGGCAAACATCAACCGCGGAATGATCGAAGGTTATTTTAAACAAACATTTACACCGGAAGGAAGTTATCTGGTTGTTGTAGGCGATATTGACATGGCCACATTGAAACCTCTTGTTGACAAGTACTTCGGTAGTTGGAAAGGCGGGCAACCGTATGAAGCTACTTTAGGTTCAAAGAACACCAACGCCGGTAACCGCGTATTCTTTATCAATAAGCCGGGAGCGGTGCAATCCGTTATTCAGGTTACTTTTCCAATCGATATTAAGCCAGGAGATCCTGATTATCTGAAACTAAATGTATTGAACCAGGTACTTGGTGGTGGCGGATTCGGAAGCCGTTTGATGCAAAACCTTCGTGAAGACAAGGCATACACTTACGGATGTTATTCCCGTTTAAATGTAAACCGTGACGGAAGCTGGATCAATGCCGGAGGTAACTTCAGAAATGATGTAACGGATAGCGCCATCACACAAATCCTGTATGAATTTGTCCGTATTATAAAAAATGAAGTTAATCAGGACGAGCTGGATCTGATCAAATCTTCAATGGCGGGAAGTTTCTCTCGTTCACTGGAAAGCCCTTCAACTGTTGCTCGTTTTGCATTAAGCATCATCCGTAACCAGTTGCCAAAGGACTACTACCAGACTTATCTTCAAAAACTGGCTGCAATCAATTTGAAAGACATTCAGGAGGTTGCGAAGAAGTACCTTACAGCTGACAAATTGAACATCATTGTAGTAGGAAACGAAGAAGTTATTGATCGTTTGAAACCATTCGACGCAGATGGAAAGATCGAAAAACTGGATGCATTTGGTAATCCTGTAAAAGAGCGTATTGCTGCCGACATTACAGCAGATCAATTACTGGATAGTTACGTTAACGCGATCATGCCGGACATGAATGCGAAAATGAAGGCTAAGAAATTGAAGAAGATCAAGTCTATGCAAGAGGTATATGAATTCACTATGCCGCAAATGCCTTTCCCAATGGCTTCAACACGCGTGTGGATCAGTCCGAATACGACAGGTTCCAAACTGGAAGCTCAGGGAATGGTTTTCCAGAAAGAATATGTGAGTCCGACAGAGGGTATGTCTACCAACATGCAAACAGGAACAGAAACCTATTCTGCAGAAAAAGTAGCTGCCAAGCAAAAATCTACCGGTCTGATCCCAGAAATGAACTACAAGACAAGCGGGATGGAATATGAGTTGATTGGAATTGAAGATCTTGATGGAAAAGAATGCTACGTTCTGAAATTGAATGATGGTGAAACAGAAAGTTTCGAGTATTTCGAAAAAGGAACTTTCATGAAAGTAATGACCCTGAGTATTCAGACAGAAGGTGAAGAGACAAACGAGTCACGTATTACTTATAAGAAGTATGCGAATCACAACGGTATCATCTTCGCGGATGAAATGACAGTTTCAATGGGAGAAGCAACGCTTTCAGGGAAACTAAAAACACGCGAGTTCAATGTGAAGATTGACATTGATGCTTACAAGAAATAGAATCTTCGACAGATTAAAACAAAAAATCCCGGCCTCTTAGCCGGGATTTTTTTATTCTCAGATTTTAAAAGTTATTTCAGATACACTTTTACGAACTTATCTATGTCGATAGCCGTGGTACCCGGGCACATTCCGGTAGGACCATTATAGTATATACCGTCTCGCTCGTTGATATAACCAGTAATGGTATCCCAGATATCATCCAAACCTTCGCAGTCAAAATACGTACGTACCTTTTCAAGATTTGCTAGGTTTTCAGCTACCTGCTCTTTCGCCTTCTTCTCCGGAGATTCTATTCCATGTCCATCCAGTCGGGCAAGAATCACATTGTATTCTCTATCGAACAAAGTCATATAAGTGTAGCTTCCGGAAGAGTAATACGTTAGGATGTATGAATCTGAATAAGCAATAATGTTTTGCAACACTCTTGGACCACCTTGTTTCATAGGTAAAGACAACCTCAATCCCCCGTTTACATATAACACTGCCATATCTTTATTGGATATAGATCTCTTTTTTCCTGAAGACGTAGTGATAGTATATCTTACATCAAAAAATATATCACTTCCCTCTTTTAAAGTGATCTTCTCGTTATCAGAAAGAATTACATAACTGCCTTCCTGAGCATAATTGAACCAGGAAACCAAAACCAGAATCAGTGTTATCGTACCTTTTAGCATAGTCTCTTTATTAATTTGAATTATAATTTGTCGGGGCAAAATAATCAAAAAAACGGTTTAGAGATCAGCAGGTATAACGGGAACAGCCTTTTCAACTTATAAATAATTGATTTACTTATACTTAAAACTACAGCTCCATTCTTAAAGAATGACAACAAATTGTAAGCGGATTTCGTTCCTACCCGGCCTAACATTTTGAACCATAAAGTGCTATCTTAAGCAAAAACTGATAAATATTCTGTTTTAGTAGTTCTTTCTTACGGATATTTGTATCGATAAAACAATCATTATGATAAGACCATTACTATTCGCTGGGGCTCTAATTACATTTGGAGTTCAGGCGCAAAACTTAAACGGAGCTGAAGCTGCGCCACACGTAGCTAATAATTCTGTCTCCGCAAACAAGACGCTTTGGGATGTACAGTATTCCTTTGATGCTACAACCGCTGCAAATAACACTGTAGGTCAGGCAGCTGTTGCTTATGTAAACGGAGAAATCTGGACTTCCATGTGGCAATATGATACCATAATCCGTTACTCCAGCACGGGAAGCTTTATTTCCAAGTTTGTTATTGCCGGACTTAGTGGTACCCGTTCAATTACTTCAGATGGAACGTCCTTGTATCTGGGAAATGCAACAAACACCATTACAATTCTCAATCCTTCCACCCAATTAATTACGGGCACGATTACAAGTTCAGCTCCTGTTACTTCCCGCTTCCTGACTTATGACCCAACTCTGGATGGAGGAAACGGTGGTTTCTGGACCGGTAACTTCAACACAGATATTGTTTCTATAAGTATGAGTGGTACCGTACTAAGTACGATTACCGCTGCAACGCATACCTTAAGCGGGATGTACGGTGCTGCTTATGATGGCACCACATCAGGTGGTCCGTATTTGTGGGTTTATCATCAGGGAGGTACTGCGAATTGTCAGATTACAGCTATTCAATTGCCAACCGGGACTCCTACCGTTTATACGCACGATGTATTTTCTGACATTAGTACACTACACGGTTCAACAAGCGGTTTAGCCGGAGGTGCATTTTTCTCTACTAATTATTTTCCGGGACAAAACACATTACTTGTCTTAACCCAGGGTACACCGGCAAATATCGTAACTGCTTATGATACAGACGTAAGTAACTTAACGGATGACGTTGCAATTACAGCACTACGTTCAACACATGGTTACACTCAAATACCAAGCACTCAGGCTTTCGGAGAGACATACGAGATTTCCTATGCGAATCAAAGTGTTAATACAATTGATACTATTTTTGCCAATGTTGAGTATTATTTTAACGGCGGACTTGTTTCGAGTCAGACACTTTCTGCATTAAATGTGGCATCCGGAGGTAGCGGAGTATTAACCACTTCTACTATTCCAATGAATCAAGGAAAGGGAATGTATGATTTACAGGTGAATGTCTACCCGAACGCTGCATTCACAGACAATGCAAATACAAACGATACACTGACATATTCATTTGAGTTAACTGATTCAACTTATGCGCGTGACAACGGTGTATTCACCGCTAATGGTTATACGGTATCAACAACAGATTCTGCTTACGCTGTGAGTTTGTATGAATTATTTACTCAGGATACAATTATCGGAATCAACATTCTGCTCGAGCCTAATACGCTTCCTGATGCGGAAAATACTTTCGGACTAATCTATAACTATGACGGTTCACTTCCTTCGACGGAAATAGCAAGAGGAATTCCGGTAACAATGAGCCTCGGGCAAAGTGAATATTATCTTCAGTTTCAAAATGAAGTTATTCTTCCTACAGGTACTTATGCATTCGGATGTTTTGAGCCTCTTAATACAGGTATCAGCCTCCTCCAATCGAATGACGTGTACACTCCGGGGACGAATTATTTCTATGTTTCAGGAGCATGGTCAGCTTCAGGTATTGCAACAGCAAGAGCAATTCACCCTGTTTTTAAACACCAGATGAGCGGTGCCGGATTAAAAAATATCACTTTGGATAATGTACTCCTCTACCCTAACCCTACAAGTGGTTTTGTAAAAATTGACCTTGGAGATTATGCCTCAAACGTGTCTGTTCAGGTAGTCGATCTAAACGGACGTATCATGTTGGAAAAGACCATTGAAGTAAATGCTGCTCTGTTTGAGTTGAATCTGCAAAATTTGCAGGCCGGTACTTATTTTGTACATATTACAGGCGACCAACTGAATGCAGTTAAACAGCTAAACAAACAATAACCCCCGAACTTTTAATCGGAATCCCGGCTGAGAAGTCGGGATTTTTTATTTCTCTGTTTTTTTTCCTGATGACGAAACAAAAGTACCCCCAATTGCAACGCCCCAAATGGAATTAAATAACTATTCCCCGATCAGAAATTAAGTTCAATCAAACGTCTGCTCTGTTTCTCTGACATAGACTGCGGGGTTGCTTTAATCAGCATATTGCGGATATTGCACATCATTGATTTATCACATTGGGCTATCTTTCCAAATCTCCAACTGGTATTGGTTACATAATTTGCTTTTTCCTTTCTGATGCCTTGGTATTTCTCAAATGCAGCTGTTACCGACTGTTCTTCTTTCAAAGCATTTCCCAATACCAACGCACTTTCAATAGCCTGACAGGCACCTTGCCCAAGATTAGGAGTTGTTGCGTGTGCTGCATCTCCCATTAAACAAACATTTCCCCTGTACCACTGAGGTATTGGTTTTAAGTCCCATATTTCATTAAATAAAATTTCTTCAGGTGTTGTATTTGAAATCACCGTTTGAACAATAGGAGCAAAATGTTCAAATTCCGTCTTTAAATCTTCACCGCGCGATCTTCCTTTCTGTTTAGTCAGAACCGCAAACCAATAAATCTCCTGATCTGATATAGGAACAAAACCAAAACGTTTTCCCACTCCCCAAAGCTCATTCAATTCTCCTGAAAACGCTTTGGGAATATCCATCTTTGCTATTCCTCTCCAGCATGCTTGTTTTGCATCTCTCAGTTTACTTTCAGGAAACAGTGATGCTCTTACCTTTGAATGAATACCGTCAGCGCCAATCACAACAGATGCTTCCGACTTACTTCCATCCTCAAAGTACAATTCAATTCCATTGCCACTTTCCACGATCTCACGAATCGTTTTATTCATGTGAATGGTAATACCTTCAGCATGCTGCAAAAGCACCTTATGCAATGAGGTTCTATCTATAGCTACCTGTTTTACCTTAAACTCATCTTCATATTTTTTAAAATCTGCCCGAATCAACAGGTCAAGTGACTTTGTCCGTGCATTCATTTTTGTGGTATGATAGGCAGCAGAAACGACATCATCATAAATCCCCAGGCGCTTAAATACCTGCATGGCATTCATCGCCAGATTGATTCCGGAACCTGCTTTTTTGAAAGCTTCTGCCTGCTCATAAATTTCAACTTCCATCCCATTTTGCTTCAGAACAATGGCTAAAGTCAATCCACCTATTCCACCTCCTATTATTGTTATTTTTTTCATCTTATACATTTTAGGTCAAATGTACTAAAAAGTTACACATTAGGTCAGGTGTACTAAATTATTTTTAGTTTTACATCATGAGCAAAGTGCGTACAAAAACAAAAATTCTGACGACCTCTTTACATCTTTTCAATGAAAAAGGATTGTCACAGGTAACATTGAGAACCATTGCTTCCGAGATGAACATTAGTCAGGGAAACCTTAACTACCATTACAAAAAGCGAGATGATATCATAGAAGCTCTTTACCTTGAACTGGTAGAAAAAATAAATGCCAGCATAAGTGAATGTGAAGACAGCTATACCCTGGAATCATTCTTTATGGTTATGAATGGCATCATGGAAAATTTCAATGAATACAGATTCTTTTTGCTTGACTTTGTCCACATCATGCGTGACCATAAAACAATCAGAGAACATTACGCATTGCTAACATCCGAAAGAAAGAAACAAATGCTTGCTTTTTTTCAGGAGCTAAACAGAACAGGGATAATGCGTAACCGGGAATTTGATGAAGAACATGAATTTCTGTTTATCCGACTCCAGATTCTGACAGATTTTTGCTTTTCCAATGCCTCCATCAGTAATCGTGAAATTGATTTTGATGTCAAAGAAAAATATAAAAACATCATATTGCATGAACTCTATCCATATCTGACAACCAAAGGGGCGAAAGAATTTGATCTACTGATCCGGTAATTTGAAAAATGAGGCTGTTAAAATATTGATATTCGAATAAAAATTCGCGTAAAATACCCTGATGAACTCTCAACCTTCTGGTTCGGAACAAATCGGTTTTCTGCACTACTTTAATCCTTTTTTCCTGTAACCTTCACTGTCGAACATCCGTTCAAATAAACATGTTTCGCCCACTGCTACTTATGCTTGGTCTTCTTTTCGGGATGATGGTTCATGCACAGATTTCGCATAAGTCCTTTTATTTCAGTGTTAATGATTGCCGAATGACGGCGCATTCCACAGAAGAATTTGCTGCATTTCTGATTCAATTATCGCAACATGAATCACAGGTGATCGAGCTTAATTCTTTCGCAGAACAGGGTGTAAACTCTGAAAAAATTGCACAATGTTTTGTTGACAGTATTATCAACCGTCTGCCTTCGCAAATGACCGAGCCAAGCGTAAATATTTACGGAAATGTACATGTCTCTCTTAACTTTGAAGTTGATAACTGGAACCGTATTGATGTGTATTATTTTCTAGGACCTGAAAAAGCCAATACTGTCCAGATCAATTATGATGGAAATGAAGGCGAACCTGATACTGTAGCTGTTTATGATATGGAAGCGGAAGCATTGGCTGCAAGACGCGATCCTCCTTCGCTGGACGAGATTGTAGAAGGCGTACCGATCGTTACACCGATTACTTTTATCGGAGGTAAGGCCAAGGTTACACCGGAATCCTATCCTTATCTGGAATACCTGAACGCTACCTTACTCAAACATCAGGAGCTATCGGCTCATATTCGCGGGCATGTTTGTTGTGGGAAAAATCAGCGAATCAGTAACAAACGGGCAAAAGCAGTGTATAAGTATCTGGTTAAACACGGGATCTCCAAAGACCGTCTGTCTTACAAAGGTTATAGTAATACGATACCTGTTGCCTGGCCTGAAAAAACAATGGAAGACCGAAAGGCAAACAGACGCGTGGATATCATCTTCAAAAAAGCTGAAACTGATGAGACAGATGAAACAACTGCTTTGTAGTCTGTATTTCCTATTCATCTGCACTACGGTGACGGCTCAACAGGAACCTAAAGATTCTCTTTACCCTCTTGTTCTCTTTTATGAAGGTAGCAACTGTAAAATCGACTCCAATTATCGATATGTATTGCAGGATATGATCCGTTATCTAAAGGAAAATAAAGAAGTTCATGTACTCATACGTGGACACGTTTGTTGCGGACCAGATAAAAAACTGAGTACAAAAAGAGCAAAAAAAGCGTACAGGTATTTAAAGAAAAATGGCATTTCTACAGATCGGCTTTCCTACAAAGGAGTCAGCAATGATTTCCCCCTGCGCTTTCCTGAAAAAACAGAAGAAGATGAAGCAATGAACCGGCGTGTTGATTTTGTATTAACTTTCCCGAAGGAATGAGTCACGACCATCATCATATTGACGATCATCACACAGGTAGAATCCGCTTTGCATTCTGGCTAAACACACTTTTTGTCGGCATTGAAGTAATTGGCGGATTCATGACAAACAGTGTTGCCATACTCTCTGATGCGGCCCATGACCTGGGAGATTCCATCTCTTTAGGAATAGCCTGGTACCTGCAGCACTTATCGATGAAAAGTGAAAACGATGCCTACACCTTTGGTTATCGCCGTTTTTCAGTGCTGGGCGCCTTATTTAATTCATTAGTGCTATTTGCAGGAAGTGTTTGGATCATCTCCACCAGTATTCCCCGTCTCTTTGAGACAACAGATGTCAATAGTACAGGTATGCTAGGGCTGGCAATTGCTGGAATTGTTATTAACGCAATAGGCTTTTACATTCTCACGGGCGGAAAAAGTATAAATGAACGCGTAGTATCACTACACCTGCTTGAAGATGTATTGGGATGGATTGCCATTCTGATCGGAGCAGTTGTAATCCTGCTGTGGGATTTCAATATTATAGACCCGATTCTTTCGATTGCAATAGCGTTATTTATCCTTTTCAATGTATACAGAAACAGTAGATCAATTATTGTCATTCTGTTACAGCGCGCACCTAAAAATGTCAGCAGAGAGGAAGTGGAAAATCTTATCAGAGACACTGATGGCGTGGAAGATATCCATGAATTACGCATGTGGACATTGGATAATAATTCGCATGTTCTAAATGTTGTAATTGTTATTTCTCCCGAGTGGACAGCTGATCAGATTGACCATTTAACAGACGAGTTAAAGCATCGTATGAAAAAATTAAAAATAAACCATGCGACCTTTGAGATTACAATCTTCAAATGATTAACTTGCGCCTCTTACCAGACTAATTAATGACTACTAAAACTAAGGACTACAAAGTTGAATTGCGTGTGGATGGCATTATTCACGTGCATTACAATGCTGGTACTAAAGTCACTGTTGAAACACTAAAAGAACTTCAGCAAGTCTATGCTCAGATAACAACAATTAAACGCCCTTTTATTTTTACGGGTGATGAATTTGTATCTATCACTACAGATGCAAGAAGGTACGCTGCAGAAATGGATCAAACCAATCCTTCACTGGGACACGTGTTTGTAGCCAAAAACCTGGCACAAAAGATTCTTGCCCAATATTATTTCAAATTCAACAGACCGAAACACCCGTTAAAAGTGGTTGGCAGTTTTGAAGAAGGCATCCATTATATACATATGAACTATCAATTGCACGAAATGGTGTGAAGTATTACTTCGCTCAGGCAGGATATTCCACAATATTTCTTTCGGTTTCGTACAATTTGATCTGCAGTTCAAGATTACCCGGAATCCGCTCTCTTAATCTTTCAAAGATCATTCTGGCAATATTTTCAGCTGTAGGAATAAGATTCTTAAACTCCGGAATGTCCAGATTGAAGTTCTTGTGATCATATCTTTCCGTGATCTCTTCTTTTATCAGGTCACTCAGAATTTTTGTATCCATCACGTAACCCGTCTCTGGATCAACATTACCTGTAACTTTCACTTCAATCACATAATTATGTCCGTGGTAATTTCCATTATTACATTTCCCGAATACTTCCTGGTTCTTCTCGTCTGTCCAGTTCGGATTATGTAATCGATGCGCGGCATTAAAATGTTCTTTACGAATGACACTTGTTCTATAATTCATAACTTTCGGTTCTACGGTAAAGTTAACGAACATTAATATGAAATCCTTAGGTGATGACCTGATCTGTTTTCCCGGACTTGAAAAAGAAAATGATCCCTTTCCCGAAATAAGCAGCTTCAGCTTGCGACAGGAAACCATCAGAATCTTTGGAAAAGAAATCCTGCAGCCGCGTCTGAGTCAGCTCTTCGGCGATGAGGGAGTTTCTTATATCTACAGCCGGAAAAAATTTGACGCCTTACCATGGAATGAATTTTTAATCGCTTTACGAGATCGAATTGAACAACAGACCGGAATCCGTTTTAATTCGGCTTTGGTAAATCTTTACAGGGATGGCAATGACAGTATGGGGTTACACAGCGATGACGAAAAGGAGCTGGGAAAGGAACCGACAATTGTTAGTGTGAGTTACGGAGCAACACGAAAAATGGTTTTTCGAAGAAAAAGTGATGGACACAAGGAAACAATTATACTGAAGCATGGGGATGTACTTCTTATACAAGGTCTGCTTCAGCACAACTGGAAACATGAGATTCCAAAGGCAAAAGGTGTCACAGGTCAGCGCATGAATATTACATTCAGAGCTATTATATGTTAGTGAGATTTCGTTAATTCGTAAAAAAATCAAAAATGAGAAACTTCATCACAGGTATTATTTTGATCGTGATTGTTTGGAATGTGAACGCGCAGGAAGATTATATGACAACCATAACTCAGGAAACCTGTAGCTGTATTGATGGAATAACGGACAGCCTTAGTTCAAATGAAATAACTATGCGTATTGGTGTATGTATGCTTACAGCTGCAAAACCATATAAAAAAGAACTAAAACGCGATCACAATATTGATCTGGATGCTATGATGGCGGATGGGCAACGGCTTGGAGAGATCATTGGTCTACGCATGGCCGGTGAATGCCCGGATGTTTTACTGGCTATGACAGAACGCGTCATGGAAGATGAAGACTCTTACGTTAATGAGATGTATGAAGAACGCTTCAATGAAACATCAGTAGTATATGAATATGTATACGGACGAATCACTTCTATTGATGAAGGTATGTTCATCACATTTACTGTAAAAGAAACAAATGGTAAAACTTCCAAAATGTACTGGATGGGAGTAATCGAAACCGAACAGCCCTTACAGTCGGATTACAAAAGTTTGGTAGGAAAAGAATTTGAAATCTATTATCTCGAAGAAGAGTTCTACGACCCGAGACTTAAGGAATACCGCAATTTCAAGGTGATCAAGTCTATCTTATAAAAAAAAAGGGGCCTAAGCCCCTCTATTACTATTGATTCCCGGAACAGACTACCTCACCATAATGGTAGAATAGTAATCCTTCTCCGGACTTCCGCTGTACACTATTTTATACATGCCTGGCTCAAGATCGTATACTTCTAATGTCGAAATCCCTGATACCTTAAATTGTCGGACAGCGAATCCCATCTGGTTGTAAATGGTAATTTTATTGATCTCATTGTCTTTCCATGTAAGGTTGAATTGTCCTTCGGATGGATTCGGATATGCATTCGTGTTGTCATCTCCGTTTCTCATGGCTGCATAATTCAATGAACTGATTACATTACCATGATCAGAAGACAACACGCGTCTTCTATTAATCGTGTATGATTCATTCAAAATGCACTGGTTCGCATCTTTGATCTCTACGGAATAAACACCTGCGACAATATCATTAATTAGGTTTCCATGGTTACCGGTATTCCAGACAAAACTGTATCCCGGAGTTCCTCCGGTTACATTCAGTTCAATTGAACCGGTAACACTGCTTGTAGGTTGAACAATATCTGCGTCAACTACAATCGGGTCAGGAGCAATAATTTCCACGGATGTCGAAAAATAACAGCCACTGGAATCCATGACCGTTACATTATATACACCTGTGCTTACTATTTCAATATTTGACATTCCATCAAAGAGATCTTTGTCCCAATCGATAACGTATCCCCCTGATCCGGTTGCGGATGTATATGGCGATCCTCCTGTAATATGTAACGAAATCGAACCGTCATTGTCGTCTGCACAACGGGGCTGTTGGACTTCTAATTGAACATTGAAGGGATAGTTACAATTTGCATCATTTTGAGCGGTTGCAAATACACTTAGTAAGGTAAAAGTTGAAATTGTGGTTAGGTTAAAAGTTTTCATTGTGTGATCATTTAATTGTTAAACATGATCAAAGGAACACAGCAGAAACCGATATTCACCTAAAACAAAAAGGCGTGCATTCAATTTCAATGAAAGGACTTAGTTCGACGTACAGGGTTTCCGCAGTGACCTACGTATTTTTACATAATCTGTGTACTTCATCGCATAATCCCTTCATTCATCGACTGATAAACTTTAACTTCAAATGTGAGTCATATCATATTTTTCCTTTTCGTTTTAGGATAAATTGGTAGAAGTTAAATCTCTAAACCTTATTTCTATGAGTGAATACAGAATACGCCCGAAAAGTGATTATTTACATAATGCGTCTTTAGATTCATTATATGCATTGTCTGAACACTGGATGTCAGATATACAGTTTTATAATACCGAAATCAGTTTTTTGGAAGATTTGATTGGCCGTTATTACCTGTGGCTTAAGGATGAATCTTTTAATGTTGATTTGGCCAATTTAATTGAAGGTCTTAAAGAAATGTCTACTCTATGCAGTCAACTTTTACTTCGGATAGAAAGACACATGAACCAAATAGAACTGCTTGACGAAAATCCATTTTCTCATGATGAACAATCCTTCCGTGATGAACACATGACTCTCGAAGATGATCTTTCTTCTTTTCTCAAGAACCTGAGGACCATGAAGCAGGTTGTATTTAATGTTTCGGAAATGGTAATGCAACATCAACGGCTTCAGCATCTTTTACCGAAATAATATACCGATGGTATTTGGCTAAGAAATTACATGCTTTAATCCAAAAAAGAGAGGCCACCAATAAGGAGGCCTCTCTTTTCAGATAACTCTGCTACAAACAACTATTAAAAGTTTACTCTTTAATTATTCTCTGTCTGGTTACTTTTCCACTTGCCGTCGTAACTTCTATCAGATATACTCCACTGGAAACATCACTTAAATCTACCGTAACAAAATTGGATGAAATCATTTTTGGTAAGTCTACGATCTGTCCGTTAAGGTTCATAATAGAAATGGTCAACACAACTTCATCTGAGGAAACATATAAGATGTCCATCGTAGGATTAGGATACAATTGAACCTCAAATTCTTCAACATCACTTATACCAACACTATTAATCGTTATACAATCTGAAGTATCTGAACAATTTCCATTGTTGACAATTACAGCATAATCTCCATTCTGACTTGCCGTAAATGATTGATTCGTTTCACCATTCAAATATTGATTATTACTACAATCAACCCACTGATATTGCGCCCCATTTGCTTCAACGGTGAGAGTCAACCCTGCTTGTATGAGAGTTACGGAAGGCAATGGATTGATAGTCAGGTTCAACGTAGCAGTTGAGTCACAGCCTTCAGCATTGGTTGTTGACCACGTGTACGTACCACTCGTAGTATAAGTACTTCCGTTCCAATCGTACGAGTCACACTCCGTTACCGTAGTCGTTGAAGTTGTTGAATAGTGAATGGTTAGGTTCAACGTAGCAGTTGAGTCACAGCCTTCAGCGTTGGTTGTTGACCATGTGTACGTGCCACTCGTAGTATAAGTACTTCCGTTCCAATCGTACGAGTCACAATCCGTTACCGTAGTCGTTGAAGTTGTTGAATTGTGGATGGTTAGGTTCAACGTAGCAGTTGAGTCACAGCCTTCAGCGTTGGTTGTTGACCACGTGTACGTACCACTCGTAGTATAAGTACTTCCGTTCCAATCGTACGAGTC
>QKAV01000019.1 GCA_003247185.1 Crocinitomicaceae bacterium
CTGATCAAATGATTTCTCAGCTCCGAATCCGGCGCTTTTAATCGCAGATGTATAATTATTGCGACTTGACCCCGAAGAAGACCTGTCGGTTGTGTTGAATGGATTATAACTGGTATCTACCTTAATTTCCGGTTCCACAACCGGTTGTCCCTTCATCGATATTGGAAGGTCAAATGAGGTTTCACGGTCAAAGTCCAGTGTGGGAGCAATATTAAACTTTCCTAAAGCTTGTCGTACACTGCTTATCAGGATCGAGTAGATGAACTTTTCCTCTTCAAATTTGATTTCTGTTTTAGTAGGATGCACATTGACATCGATCTTTTGAGGATCAACATTCATATAAAGAAAGTAGCTCGGGAAATAACCCTCTTTCAACAAGCCTTCATATGCTTTTGTAATCGCATGATTGAAATACGTGCTCTTGAAGAAGCGATCGTTCACAAATAGAAATTGTTCTCCACGGCTTTTCCTTGCAAATTCAGGTTTTAATACAAATCCTTTGAGTTTTACAATGTCTGTAGACTCTTCAATAGGTACCAATCTGTCATTTGTGTTTTTTCCAAGCACATCTACAATCCGCTTCCGTAGCACCGCATCTTTCAGATCAAATAATACAGTGCCGTTATGAGTCAGTTTAAACCCGATTGCCGGGTGAGCAAGCGCAACGCGGATGAACTCATCCGAAATATGTCCGAACTCAACCTTATCTGATTTTAAGAAATTTCTTCGAGCAGGCACATTGTAGAACAGGTTTTTGATCTCGAATTGAGTGCCATCAGGACAAACTGTCTCCTTTTTATCATTGATTTTTGAGCCCTCAATCCGAACGTAAGTCCCCGTTTCATCTTCCGCACGTTTTGTCTTTAGTTCAACATGCGCGATAGCGGCAATAGACGCCAGGGCTTCACCTCTGAATCCTTTGGTAACCAGGTTGAAAAGATCGTCAGCCTTAGAAATTTTACTTGTGGCATGGCGTTCAAAACAGGTTACGGCATCGTCAGCAGTCATACCAACTCCGTTATCAATAATCTGAATCAGCGTTTTTCCTGCATCTTTAATATGGACCTGTACATTTGTCGCTCCCGCATCAATGGCATTTTCCATCAATTCTTTAATCACTGAAGCAGGGCGTTGAATAACCTCTCCGGCTGCAATTTGATTGGCTATGTGATCAGGTAGTTTGTGGATTTTGTTACTCATTTTTACCAAAGCTTATGTACAACGGTATCTACCTCGTCGACTCCATTGAAGATGAAATATCCCAATGCGAGCAGTATTCCGATAAGTAAGAGAATTCTCAGATTGGAAGCTCTGAAATGCGACTGGCGTACTTCTGTTCTTGTCCATTCATTGCGAAGATTGGAGCGAAATGCATTAACGCGATCGGCATCAGATTCATCTCCTTCATCCAATTTGCGATAGTACTCCTTTTTTTCTTCGATACGTTCCTTTCTCTCATCGTAATACATAGGCGTATAACGAAATTGCTTAGGTTGAGTAGTTTTATTTAGAAATTTGATCTTCATAGCTCTCTAACAAAAATACGAATTTATAAGTCGCACACGTTACAGACTGGTCAAAAACCGTTCCTCACATAACTTAATGTCTTTTTGTCAGTTTGGAGAAGTTTTTGCTATTCTTCTGTGGAAAAAATGATTTTAAGGATATAACGTTTTGTCCGACTCTTTATTAGCTTTAAGATTATGAAAAGATTTCTTTCTCCTATATTTATTCTAGTTGCGCTCAGTGTTTCGGGAGCGCTTGCCATTTTCTCTTCCTATACGCCTTCCATTGATGTCGTTCAAAAAAGAAGTGCCCAAACAGAAAAGAAAAGGGTATATGCCGCATGGGTTGAAGAGCAACTACAAAAGTTGACATTAGAGGAGAAAATTGCGCAGTTTTTTATGATGGCTTCCAATTCAAACAAGGGAGAGGAACATTTTAAGGAACTGGAACAAATGATCAGCGATTATAAGATTGGTGGTGTCATCTTTTTTCAGGGAGACAGAAACAATCTTTCCGAAGCAATTACCAGGTATCAGAGTAAAGCGAATATTCCGTTATTAGTAGCCATGGATGCGGAGTATGGAGTAGGCATGCGCTTGTCCGGCGAAGATCGTTTTCCATACAACTACACACTCGGAGCGGCGAATGACAGTATGCTGACGAGAACCGTTGGGGCCATGATAGGAGAAGAGTGCCGCGAGCTTGGGATTCATATTAATTTTGCACCTGTAGCAGATGTAAACAGTAATCCGGAAAATCCGGTTATCGGTTTCCGGTCGTTCGGAGAGCAGCCTCGTATGGTGGCAAAGCATGTAGCGGCTTCGGTTTACGGAATGGAAGGGCAGGGCGTGATGACGAGTGTCAAACATTTTCCGGGGCACGGAGATACGGATGTGGATTCACATTATGACTTACCCATAGTAAACAATACGTATAATCAAATCAACGCCATTGATTTTGTGCCGTTTAGAGCGGGTATCAAGGCAGGTGCGGGATCAGTGATGGTAGGACATTTAAATGTTCCGGCTTTGGATCCTTCCGGAGTGCCAACTTCCCTTTCAAAAAAAGTGATTCAGGATTACCTGAAAGGAGAGCTAGGTTTTCGGGGACTGGTTGTAAGTGATGCCTTAAGAATGAAGGCAGTTGCTGATCGCTATGGGAAAACAGAAGCTGTGGTAATGGCTTTTGAGGCGGGTATAGATATCTTATTGATTCCGGAAAGTTTGGGAGAAGCAATCGAAGCGTTGAAAAAGCGTGTGGAATCAGGTGCAATTTCAGAAGAAACATTAAATGAGCGTTTACGGAAGGTGCTTCAGGCTAAATATGATTACATCATCGCTCCAAAGAAATACAGAAAATATTCTGAGGGAGAAGTACAGCTGGCCAAACGTCAGGTATATGAAAAAGCAATTACGGTATTGAAGAACGACAATACAAATTTGCCCGTAAGTAGCTTTGATAAAAAGATTGCTGTTGTGAGTATCGGGACACATGTGGAACCGTTGCAGGAAGCGATGAAAGGCATCGGAAATATAGACTTCTATCACGCATACAGTGGTTATGAAGCAAAAAAGGACGTATTAGGCAAATTGAAAGATTATGATCTTGTCATTACAACGGTGCATACCAGTTCCGTACTTCAGACTAAAAAATTCGGATTACCAAAAAGTATAGAGGAGTGGGTAAATGGAATTCCTGAGAGCAAAAGAGATGTTTTGGTTCTTTTGGGGAATCCTTTGGCTTTGCGAACAAATCCCGAGTTATTAGGCTTTGAAAGTATAGTAGTTGGTTATGAGAATCATGAAATTGCTGCTGAAAGGATGGGCCAATTTCTCCTGGGGACAATTTCCGGGGAAGGAAAGCTACCGGAAACAGTGAATGAATCATATAAATTCGGATACGGATTATCGGTTCCTTCTACCGGGAGACTAAAGGATTCGCAACCGGAGGAAATTGGCGTAAATCCAAAGAAACTGGCAGAGATAGATTCCATTGTGGCTGATGCTATTGCGAAAGGTGCGTTTCCGGGGTGTCAGATTGCTGTCGCTGTAGATGGCAAATTGATCTATCATAAGGCATTTGGTAATCATACCTATGAAACAGATCATCCGACAAAGCTGACGGATCTCTATGATATCGCTTCTGTAACTAAGATCGCTGCAAGTACAACAGCGTTGATGTCGCTGGAAAGTAATGATCAGTTTACGTTGAATGCGAATCTGGAGAATTATTTACCTGATCTTACAAAAGGAACGTCCTATGCTTCAGTCAGACTCAAGGATATGTTAGCCCATCAGGCAGGTTTTACGCCCTGGATTCCGTTTTATAAAAAAACGATGATTAATGATCAATTGAGAAAGGACCTTTACAGTTCAACGGAGACAGGAGCTTTCAACAAGGAGGTAACGCCTGATCTGTTTATCAAAGGAACATATACGGACACTATTTATCAGACAATTCTCGGAACACCGTTGAATGCCAAAAAATATAAATATTCTGATGTAGGATATTATTTTGTGAAGAAGATTGTAGAGCAACAGGGAGGTGTAGATTTTGAGACATATCTGAAGAAAAACATTTATGATCCGCTGGGGCTGCACATGTGCTATAATCCATTAAGATACTACCGGAAAGATGATATTGCTCCGACAGAGAATGATCAGATTTTCAGGAAGGAACAAATTCATGGTACCGTTCATGATCAGGGAGCAGCTATGCTCGGAGGAGTTGGTGGCCATGCCGGATTGTTTTCAAATGCACGTGATTTGGCTCAGCTCATGCAACTATTCCTGAATAAAGGAACAATTGCGGGGGTAAATTATATTGAACCGAAAGTAATCGAAGATTACACCTCATATCAGTATTTTCCGTCGAACAGGAGAGGAGCAGGCTTTGATAAACCGGTGACTTCTGGAACCGGAGGTCCGTGTTACGATGGCTGCAGTAAATCAAGTTATGGTCACTCCGGATTTACAGGTACGTTGGTTTGGACCGATCCCGAATACAAACTCACGTATGTGTTTTTGTCCAACAGGGTATATCCGGATGCGGAAAACTGGAAGATTGTGAAAATGGGGACGCGAACTGAAATTCAACGTGTGATATATGAGGCGTTGAAAGCTGCAAAATGAGTATTTTTGACTCATGGCGAATTGCAATTGTAAAATCAGAATAGGGATTGTTTTGTACCCGACTTTCGGGGGGAGTGGTGTAGTAGCCACAGAATTAGGGAAGTACCTTGCGGACAAAGGTCACGAAGTCCATTTTATCACCTATTCGCAGCCTGTTCGATTGGCGCACTTTACGAAAAATATTTTTTACCATGAGGTGGCAGTTTCGAACTATCCGCTTTTCGATTATGAACCTTATGAGACGGTATTGGCAAGTAAAATTGTGGATGTTGTACAGCACGAGAAATTAAATATCCTTCATGTGCATTATGCGATACCTCATGCTTCTGCAGCCTATATGGCAAAACAAATACTGGCAACGAAAGGTATTGCTATTCCATTTGTAACAACTTTGCACGGTACGGATATTACGCTTGTTGGTCGCGATTCGTCTTTTGAGCCGGTGATTTCATTTTGCATCAATCAATCGGATGCCGTAACTGCGGTTTCAGAATCCTTAAAACAGGATACATACCGTCATTTTCACACGGAGAGGGAAATTCATGTAATTCCTAATTTTATACATGCTCCCGATTCGTTGCCACAAATTGACATGTCCATGCGTCGGCGCTATGCGGAGGATCATGAACCCGTCTTTTGCCATATCTCCAATTTCAGAAAAGTGAAACGGGTAAAGGATGTGTTAAAAGTATTCTATGACGTGAACAAAGTAAAACCTTCCAAATTGCTTTTGGTTGGGGATGGGCCTGATCGTCACAAAATAGAAGAACTGTGCCGGGAGTATCAACTTTGCGATCGGGTAACCTTTGTTGGAAAAGTCCGGGAAACCAATGATGTTTTGGCTATCAGTGACATTTTTGTTCTCACTTCCGAAACAGAGAGTTTCGGACTTGCAGCCCTTGAAGCTCTTGCCATGGGAGTTCCGGTTATCTCCACCAATACAGGAGGTATCCCTGAAGTGAATCAACACGGTGTAAGTGGTTATTTGTCTGATGTGGGAGATGTAAAGGACATGGCGAAGAATGCACTTTCCATATTAGAGGATGAGGCTGTACTTCAAAGATTCAGACACGGGGCATTAAATGTGGCTAAGAAATTCGATATTGCTTCTGTTGTGTGCAAATATGAGCAACTCTATTTGTCTCTTATACCGGATTAAGTGTCAGTTCATCCCTGAAACCTGGTATTTCACAGAAAACAGGGAGCAATTGGCGGCCTTTTTTCATTGCTGATTCAATAAAATGATTAAGTTCGTTCTATTACTAACCTAATTTGAATATTATGAATGACGCACATTTTCATTTAGTAACAAATCACTTTCCGATTTTAGTACCAATCTTAGGTTTGGTTGTTCTTTTATTGGGCTTCACTTTCAGGTCTGAAGTAATTAAAAGGGTGGCTTATTTCATTTTTATTTTAGGAGCTGCATCAACTGTAGCAGCATTTTCATCTGGAGAAGGGGCGGAAGAAGTACTTGAGCACATGGGGGCAGACCATCGTATGATCCATGAGCATGAAGAAATGGCAGAAACTTTTGCTATGTTGAGTTATGCGCTTGGACTCTTGTCACTTTTAGCTTTGTTTGCAAGTTGGAAAAAGATGAAAATGGCAACTATTGCAGGGGTTGTGGTACTCTTGTTTTCAGGAGTAGTTATTTACATGGGACGTCAAACCGGGATGACTGGTGGTCATATTAAGCATGAAGAGGCCAGAGACGGTTTTCAGGTACCAGCTGAAGAGCATGGTGATCAAAATGCAGCGTCTTCTGCGAATGATCAGGAAGAAGAACATGAGGAAGAGCATGAAGATTAGTTCGTGCTAATCGGATTACATCATATTGCAATCATTTGTTCGGATATTACTGCGTCTAAGGCATTTTATACCCAGGTATTAGGCTGTAAAATAGAAAGGGAGGTATATCGTGAAAAAAGAGATTCCTGGAAGATTGATCTATCACTTCATGGAACTTACGTTATTGAGCTGTTCAGTTTTCCTGATTCACCACCACGTGCATCTTATCCTGAAGCGATTGGCTTAAGGCATATAGCATTCACGACGAATGATATTGTTTCAGAAAGAGAACGACTCATTCAAACGGGACTTGAGGTTGAAGAAATCAGAACAGATGAATTCACAGGAAAAGAGTACTGT
>QKAV01000096.1 GCA_003247185.1 Crocinitomicaceae bacterium
TTCCAACAAGCTGATAAAGTTTTCTACCGCAGATTTTTTCACTGCCGGATCCTGTGAAAAGGCACCCATAAATCCTTTTAACTCTGGAAGAATGTCATCACATGATTTTACAACATTGTTGAAGTAAGAAGTCAGATTTTCCTGTGCTTTTACAGACATGTTTGCCTCAGCGATCAACTTCGAAAGGTTGAAGTATTCGCTGATCAATCTTTTCTTGTATTCAGGTTTTTGCTCATCTCCTACTTTGTACCACAATGAGTACAGATTAAAGTAATAGTAAGAAATGTAAGCTTCTTTTGTTTTTGTTTTTTGTGCCTCTATTCCACGTACAAACAACTTATCCGCCTTTTCATTATCCGGTTTAGATGATTGTAAATAGAATACAGCTCTTAAAAGGTCATCGTTATTGCTATAGAATCCTTTTTCATCCATTCTGTCGTATACAGCTAAAATAGTATCTGTATATGCAGCTTTACTGGCTTTATCTGTTTCTCCGTTAATTGTTCGGATCAAACTTCCTGTTAGAATGCTGTATTGTTTAGCGTCGAAGTTACCACAGATTTCCTCACCTTTGATATAGTAAGTTACTGCTTCCTTCCAATTTTCCACCTTAACAGCCTCACTTCCTAAAAAGCGCATTCTATCGCATTCTCTGTTTTCGTCATCCTGGGCATAACCAAGAAACGCACCTAAGATTAAACTTGAGCTCAGTAATAAATTCTTTGCATTCATTTTCATTCGTTTTTAATTCAATTTAAGGATTCAATTTAAGGTTTCTGAACCAACGTTCAGTGATCCCGGGAGCAATAGTTATGCCAAGATTGATCCCGTAGTAGTTTTCGTTGAGTGAACTGTTGCTGTTTGTCCCTCTTTTCCCCAGAGAAAATCCAAGATTAATAGAGGATAGCGAACGAAGTGTCGGAACAGGTATTCCGAAACCAAAAGTCAGTGCCTTATCAGAAACTTGTGTTCCGTTGTAGCTGTATGGAAGTGTATACATGTAACCTCCGATGCGGTAGTGTATTTTCTGATAGAATTTGAGTGTGGACATTTTTTCCAGCAATTGGACTTCAGGAGTGAACTGGACACCAAAGGAAAATTTTGTTGCATCCAATAAAACTGCTGAATCGCTTAGTGGTGCTGAGAAATTGCTCCATTTTGTTGCGCCGAATGAGCCTGCTACCAAAATTTCGGAATTTAATTTTCTGCTGTTTTCCTTCGTGTCGCGCAGAATGTACTTGTACGTTAATCCGAATTCGTAGCTTGTAGCTGACGTTACATGATCTTTTGTGGTATAAGAGGATACGGTATCGTAAGCATTGACATTGTTAATGTTCGTTGAGAAGAATAGGTTGTAATCGAAATTGCCTTTTAATTTTTGGGAAGGATCCATTCTTCCTGACAAAGTGAATTCGTGGTCGCGGAATTTGTGATTTAAGTAAAATCCAAGGTCGTAATGGAAAGTAGACAAATGCGAAACTCTTTCATCAATTCCTCCCGAAAACACGGAAGCTGTGGATGAGTAAATGTAACTTCTTCGCATATTTTTTGTTTCGCCGAACACATATCCTGCATTCATTCCGACTGCCAGTCGGGTGTTTTCTAATTTCAGCAGATCAGTTGAGAAACCTCCGAAAGCTTCATTTAAACTTCCTGTACCTCTGTAGTTGTATACTATAGAGTCTGTAAGGACAGATTCACCGGTATAAAAATCATATCCTTTGGAAGAAAAAGGCTTTATCCCCATTGTAAATCCGAAATGCTTTTTGATTGGGAAAGCCATCGCGAAATGCTGGAAACTGGTAGCCAGATCGAATTCTTTCGAATCATTTTGCGTAAAAAATGAAATTCTGGAAGAAATTCCGAATGAGAACAAAGGTTGGCCTTTCGAAAGCAAATTATAAGTTGCAGGGTTATAATAATTCAGGATGGTTGAATCCATGATACCTGCATAATTATTTCCTAATGATAGAAAAGTAGCGTTGTCTAATCCTCCCATTTCTCCGATACCGTAATAGGAGTATGGCGAATGGGTCAATTTTTGAGCGGACACGCTTTGATGTAATCCGAACAGTAAAATGAGGATAAGCTTAAGCTTTCTGGATATAAAGTTGGTATAAGCCAATTAGGGTCAAATTTTCGGTTGCAAATATGTCATTTTTTGAGACTAAATCAAAGTAAGGATGATCTCCACCTGTCACAAAAATCGTTAATGGTGTATATTTTTGCTTAAAACGCAGGATCAGTTGATTCACTTCTGCTTCGATTCCGGTAAGTACTCCTGCAATGATGCTTTCATTAGTTGATTTTCCCACAAGAAGTTTATTTTTTCGTTCCTCCAGACGTGGTAAATTATCCGTGTAATCATTAAGAGCGTTGTACCTCAACTGGATTCCGGGAGAAATAGAACCTCCCAGGTATCCGAAGGTTTTTGATACCAGGTCAAATTTTATGCAGGTACCGAAGTCAATTGCCAGAGCATATTCCGTTTTCGATAACGACAAGGCTGCGGCGGCATTACAAAGCCGATCTTTGCCCAATTGTTCCGGTGTCTGATAGTCTAAATTGAAGTTCAAGTGATACGGGAATTTTAATTCAAACGTATTTTTTGCACCAATTGTTGTAATCAACTCCTGTGTCTTTTCTTTACTGCGTACACTGGAGATCGCAACTCCGTCACATCGGTAATGATGATAAATACTTTTAAGAACCGAAAAATCATCTTTATCGATTCGTTGCATTTCTATAAGGTTATTATCTTCAAACACAGCATATTTCAAAGCTGTATTGCCCGCATCAATAACCAAAGTTTTAGGAGTATTCATTTCGGATTCAAAGATAGGACATAAAAAAATCGTAAAGTGTGTTTGATAATAAAAAGAACTTTATAACTTTGCAGCCTGCAATCAAATGAGGTTGTATATCAAATAAGGCGGTGATGTAGCTCAGTTGGTAGAGCAAAGGACTGAAAATCCTTGTGTCGGCGGTTCGATTCCGTCCATCACCACAAAAAAGGGAGTGATCATTCACTCCCTTTTTTTATGATATGTACTATGTTTATTTGATCCAAAGTTTGAAGGATGGCTCCTTTTATGTTGGGATGGCTAAAGATGTGGAAGCCCGACTAACGGAACATAATAGGGGTAAATCAAAATATACAAAAGGACATATTCCTTATAGATTGTTATATCAGGAAGGTCCATATCCAAGTGAAGAAGCCCGGGAACGTGAAAAGTATCTGAAGCGCACTGATGTGAAGAAGAGGATATTAAAAAACTTGTAGGCGGTTCCCTGCCTGTCGTAACGACAGTGCAGACAGGGATTCCGTCCATCACCACAAAAAAGGGAGTGATCATTCACTCCCTTTTTTTATGATATGTACTATGTTTATTTGATCCAAAGTTTGAAGGATGGCTAAGAATTTACGCTCTTTTTTTGTGCAAATCAATCTGCCTGCATCAACTACTTTTACTACCTTTGTCCAGCTCTTTAACATAAACTTATGAAGAAAGGTGGAGGGACAGGCCCTATGAAACCTTGGCAACCTGTTCATTTTTTGAAAAAGGTGCCAAATCCGATTGCAATGCCTCATTGCGAAAAGATAAGTTCGTGAAAGTCCATACTACTTTCCTCATAGTTTATAATAGATAGTAGTATGACAAAACCCGAAATAACAGCACTTTTAAAAAATAAAATCCTCGTTCTGGACGGAGCGATGGGAACTATGATACAACGCTATCAGCTTACCGAAGAAGATTTTCGGAAAGGTTGGTTTGAGGATCATAATAAACCATTGAAGGGGAACAATGACTTGTTGTCGTTAACCAGACCCGATATCATCGAAGCGATACACCGGGCTTATTTCGAAGCCGGAGCCGATATTGCGGAAACAAATACTTTTTCAGGAACTTCTATTGCACAGGCAGATTATGGTCTCGAAAAAGCAGTGTATGATATTAATTTTCAAAGTGCGCAGATTGCAAAAAAGGTTGCGGATGAATTTACTGCAGCCAATCCTGATAAACCGAGATACGTCGCAGGGTCAATTGGACCGACGAACAGAACGGCATCTATATCACCGGATGTTAACGATCCGGGATTCAGAGGGGTTACATTTGATGAGCTGAAAGAAGCATACAAGGAACAGGTCAAAGCGCTTATTGAAGGAGGAGTAGATCTTTTGTTAGTAGAGACAGTTTTTGACACCTTGAATGCGAAGGCAGCACTTTTTGCAATAGATGAGGTGTTCGAAGAAATCGGCAGGAAATTACCTATTATGGTCTCCGGAACAATCACGGATCAATCAGGAAGAACACTAACGGGACAGACGACAGAGGCATTTTTGATATCTGTCTCACACATGCCTTTACTTACTGTAGGCTTAAATTGTGCGTTGGGAGCATCCATGATGCGTCCGTATTTGCAGGTCTTAGATAAAAAGTCTTCGTTTGGTGTAAGCGCGCATCCGAATGCAGGTCTGCCCAATGAATTTGGACAGTATGATGAGACTCCGGAATTAATGGCAAAACAGATCAGACAATATCTGGATGAATCGCTGGTAAATATTGTTGGCGGATGTTGCGGAACGACCCCTGAACATATTAAGGCTATTGCTGATATGGTGAAGGATTACAAGCCAAGAGTTATTCAATCTGAAGAGAAATAGAATGTTGGAAAAGAATAAAGTTACGTTGAAGCTTTCCGGTTTGGAACCATTAATCGTTACGCCTGAAAGCAATTTTGTGAATGTGGGGGAGCGAACCAATGTTACAGGTTCCAGGGCTTTCCTGCGAATGATTTCGGAAGGAGATTTTGAGTCTGCTTTAATCGTTGCACGCGACCAGGTTGAAGGGGGGGCGCAGATCATTGATATCAATATGGATGAGGGAATGATCGATGGGAAAGAAGCCATGGTCAAGTTTCTTAATTTGATTGCTGCAGAACCAGATATTGCACGTGTTCCTGTTATGATTGATAGCTCAAAATGGGAGATTATCGAAGCAGGGTTAAAATGCATTCAGGGAAAAGGGGTGGTAAATTCCATTTCGCTAAAAGAGGGGGAAGAAAATTTTATCCGACAAGCTAAGATAATTCATAGATACGGGGCGGCAGTAGTGGTGATGGCATTTGATGAAAAAGGCCAGGCAGATTCTTATGAGCGTCGAATTGAAATTTGTGAGAGGTCTTACCGGATTTTAACCGAAAAAGTTGGTTTCCCGAAAGAAGATATCATTTTCGATCCGAATATTTTCCCTGTGGCGACAGGGATGGAGGAGCACAATAACAATGCTCTTGACTTTTTCAGAGCAGCAAAGTGGATTCGTGAAAACCTTCCCGGAGCTCATGTGAGTGGAGGAGTCTCCAATGTTTCTTTCTCATTTCGAGGGAATAACCGTGTTCGTGAAGCGATGCATGCCGCATTTTTATATCATGGAATACAACACGGGATGGACATGGGGATAGTTAACCCGACAATGCTGGAGGTATATGATGATATCGATAAAGAACTTCTGGAGTACGTTGAAGATGTGTTGTTGAATCGCAGGTCGGATGCAACGGAGCGTTTGCTCGACTACGCGGAGAAAGTAAAGGGAGATACAAAAAAGAAAGAGGTAGAACAGGAATGGCGGGAACAATCGGTGCAGGAGCGGCTAAAACATGCCTTGGTTAAAGGTATTGTGGAGTTTATCGATCAGGATGTTGAAGAGTGCAGAAAGCTATATCCACGGCCGATTGAAGTGATTGAAGGTCCATTGATGGATGGAATGAATGTGGTTGGAGATTTGTTCGGTTCAGGGAAAATGTTCTTACCTCAGGTTGTAAAATCCGCTCGTGTGATGAAAAAGGCTGTGGCCTATTTGTTACCCTTCATAGAAGAAGAAAAAGATGGTAAAATGCAATCTTCGGGTAAGATTCTTATGGCAACCGTTAAAGGTGATGTTCACGATATTGGAAAAAACATTGTATCAGTAGTTCTCGGATGTAACAACTACGAAGTGATAGATTTAGGTGTGATGGTTCCGAATGAAAAGATTATCGAGGAAGCCATCAGGCAAAATGTGGATATCATAGGATTAAGCGGATTGATTACGCCGTCATTGGATGAAATGGTACAGATTGCGAAGGAAATGGAGCTGAATGGAATAAAAATTCCTTTGCTGATTGGAGGAGCAACCACATCAAGAGTTCATACGGCAGTCAAAATTGATCCGGAATTTAGTGCGGATCAGGTAGTTCACGTATTGGATGCATCTCGTTCTGTAACTGTTGTGGATCGCTTACTTGGAGAGAAAAAAGAGGACTTTGTCCGGGAAATTCAAAGTGATTATACGAGAATCAGAGAACAGCATTCCAAAAACAGGGCAGCAAAAGAGTTGTTGGACCTGGATATTGCAAGGTCAAAAAGACTGCAATTGGATTTGACGCAAGTACCTCCGGTTCCGAATCAACTGGGTGTAACAACCATTGAAGTTGAAACGCAGGACTTGATTGATTACATTGACTGGACACCGTTTTTCAGAACCTGGGAGTTGCATGGGAAATTTCCTGAAATACTGGACGACGAGGTTGTAGGGCAGGAGGCGACCAGGGTTTACTATGATGCAACAGCAATGTTGGAAAAGATTATTAGTGAACATTGGTTGATTAACAGGGGGGTATTTGGATTGTTCCCTGCGAACTCTGAGAACGAGACGATTTACATCTATGATCCGGTGAATCATAAGGAAATCCATCGTATAGAATCGTTGCGTCAGCAGCTTAAGAAAACGGAGAAGGCAGAACTTTTGGCGCTATCGGATTTTGTCGCTTCAAAAGCAAGTGGATTAGTAGATCATATAGGTGCATTTGCAGTGACAAGCGGGTTGGGAATTGAAAAATACATCGAGCAATTCGAGCGGGATCACGATGATTATAATTCCATTTTATTAAAGGCATTGGCTGATCGTCTGGCGGAGGCTTTTGCGGAATATCTGCATGAAAAAGTGAGACGGGAGTATTGGGGGTACGAGGAAGGTGATAAGATTTCAAATGACGATTTAATTAAAGAAAAATATCAGGGAATTCGTCCAGCTCCGGGATATCCGGCGTGTCCGGATCATACGGAAAAAATTGGCTTGTTTAAATTGCTGGAAGTAGAGAAAAATACAGGGGTTAGCCTTACGACTTCTCTGGCTATGAGTCCCGCGGCAAGTGTTTCCGGTTGGTATTTTGGACACCCGCAGAGTAAATATTTCGGAATAGGTTTAATTGGAGAAGATCAATTGCGTAACATTTCAGAAAGAAAGGCTTATAAAGTGGAGGATATGAGACGCTGGTTAGGGCCGAATTTAAAATAGAAAGTATCTAAAAAAGTAAAGCAGCTCGGGCGAGCTGCTTTACCATAACCTAACCTAACCACTATTCA
>QKAV01000005.1 GCA_003247185.1 Crocinitomicaceae bacterium
AATTTTCCTGCTGAAATCATTGGACGTTCTTAAGGCAAGTGCTGTTCGGAACTTTTCAACAGGGTTGAAACTGACCAGGTAAAATGCACTTCCAACTTCAATTTTACCCAAAGGATAATAACCTGTTGTAAGAAGATACATTACATTTTTCAGATTTTTAAACAGTTTGGTATTTTCAAGTGAGTCAATCATTTCATCAATGCCCTCTTCCTGAGCGCTCAGGGGGACATGCCTGATCTGAGCCCAGTATTCCTCTGATCTGTTCTTTGCCCCTTCTTCTATTTCAACATTATTATCCGAAGCATAGAATTTGTCGGGTCTGCTTTCATTGATCACGAAGTTCTTTCTGGTCGAATGGCGCCTACCGTAAAAACCATAGATACCACTGTTTTTAGTTACCTGAAGGTCAACGATCATTTTTTCACTGGTCAGCATCCAAACTTCCGGTGCAACCATCTCAAAGTCATGTTCGATGTACAATCCCTGGACATAATTAATGTTTGCCCACGGTGCAATGTCTGCTTTAAAGCTTTTGATCGCATACGTAGTGTCATGAATCCACATTTCCCCTTCAAATACCATGTCACCTTTTCGCTTTGGTTTAAAGGTGAGTTTATAACACCATTGGTTTCCGATAAAGGTTGAATCTTCCAGGTAGAATCTGTAAAAACTACGCGCATTATTTGCCGCGGGGCTTACGAAAGCCTTATTAAACAAAACGATGTAATTATCATAGACATTTACATCCAGGTACATGTCTCCCAGAAATTGATTTAATTGAAGGTTCTCTATCCCCGAAATACGGGTGGCTTTTACAACTTCCTTCTTCTTTTTCGGATTGTTTTTAAAGTAGAAGTCCGAAACAGATTCACTCAGAATAGCCGGCAGGTAACTTTTGCCATTATCTGCTGAATCGAGGTAATCCAGAACAACATCCAGGCGTTTAACCAGGTCGTTTTCCTTGAATTTGTCACCGATATTATTCAGATCCAATTGGATCTTGTTATAAACCTCGTATTCATAAGAAAGTAGCTTCTCTTTGTCGTTAATGGGTTTGTGCGCAATTAATTTTTTGTGCAGTGCTGTGGACGGTAGTTCATCAGGGGGGCGTACAAAAACTTCCTGTATGTCTGTCTGCCTAACCTCGAGAGTAACATTTATTTCCTGCGCTATATCTTTTTGTACCGCTACTGTTTTAGTGATGTACCCGGAAAAATTAAACATGAGCGAATCGGTAGCGTAGTAGGTATCCAGTCTGTAATAACCATTGGTGTCAGTAAAGGCTCCGATTTTTGATTCCTTAAAGCGCACTGTAACAAAGGGCATGGGGTCACCTGTTAACTGGTCACGCACAATTCCTTCCACCAATGTTTTTTGGGAGAAAGAAAGGAAAGGAATAAGTGCAGCAAATAATAGGATCAGCCTCACAGTCTGTAACATTGATTTCGGATCACAAGATAGTGAACTTGTAGCACTTAAAAATTGCGGTTTCTTATTCTTTTTTCCACACTTACAGATACGAGAATCCCAACTTCATATAAAAGTACAATTGGAATACTCACAATTACCTGACTTATTAAGTCGGGTGGAGTAATAATGGCTGAGAGAATTAAGATTGCGATAATCGCGTGTTTCCTGAATTTTCGAAGAAAAGAAGGGGTGAGGAGTCCGAGTTTTGTGAAAATATAGGATACTACAGGTAGCAAAAACAGGATACCCGAATAAAACACCGTTGATAAAATGGTGCTCATGTAAGAGCTGATCGTGAACTTGTTTTCGATCATGTCACTCATCTGAAATGACCCAAAGAACTGTATGGAAAGCGGAGCAATGATGAAGTAACCGAATGCAATTCCAAGGAAGAAAAGAAGGCTGACATAAAAGACAATACCTCTTGCTACTGAAGTTTCTTTTTCCTTAAGTCCCGGTTTAACAAAACTCCAGATCTGATAAAAAATAAATGGAAATGCCAATACAACACCGCCCATAATACTCATCATTAATGCATAGGAAAATTGACCGGTAACTTCAGTAGATTGAAAATCAATTGGAATCTCCTCCACACAAATTCCGAAGTACTGGCACATCAATCTGAAACTGATAAATTCGGGATCCCGCATAGAAAGGAACAGCGTTTCCATGATCCACTCCTGAAACAGCCAGAGAACTACAGCAAACACTAAAATTGCAACAGCCGAACGAACGATTCGCCATCTCAATTCCTCGAGGTGCTGTAAGAAAGACATTCTTTTATCATCTGCCATAGCTCGACAAAATTACGTATTCATAGTGAATCGGAAGATGATTCATTAAAATTCATTTTTAATCTTGATACTTATTTACTATTTTAGATTAGTCAACGTATTTGCAATGATCGAAGTAGATTTAAAAGAATCCCTCAAAATCAATTTTGGTTTTGACGGATTCAAAGGGGAGCAAGAGCAAATTATAGACAATGTTCTTTCTGGTAACAATACGTTTGTGATTATGCCTACCGGTGGTGGGAAGTCACTGTGTTATCAGCTCCCGGCATTAATTATGGAAGGAACGGCAGTTGTCGTTTCTCCTCTTATAGCATTGATGAAAAATCAGGTAGACGCTATCCGGCATCATAGTAATGATGAAAGTATCGCGCATTTTCTGAATTCATCTTTGACTAAAAGAGAGATTCATACAGTAAAAGAGGACATCCAGTCCGGAAGAACCAAATTATTGTATGTAGCTCCGGAATCCCTTACAAAAGAGGAAAATATTGATTTTTTAACTCAGGTACCGATATCATTCTTTGCGATTGATGAAGCGCATTGTATTTCCGAATGGGGGCATGATTTCAGACCGGAGTACAGAAGGTTGAGGGAGATTTTTGAGCGGATATCAAAAGTTCCGATCATCGCTCTAACGGCCACGGCTACGCCAAAAGTTCAGCATGATATTCAGAAAAATCTGAATATGCTGGACGCTACAGTCTTTAAATCTTCTTTTAACCGGGAGAACCTGTTCTATAAAATCATCCCGAAACAGGATGTAGAGAAGCAAATCATCAGATATATAAAATCAAAACCTGGTAAAAGCGGTATTGTATATTGTCTGAGCCGGAAGAAGGTTGAAGAGCTGGCGGAATTGCTTCAGGTCAATGGAATTAATGCGCTACCATATCATGCCGGATTAGATGCCGGAACGAGAGCAAAAAATCAGGATATGTTCCTGATGGAGGAAGCAGATGTAATTGTGGCGACTATTGCTTTTGGGATGGGGATTGATAAACCGGATGTACGTTTTGTCATTCATCATGATATTCCGAAATCATTGGAAAGCTATTATCAGGAGACCGGTAGAGCAGGAAGAGATGGGGGAGAGGGCGAATGCATTGCTTTCTATCGTTATAAAGATGTAGAAAAATTAGAGAAGTTTTTACAGGGAAAACCGGTTGCAGAACAGGAAATAGGTCGTCAACTATTGAATGAAATTGCGTCATACGCGGAAACTTCCGTTTGTCGTCGTAAAATGATTCTTCATTATTTTGGAGAGAACTTTGACGAGAGAAATTGTAATGCGCACTGTGATAACTGTAAGGATCCTAAGGAGAAATACGAAGGGAAGGAATATGTTCAGCAATTACTGCGGGTTGTGGATGAGCTGAATGAAACGCAACGCGCAAAACATATTACATCTTTCCTTGTAGGAATAGAAACGGCTGAGATAAAGAATTATAAACACGATTTACATCCGTTGTTCGGATCAGGAAAGGAAAAATCCGATCATTTCTGGAATGCGGTCGTTCGACAATCGGTTGTCAATGGCTTGCTTCTTAAAGATATTGAGACGTATGGCGTATTGAAACTCACCAAGGAAGGGAAAGAATATCTGATGCATCCAAAATCGCTGATGCTTTATAAAGAGAGAGATTATAAGGTTGAAGACGAAGACTCTATCATCACAAATGATGGTGGCGGTGCGGTATTCGATGATGTGTTGTACAAGCAATTGGTAGATTTGAGAAAGTCGATTTCCAAACAAAAGGGAATTCCGCCATTCGTAATTTTTCAGGAACCTTCATTGAAAGACATGTGCTTGCAATACCCGATTACCATTGATGAAATGACAAATGTTCAGGGTGTGGGGAATGGTAAAGCCATGCGTTATGGAGCTCCTTTCGTTGCTTTAATTAAGGAGTATGTGGATGCAAATGATATCGAGCGCCCACAGGACCTTGTTGTCCGCTCCCTGGGAAGCAAATCAGGATTAAAAGTTCAATTGATACAGAATATCGACCGGAAATTACCTTTGGATGATATAGGTGCGGCACAAGGTAAATCCTTAGAGGAGGTGATAGAAGAGATCAGTACAATTGTTGCTTCCGGAACAAAAGTTAATATTGATTATTACATCGACGAGGTTCTGGACGAGGATAATCAGGAAGAAATCTATGATTACTTCTCAGAAGCAGAAACGGATAGTATTGAAGATGCCTACAATGAATTTGAAGGAGACTACACCGAGGAAGAACTGAAGTTGGTCTGGATCAAGTTTATGAGTGAAATGGCAAACTAATCACTTGTTGAAGACAAAAGTTCTTCTTCCGCTGACTTCTCCCATCTCCGTGCGGAGATCAGTTTTTGTGATCAGAATAATTCTGGCATTTTTGAGGGTGTCTGAAATACCGTTTTTCGTGCGGTACATATCATAATGCTCGGTATCATCGTAGTTGAAGTTATATTCTCCGCTTTCTGATTCATGGATGGTATCCGTTCCGGAAACGTACGTATAATCCAATGTATAAGTACCGCTGTTTTCCGTTTCCTTATTAAATGTAATTCCTCCTTCAGCAGGGTAATAATAGGAAAGACCATTCGGATTGGTAAATTCATAACTTTCAATTGTCCATTGACCCGAAAGTTCTTTTTCGAATTTTCTATCCTTATTGCACGAAGACAATACGGACAACATAAGAATGATTAAACTAGTTGTTTTCAGAGTACTTGATATCCACATGCTTTTCATGGCTTAATAATCGCTTAAATAATTTACCGGCAGAATCTTTTGCTTTACTATTCAAATCCAGTGTTTCAACATTTTCGATCAGCTTTTTCTTCGCTTTCGCTTCTAATTTCTTGCGTTCACTATCCGACCAATCTCCCTGTTCCTGGTATACCTCATTACCGGAAGGCGTCATGTTAATAGCAATAATTTTAGGTTCTGGAAGGAATAAAGTTAGGGTGTCATTTGTTTTTTGGGCAGAAAATTTATCGTGTTTAAGATCAAAACCATAATGAACTTCACCTTTCACAATAATTGTGAGCCTTCGCTTAACGTTCCGGTACAGTAGTCGTTCTGTCATTTCAATTGCATCGTACCAATCTTCAGATAAATCAAGTTTATCAAAGTACTCTACCGAATCTACAACAATTTCATCGGTATAACTAATGGAACTTATTTCAGCAATTTGTTTAACAGATTCAATATGTATCGGGGTCTCGGCAATTTTTGAACTGTCATTTCCTTCTCCCCCAAAGAAATAGTCGTAAACGATATAGACAAGAATCCCGATCCCTACAAGAAGAGCCACGTTTTTGATAAGTCTGATATATTCACGGTTTATTTTCATTCTTGTACGGTACTATGAATAATCACGCGCTTGAATCCCATTTCCTTGTAAAAATCGCGAATTACATCTTCTGCATTGGAACTGGCGTCCTGAAGGATGTTCGTCTTTTCAAGATCCCGTTTAATAGCATCTTCTCCCTGACGAAGGATTTCATTTTTTTCCTTTTGAGAAAAATTATCTCGAAAACCTGAAATACTCTCTACTTCCGTTTTTGTATAATTCGGGTCCATATTGAAAGAGATATATTCGGCTTCCGGAAGAGTGATTTCGATTGTGTTTCCTTTGATGACAATATCATCTTCTTTGAGTTTTTGAAGATCGATCCCCGCCTTTACTACCGCCCTGGTTTTGATAAGTATTTTTCGGTCTCCCCATTTGTACCAGGCATCTTCGGTTTGGTCCATTTGAACAATTTTACCGATAGTATATTCCACCGTTGCCAACTGACCAAGGTCTTTGATTTCCATAACAGCCGGAGTAGGCGCCTGTTCTTCATTGGAACATGCACTAAAAAGTAATGCTGCTATGATCAGGATTTTTTTCATTGTTCAAAGGCTGCGACACACATGGCTTGTACACCAATCGCTAATGCGTTAGAATCGATATCAAATTTCGGGTGATGCACTCCATAAATAATGCCCTTTTCTTCATTTCTTACTCCTAAACGGAAAAAACTCACTGGTATTTGCTGACTGTAGTAGGAAAAATCTTCTGAAGACAAACGAATCGGAAGTTCAAATACTTTGTCATCTCCAAAATGTTCTTTCAGCCGATTTTCTAATTTAATCGTGAGATCCGGATTGTTAACCAATGCCGGATATCCTTTGCTGATCTCCAGATCAACGCTTGCACCCAGGGCGCTCGTATAAGATCGGATAAAATTCTCTATCAATTCAAGCGCAGCGGCTCTCCAGGGCTCGTCCATTGTTCTGAAAGTACCTTTGATATGTGCTTTTTCCGGAATAATGTTTGTCGCCCCAAGTGCTTCAAAATGCCCGAAAGAGAGAACAGATGGGATTTTGGGATCACATTTTCTGGATACCACTTGCTGCAATTCAAGGATCAGGCCTGCTCCGATAATAATGGGGTCGATGCACTTGTGAGGAGTAGCCCCGTGTCCGCCAACGCCATTAATTGTCAGATGGATTTCATCACATGAAGCCATGTAT
>QKAV01000006.1 GCA_003247185.1 Crocinitomicaceae bacterium
AAAACAGCGCAGGACAATAACGATACGATCCTGATTTATGAAATGGCGGAAAACAAAATCCCTACCGTTATTTGGTGGCTGGGACTTCCGATTGGACTTTCTATCGTTACTCTAATGGCGCTATTAATGACTCCTTTTGTCAAAAAACCGACATTGCATCAATTATTCTTCACTTACATCATTCCCATTATTCCGCTCTGCTACGCGTGGGATGGTCAGGCTTCCTTACCCAGAATTTACACCCCTAAAGATGTTCGGGAATTGTTAAATCGTTTTGAAAGAAAAGAAGGATATGAATGGACTGTAAGACCTGCTATCAACGCAAAGAACAAGCCTCAGGGATACGTCATTATTGGTCAATTCACTATGCACTCTTAACAAATACCATAAACAGGGTAATCGAGAACTCATTGAAATTAGCTAATTTCGAACTACAATACCTAATCAGGAAATAATGGAATCAGTTGTAGAAGTAAATGAAGTAACAGAAGTAAAGTCTGAAAAATTACCTTTTGAGCTTGACCTATCGCTGGAATGTGCTGTAGAAGATGCGTCAAAGCTAAGTGTGGAAGACTTTTACAAAAAATACTTCATCCCCCAAAAACCTGTTCTGTTGAAAGGACTTGCCAATCTTCAACCTGCAGGTGAAAAATGGACAATAGACTGGTTTAAAGATACAATGGGTGATCTTGATATTGCAGTTTTCGACAATAACGAGAAAAAACACGTCTATTCTACAACCGTAAATCCTGATTTCAAGATGAAGTTTCGTGACTTCCTGGACATTATTACCAGTGATAAGCCTTCATCAATCAGAATGTTCCGATATAATCTGTACAAACAGGTTCCCGAATTACGAAACGATTTTTCCTGCCCTTCATTTATTAAAAAGAATATTATGAAGCGCTTTGGTTTCATGTTCCTTGGAGGAAAGGATACGGATGTTCGTCTGCATTACGATGTGGATTACTCCAATGTGCTTTTAACTCAGATTACCGGAAGCAAACGAGTAGTACTTTTCGGACCTGATCAGTCAAAATACCTGTATAAAGTTCCGTACAATACGCATTCTTTGGCGGATGTAAAAAATTTCCAGGATTGGCCTGCATTAAAATATGCGAAAGGATGTGAAGTTATTCAGGAACCGGGAGATGGCCTTTTCATGCCTAGTGGTTGGTGGCACTACAACACTTATTTAAATGGCGGGATATCTGTAGCGTACCGAAAATTAGCCGGGACTCCTTCAGGACTATGGAAAGGAGGTAGTTTTGTTGCTTTAACGATGCCTTTTGACAAAGTGATGAATATGATCATGGGCGAAAAATGGTTCGCACGCAAAAAGCGTATCTGTATGGAAAGAGCTGAAAAAGCAATCCGGGAAATAGAAGCTAAGAAAAACTAATTACCATTTACTGACTTTTGATCTGAGATACATATCAAAGATCACCATTGCAGCCATCGCTTCAACGATAGGAACAGCTCTTGGAACGACGCAAGGATCATGTCGTCCTTTACCTGTTATCACTATTTTATCTCCGTTTTTATCGATGGATTCCTGGTCCTTCATGATAGTAGCAACCGGCTTAAATCCAACTCTGAAATAGATCGGCATTCCGTTTGAAATTCCTCCCTGAATCCCTCCTGAATGATTGGTATGTGTCGTACCATCTTCATCGAAAAGATCGTTGTGCTTACTCCCTTTCATCTCAACGGCATTAAATCCCGATCCGTACTCAAAAGCCTTAACTAATTCCGCATGCAATTTATCAAATACAGGTTCGCCAATTCCGGCAGGTGTATGCATGATTACACAACGAATAGCTCCACCGATCGTATCACCTTCATTTCTGACTTCTTCGATCAGTTTTTCCATTCTACCGGAAATATGTTCATCCGGACATCTTACATTATTCGCTTCGATGGCCTCTTTTAAGAAAAATGAGTTGTCCTCCAGTTTTATTGTACCTACCTGGTCTACATACGTGGAAAAACGCACTCCCAGATCCAGTAAAAATTGTTTTGCAATGGCACCGGCAACCACCCTGGCAATTGTTTCCCTTGCGCTCGAACGTCCTCCTCCCCTATGATCCCGGATACCATATTTATCCTCGTATGTCTTGTCTGCATGCGACGGTCGGTATGCTTCTTTTAAATGATCATAATCTGAGGAGTGCTGATCTTTGTTTTTAACAATAAACCCGAGCGGGGTACCTGTTGTTTTCCCATCGATCAAACCTGATAAAATCTCTACTTTATCCGCTTCATCCCTCGATGTGGTGATATGAGATTGTCCGGGTCTCCTTCGATTCAGTTCATCCTGAATCTCGTCAATGTCCAGCTCAAAGCCAGCGGGAATACCTTCGATCACCCCTCCTATTCCAACACCATGGGATTCTCCATAGGAGGTCAAACGAAAAATATTTCCAAACTGCGAGCCTGCCATTATCTTATTGTTTACGAAGCATCTCTTCTGTAATCGCCAGAATTTTTCTCACTTCTT
>QKAV01000240.1 GCA_003247185.1 Crocinitomicaceae bacterium
AACTTCGGTAAAATCATCGAAATCATCATCGCTTTTGTGATCGGTTGGACGATCATTGTTCCTCATTTCACGAAAAGCCTGTCCGCTAAGAATATATCCCAGTGCACTTGACATTCTGAAGACCAGGGTGAGAATCATGAAAAATCCTATGATTTGGAAAATAAAACCAAATATGGGAGTGTCTTCAATGTTAAGAATGCTATCGTGAAACCAGTTGGAGATAGGATTGGACGCATATTGCGGAAAGAACCAGAAACTTGTGAAAATGGCTATTGAAATGAAGATAATTGTGATTTCAGCCTTGAAATTGAACTTATTATTGATTCCGGGTACACCGTTCGCAATCGTTACCATCTTAAACATCATCTGGCGATTTTGATTGTTCTGCAGCTTACCGATAAAATAGGTAAGCAATAATAGCCCCGACATAACAACCTGATTCGAGATGACATTCAGGGAATCAACCTTATCCAGGCACAACAAAAATGTTACATCAACCAGAAAAAAGTACTTAAGCGCTTTAAGCGTATAGATTTCAATCAAACTTCTGGATCTGCCCGCACTCAAAAGAGAAAATGCAATCTCAATCAGTCCCCAGATGAAGCCATAGATGGCAAACATAACCCCCAGTCGAAAAATAAAATTGATTAATTCCATATCTCAAAGATAAGGAAGGGGATTCAAGTTTAACAGGTACACCAAGAAAAATGCAGCTTTTCACTATCTTTAACAACTTTCAAAAAAATACTATGAAGCGAATATTTATTTCTTTTACCTGGATAGCTCTTTTCTTCAATTTCGTACTTGCGGAGGAGGGAATGCTCATTCCTTCACTTATTGAGGCGTTCGAAGATGATATGAAGGCTATGGGGATGAAACTGAGTGCGGATGAAATCTATAGCGTAAACAATTCAAGCCTGAAAGATGCGATTTTGCATTTTGGCGGTGGATGTACGGCGGAATTAGTTTCTAACAAAGGTCTGCTTTTAACCAATCACCACTGTGGTTTTTCGCAGGTTCAATCTCACTCATCTTTAGAAAATGATTATTTGAAATATGGATTTTGGGCGAAGTCACAGAAGGAGGAATTGCCCAATCCGGGTCTTACTGCTTCCAGAATTGTAAGAATAGATGATGTGACAGCATCGGTTTTATTTGGAACAGAAGGAAAGAGTGAGCAGGAAGCTTATGGAATCATGCAAAAGAATATTGAACAACTGATTGCCGACGCCATTTTAAATACACATTTCGAAGCTGAGATTAAACCATTTAATTATGGAAATGACTACTACATTATCGTTCGTGAAGTTTTTGGAGATGTACGTTTGGTAGGAGCACCTCCAAGTTGCGTTGGTAAGTTCGGAGGAGACACGGATAACTGGGTTTGGCCGAGACACACAGGAGACTTTTCAGTTTTTCGTGTGTACGCAGATGCGAATAACCAACCTGCAGATTATAGCGAGACCAACGTTCCGTATCAACCGATTCACTATTTGCCTGTATCAATGAAAAAGAGAGAAGCAGGTCAGTTTACAATGGTATATGGATTTCCGGGTACAACAGAACAGCACCTTTCTTCCGGGCATTTAAAATACATTATGGAAATGGAGTGTCCTGCACAGATCAGAATGAGAGACAAATCATTGAGTGTAATTGATGCAGGAATGAAATCTTCGGATCTTACCAGAATTCAGTATGCTTCCAAGCAAGCGCGTATCGCAAACGGATGGAAGAAATGGATCGGTCAGCTAGGAGGTTTAAAAACAGTTGATGCTATTCAGATTAAACTGGATAGGGAAAAGGCATATAATGATATGGCTGCTTCAAAACCTGAGTGGAAAGAAGCATACGGAAATGTGATCAATGAGATCAATCAGCTTGTAGAGCAATATAAATATGATGATTTTGCGTACTCCATGGCTATCGAATATATATATGTCGGACCTGAAATGTTTAAAAAGGCACGTGATCTGAGCAAATTTATGTCACAATATGACGGATTGAAGGAGATTGGAGAATTGGATGCGGAAATAGAAGCGCAGCGCAGAGGAGCCGAAGGGTTCTTCAAAGATTATGACGTTGCTATTGATAAGGAAATCTTCATTTTACTGACAAAAGAATACATTGCGCAGTTGGGCGATAAGATTCCTGAAGTATTGGCAGGTCAGTCTGCAGAAGAACTTGCTGATGCGATATACAGTAAGTCGATTCTTACGGATAAGGAGCGTTTTCTTAACTTTTTAAATAAGCCGGGAAAGAAACCTATGAAAAAGCTCTCAAAAGATCCCGGGTATAAATTATTTGAGGCCATGAATGCTTACTTCTTCGAAGAGGTAATTCCTGAAGTACGCGTTTACACATTGCGAATGAATGAACTGCTTAAGACGTATGTAAAAGGGAAAAAAGAGATGTTCCCGGGAGAAAAAATATGGCCGGATGCAAATTCAACATTGCGGATTACCTATGGAAAGATTGAAGGTTCAGCTCCGCATGACGGAATGGTATACACGGAACATACAACAATGGATGGTATTATTTCCAAGTACAATACAGGAAATCCTGATTTTGAGTTATTACCCCGAATGTTAGAATTAGCTAAAAAGAAAGAATATGGGCAATATGCGCAGGATGGAGAAATGTGGATTTGTTTTACAGGATCAAATCACACAACCGGAGGAAACTCAGGTTCGCCTGTAATTGATGCGGAAGGAAATCTGTTAGGACTTAATTTTGACCGGACATGGGAGTCTACAATGAGCGATTACATGTTTGATGCTTCGCGTTGCAGAAATATTACGGTGGATATCCGTTATGTAATGTGGGTGATGGATGTGTACGCAGGTGCCGGACATTTGGTGGAAGAAATGACGATCGAAAGAGATTGATCTTTAAAAGAGATAAAAAAGAAGGGGGCTTTCTGAGCCCCCTTCTTTTATGTTATTGATATCTTTTAAACGTGTAAAGCTCTGTCAGCAGTTGCAGCTAAAGCAGCTTCTTTTACAGCCTCAGAGTATGTTGGATGCGGATGGCAGATACGTGCAATATCTTCTGCGGATGCGCGGTATTCCATTGCGGTAACGGCCTCCATGATTAAGTCAGCTGCACGAGGCGCAATCATGTGAACTCCAAGTACTTCATCGGTTTCACTATCAGCAATTACTTTTACTGTACCCATAATGTCCATAGAAGCTCTCGCTCTTCCTAAGGCTTTAATAGGGAAGGAACCGACTTTAATCGCTACTCCTGCTGCTTTCAATTCTTCCTCTGTTTTACCAACGGAAGCTACTTCTGGCCATGTGTATACTACTCCGGGAATAAGATTATAATTAATATGCGGTTTTTGTCCTGCGAGTAATTCAGCAACGAAAACACCTTCTTCTTCTGCTTTATGTGCCAACATTGCTCCGCGAACAACATCTCCGATAGCGTAGATGTTAGGAATATTGGTTTGCAAATGGTCATTTACTTCAATCTGACCTCTTTCATTCACTTTTACACCTGCATTTTCCAATCCAAGTCCTTCTGTGTATGGCTTTCTACCTACAGCGACCAAACAATAGTCGGCTTCTAAAACAACTTCCTCACCTTTTTTATTTAAAGCAGTCAGTTTAACTCCTTTACCGGTATTCTCAACTTTTTGAACACGGTGTTCGAAGTGAAACTTAAATCCTTCCTTCTTAAGTACTTTTGTGAGTTCCTTAGACATAGTGCCATCCATCGTTGGGATAATATTCGGAGCAAACTCAACCACTTCGATCTGCGTACCAAGTCTTCCGTATACGGAACCCAGTTCCAATCCGATAACGCCCCCTCCGATAACTAACATTTTTCCCGGAATCTCTTTCATATTCAAAGCTTCCGTAGAAGTGATGATGCGATCTTTATCCGGTTCCATTCCAGGGAAGTAGTTCGGTTTAGATCCGGAGGCCAAAACGATATATTTAGCCTTTAGGGTAGCTTCATTTTCTCCTTTAACTGAAACGGTTGTGCTGTCAATCAATGAGCCTACACCCTGATAAACATCAATTTTGTTTTTGTCCATTAAAAACTTAATTCCGGAGCAGGTTTGGGATACAACATCATTTTTTCGGTTGATCATTTGCTCAAGATTGGCCTTGATATCTTTGATTTCAATTCCATGTTCCTTAAAGTTGTGTGTAGCGTTATGAAAATGTTCCGAAGAATCAAGCAGCGCTTTGGAAGGGATACATCCAACGTTAAGACAAGTACCTCCAAGTGTACTGTATTTTTCAATCAATGCAGTTTTTAAACCTAGTTGCGCACAACGAATGGCACCTACATAACCGCCTGGTCCGGAACCGATCACTACAACATCGTAATTGCTCATAAGAATTGAATTAAGTTTTTTACAAAGTTAGAATTTATCAAAGAATGGAAGAGTACAAAGCAAAAAAAGAGGCCACCTAAGTGACCTCTTTTTTCTTCTTGAAAGAATTTCTATTAAAGTACAATTACTTTTTTCGTGAAAGAGTGCTCCCCGGTTCTTACTTCAAGGAAGTAAGGTGCAGCAGGCAAGTTTTCAGTTCCTTGTAATGTATGATTTACTTTAGAATTAATTTGTTCAACTACTTCAGTAGCGATGATCTTACCTTGAATATCACGTAAAATGAATTCAGTAGCAACATTTTGTGCGTAATAAGAAACATTGATCGCTTCACCTTTTGTTGGGTTTGGATAGACTTCAAACTCCATATCAGAGATTGTATTAGAATTAACGGCAAGAACACCATCAACCATAATGTCATCAATGTAAAGGTTGCTTGAGTAATCAGATGCTTCAAACTCAATTTTAAAACGAGTTTTAGTATCTGTAGAGTTTGGTGTATAAGTGAAAGAAGCTGTCTTCCACATTGAATTATTAGCAGGAGCATAATCTGCATTTCCAGCAAAACCACCACTAACAAGATCAGTTCCGGTTACATCAGTTCCAGCGATCGTACCGTCTACAGAAAGAATTCTTGGAGTCCATGTAGAACCACAGTTTCTAGTGGAATAAACGCGAAGAGCCTCTGTAATAGCTGCCTCATCCATCGTATTCGTAGCATAAGAATACTTAAATGATACTGTGATAGATTGTGTCGTAGAAAGATCAAAAGAAGGAGTGATCAAATCATCGATAGAACCACCTAAACGCATATTGTAGAACCACTCATCTGTATAAGGATCTGCGTTTGAAATGTCTTTGTATTCACCAAGTTTAAATGCACGGGAATGATCGTAACCTACTCCGTCAGCAATTTGGAATTTTCCATGGTTATCTTCAGGGTTTTGAACGATGAAGTAGTAATACTGATTTCCTTCAAGATTTAAAGATGTTGGTCCTGTGAAATCTGCCCAGTTTGGAGAAACATATACATAACCTGCAACTTCTTTTACACCTGAACCAGCAGCATTAGATACAGTTAACTTCACTTTTTTGTATCCCGGTGAGTTGAAAACAACTGATGGATTAATTGAAGTGGAAGTAGAAGGTGTTGCATCCTGGAATTCCCATGCCCAGTTATCAATAACCGCATTGTAAGATGCATTTTTGAATGCTACGGTATTACCAACACATGTGATTTGATCATCAGTGTGGAAGTCTGCAATCGGAGCACACAACGGAACTGATAATTGATTCGAAGGAGTTTGCGGTGTAACAAGGTCTTTAACACCAGACATTGCTAGGATAGAATCTTGCCAGATAATATTACGCTGACCGGCAATACCATTTAACGTGTTGTGCATAATCGTAACCTGATCCTGAGAGAACATGTTTGTACAACTTGAGTAGTCCATATAATTTTGAACATTCTCTACAGTCCCCGGATTACAATCGTCTCTTGCCAAATTACAAGTTGAGAAAGATCCGTCTGTTACTGGAACATCAGGAACATTATCATCATCACATATTCCGTCATCTGCAGTTCCTGTACATCCAAAAGTATGGCATAGTCCTAACCAGTGACCTGCTTCGTGCGTAAGTGTTCTGTCGTTATTTGTAACAGTAGTAGAACGAAGTACCACTCCGTCTGTCCAGAATCCTGAACCATCCGTTGAACTTGGGAATGTTGCATATCCTAAAAGTATCCCTTGAGAAGCTGCTCCCGGCTCATCTACAACCCAAACGTTAAAATAACGTGAACGATTCCATTGACCTACTTTGTGAATTTGATTTTCACCTGTTGCAGTTTCATGCGTATAGATGTGCTCAATTCCGTTGGTACAATTTCCGAACGGATCAATTGCCGCTAAGCGGAATTCAACCTGAGCATCTCCGATGATACCCTGGAATTCAGGTATTACAGCTGTAATATCAGAATTCGTAGCGGTATAATCCTTGTTTAATTCTTCAACCAAAGAGTAAACACTGGCATCAGAAACATTTTCACTTCCATACATGTGTAACACGTGGAATACAATTGGAATAACGTATGTTACAGATTTGGAACCATCAACGGCAGTGGTTACTTCCATCCCGTTATGCAATAATTCCATGCGAGCGTCATACTCAGCCTTTATTTCCGGAAATTTTTCAAACAAGTATTGTTCTGCTTCGTACGTTGCACAAGGGTTAACCTCGTGTTGCGCGAATGTAGAAAGCGTTGTTAAAAGCAATCCAAAAGTAGCAAGTACTAATTTTTTCATAAGTATTAATAATTATCGTTCCTGTATATTAAGCCTTTATTAAGGCCCCGCAAATTAAGAATAAAATTTGGTTATAGGCAAGTCAAACTTTACTCAAATATCAAAGTTAGCTAAACTCAGACCAATAAACCAGATTTATTCTGCCAAATTTTTAATAAAAGTATACATGTCTAAGGGTCAGAAGAGGTGTTTTTCAGCATGGTAGGAAGATCGGACCAATGGTCCGCTTTCAACATATCTGAATCCCATTTTTTCTCCTATTTGTCTGTATTGATCGAATCTCTCGGGAGTTACGAATTCCGCAATCGGCAGATGTTTTAACGTTGGTTGAAGGTATTGCCCAAGTGTTAGAATATCGACTTGTACACTGCGCAGATCTTCCATCGTTTCAAGAATTTCTTCGTGTGTTTCACCCAATCCCAGCATTATCCCCGATTTTGTTCGCATCCCGCCTTTTTTAAGGCGATAAAGTGCTTCCAGACTTCGGTCGTACTTCGCTTGTATCCGCACCTCTTTTGTGAGTCTGCGAACCGTTTCCAGATTATGACTCACAATTTCCGGTGCCACATCAATAATCTGCTGCAGGTTTTCCCATTTTCCTGCAAAGTCTGGAATCAGGGTCTCCAGAGTGGTTTGCGGTGATTGATGACGTATTGCTTTTACCGTCTGTACCCAGATACCTGCCCCACCATCTTTCAAATCATCTCTGTCAACGGAAGTAATAACGGCATGTTTAACCCCCATCGTCTTTACACTGTTTGCAACACGTCCGGGTTCAAATTCATCCACTTCATCCGGTTTCCCGGTCTTTACCGCACAGAATCCGCATGAACGTGTACAAATGTTACCCAAAATCATAAATGTGGCCGTCCCCTCACCCCAGCATTCACCCATGTTCGGGCAGTTACCACTTTCACAAATTGTATGGAGTTTGTGTTCATCTACCAGAGATCTTACTTTTTTATAGTTTTCACCGGTAGGTAATTTGACACGAAGCCATTTCGGCTTAGAGATCTTTGGTTTCAGACTGTTATCCACTTGTTCACTCATATCCTTTCCTCAAACAACGCAAGGGATGTTTTAAAAACGTACCTTTGCTCAATTGAAATACAAATTTACTGTAAAGCTAACTATATGGCAACAGCAAAGCTCAAATATATTGGTGATCTAAAGTGTGAAATTGAACATGTCTACAGTGGGACCAAAATGGTTTCGTGTGCTCCATTGGATAACAACGGAGATGCTTCTTCATTTTCTCCGACGGATCTTCTGGCTTCTGCTTATATAAGTTGTATGATAACTATTGTTGGCATATACTGCGATCAGAACAATCTGGACTTTAATCGCTGCGAGGCATCCGTAAACAAGATTATGGAATCGGGGCCAAGAAGAGTGGCAAAATTGGAAATAGATATTGACCTGGAAGGGAATAACTGGAGTGCAGAGGAACAAGCGCGGATTATTCGTGCGGCAGAGGCTTGTCCGGTAGCTCAATCCGTGTCAAAGGAGATGATTGTTGATATCACTTATCGTTTTTAAAGATGGAAAGAAACAAAAAAAGGGAAGAGAATTACATTTTTGGTGTTCGTGCGGTTATCGAAGCGGTAAAGGCGGATAAGGAGATCGATAAAATCCTGATCCAAAAAGGGATGAACAAGGAATTGTTCATGGAGTTGAAAGATGCTCTGAAGGGAAAAAATTATCCACTGCAATTCGTTCCGATTGAAAAGTTGCGTTCCATTACAGATCAGAACCATCAGGGAGTTATTGCGATTTCTTCTCCGATTGAATACTATAATATCGAGGAAACGGTGGAAGCTTTGATTGAAGAAGGTAAAAGGCCCTTTGTACTTGTTTTAGACAGGATTACGGATGTACGTAATTTCGGTGCTATTGCACGAACTGCGGAATGTATGGGGGTAGATGCCATTCTGATTCCTTCGAAAGGATCTGCAACCGTTACTCCGGATGCCATAAAAACTTCTGCAGGTGCGCTGAACCGGATCAAAGTGTGTAAAACGGAAAATCTAAAAGATTCGGTTTTCTATATTCAGCAATGTGGATTGCGCATAGTTGCCGCTACAGAGAAAGCTTCCGTTCCGCTTTATGAAACGAATCTTAGAGGTAATGTTGCCGTGATTATGGGGTCTGAAAAAGACGGAATTACCAGTGATCTGATTAATCTTTCTGATATCGCCTGTAAAATCCCGATGCCCGGGGAAATAGCATCTTTGAATGTAGGTGTTGCTACAGGAATGATTCTGTACGAAAAAGTTAGACAGGAATTGCACGGAATATGAGGTTGACACTGATTTTATTGCTGCTTTGCGCGTTCAATGTTTCGGCGCAACAATTGAAAGGAGCCGATAAGTTTGTAGGAGAGTGGAGATACAAATACGACCTTGGTGTAGAGGTATGGTCGTTGAAGGGAGAAGAATTGGTAGCAGAGTCTTTCCGTAAAAATAAGTTTGGAGATTCCACGAAAGTCGAAGAGATTCATATCCGAATGGCAGGGAAAATACTTGTTCATGATTGGATAACCTATAATGTTTCAAACGATTCCCTGATCGTAAATAAGACAACTTTTGTCAGTACTTCGAGGAAGTATAAGTTTCACAATGTAGAAGGAGTAACTCCATATATGATCCAGTACAAATTCGGATTGTTCAATAAGAAAAAGATGAAAATCTGGGTGGAATACGGGATCAACGAAAAGCCGACAAAATTCGTTGTTGAACGAATCAGATAAGCCTGCTGTTTTTTATCCAGATAATTGTTTCAGGAACCTGGTTTAATGCGTTGACCTGCCACTCATGTGTCCCCGGTTTATACTCCTTATTCGGATCAAAAAGAATCCCTTCCCAACCTGCGTTTGATGCACCTATAATATCTACCTGATAATCATCGCCTATCATGATACTATCATTGGATCCGGCTCCGGTTTCTGCCAGGGCATATTGAAATACTTCAGGATGTGGCTTGCTCTTTCCTACTTCTTCGGAGCAGAGAACAAGATCGAAGTAATGAAGCAAATCGCTTTTTTCCAGCTTAATGAATTGTACTTCCTTGAAACCGTTTGTAATGATGTGTAACTGATACCCCTGCTCTTTTAGAGCATCCAGTGTTTCGTGCGTACCAGGAAACACATTTGTCTGGTGGGGAGAAATTTGAATATATCCGTCGGCTAACTTTTCAGTCAGATCCTTATTGAAGATCTGAAATTGCTGCAGTGTGTCTCTGAAACGTTGAGTTCTTAATTCTTCTTTTGTGATTTTACCTTTGCCGTAGCGATTCCACAGTTTCGCATTGTGATTTTTATACGTGGAGTGAAATCCTTCAAAAGATTTGATCATGGAGTCCAGTTCCAACTCATGAAATAGCTGTCGAAGTGCGGATTCGGAATTCTTTTCAAAATCCCAAAGCGTACGGTCCAGATCAAAAAAGAGGTGTTTCATTAGTCAAAAATATAGGTCAGGTATACGACCAGCAATCCATTAACGAGGATACCAACCACCATTAGAGGAAATGTAATCAGTTTTTTACCGTAAAATTTGGCTACAACAGCTGAACCTATTGGAATCGATAAGAACAAAGGCGCCCAAAAAGCAATGCCGTAAATCCCTATCCGTAATTTGATACGGACGATAAGTTTATTGATCCGGGTGAATTTCTTTTTAACCTTTACGGGAATGCCCTTTTTTTCCTGTTCCAACCGTTTTTTTACCGCACGTTTGTGACTTAGTTTCATGAATAATTCAGCCATGAAATAGAAAAGCCCTGAACTTATTATTGCTCCCGAGATCATAGCCAGATAAGTATGAAGGAAAGGAACATTACCAACTACCCCGGGTACGGCAGAGAACATAAACTTAAAAGTTGCCAGAAGAAATACACTTGAGAGTACTGCCCAATTCATTTCAGATCATTAGCATTTTTCGCCGAAGGCGAGATCACCGGCATCGCCGAGACCAGGTACAATATATGACTGTGCGGTCAATTCTTCATCTACTGCACCAATAAAATATTCCGTTGTGTCAGGAAGATGGTTCTTAAGATAGGTAAGTGCATCAGTTGATGCAATGGCAGAAACTACAAATACTTTTTTAGGATTTCCCTGTGCAAGAAGTGCTTTGTATACCAGATGCATGGATGCTCCGGTTGCTAACATGGGATCTGAGATGATCAATACTTTATTGTCGATATGAGGCGCGGCCATGTATTCCACATAAATCTCAAAGTCTTCTGCCGTACTGTGTTTTCTGTAGGCAGATACGAATGCACTTTCAGCTCTGTCGAAGTAGTTCAACAGTCCCTGATGCATTCCAAGTCCTGCTCTTAAGATTGTAGCAAGAACAGGTTGTTCTTCCAACACACTTAAATTCGCAGTTCCAAGTGGAGTTGTAACTTCAATATTTTTATAATTCAGTTTCTTGGAAAGTTCGTAACCTAAAATTTCAGCAACACGCTCCAGGTTTCTTCTGAATCGCATAGAGTCTTTTTGAATACGTTCATCACGTAATTCCTGAATAAAGGATGAAAAAACCGAATTGATCTGTGAAAGATTATGCACCATTGGAATGACTTTGCTGTAAAGTTAGTTCAAAATTACTTTCAACATACTAATCAGAAGACTTAAATTTGTACCCACAATGCAAGAAAAAGCTAAGATCAATATAGACGTATTCAAAAGATTGCTGGCATATTGGAGAAAGTACAAAGCACTTTTTCTGATTACTGTTTTATGTACACTGGCGCTGGCATTTCTAGGCCCGATCAGACCTTTGATGGTGGGTTATATGGTAGAAAACTTCATCGAAGACTCTCAGCAACCGGATATGCTATTGTATTGGACTTTAATAGTTATAGGTATATTAATATTGGAAGCTGTATTTCAATTTTTATCCTCCTATTTCTCCAATTTATTTGCGCAAAGCATAATTCGGGATATCCGTAAACAACTAATGGAACATATTCTGAGTTTTAGAATGCGTTTTTTCGATCAGACCCCAATCGGATCACTGGTTACAAGATTGATCTCCGACCTGGAGGCGATCACGGATGTGTTTTCATCAGGTATAATTAATATTGCAGGTGATCTGATCGCATTAGTTGTAATTATTGGACTGATGTTTTTTATTAATTGGCAACTCACCTTGCTGGTACTCATCCCTATTCCGTTATTAATCATCGCAACAAGGATTTTTGCCCGATTCGTAAGAAAGGCTTTTCAACAAGAGCGGGAGCAGGTGAATCGACTGAACAATTTTGTTCAGGAACGTATTTCCGGAATGTTTCTGGTTCAGTTGTTTAACAGGCAAAACGAAGAATATAGTCAGTTTCAGGAAATCAATAAAAAGCACAGACAAGCCCATTTTGATGCCGTTTGGGCCTATTCGATCTTCTTCCCGGTAGTGGAGTTTTTAAGTAGCCTTTCCATAGCTGTGATGTTGGTATGGGCAGGATACGCGGCATTGGGATATTCAAACACTGAAATCAAAAAGCTGTACGGTGAGATCTTCGCATTTGTTCTTTGGATTAATATGCTTTATCGCCCGATTCGCCAATTAGCGGATAAATTCAATACGCTTCAAAGAGGAACTGTCCGGGCTGAACGCGTCTTTGATCTGCTTGATCGAAAGGAGCATATTCAGGAAGGTGGGATTTCCAGCGGATGCAATTTTCAAAGTGACATTCATTTTCGGGACTTGTATTTCGCCTACAAGAATGAGGAATGGGTGCTTAAAGACATTAACCTGACCATTGAAGATGGTAAAACGGTTGCTTTTGTCGGTGCAACAGGGGCAGGTAAAACTTCGATAGTGAACCTCTTGGGAAGGTTTTACGATTATCAGAAAGGGTCAATCAAATTTGGCGAAGTAGACATCAGAGATATTGAGTTGAATTACCTGAGAAAAAATGTGGCAATTGTGTTGCAGGATGTCTTTTTGTTCTCCGATACAATATTCAACAATATCACCCTGTCGGACAAAAATGTAACACGCGAACAGGTTATAGCAGCAGCGAAAGAAGTAGGGGCACATGATTTTATCATGAAGCTTCCGGGGGGATATGATTACCAGGTAGGTGAGCGCGGAGGCGTATTATCGGTGGGTCAGCGCCAGTTGATTGCCTTTATACGGGCTTATGTGTACAATCCACATATTTTGATTTTGGATGAAGCAACGTCCAGTGTGGATACGGAGTCAGAAGAATTGATCCAGAAAGCGACAGAAAAACTAACTGCAGACCGTACCTCTATCGTTATTGCACATCGTTTGTCAACCATTCAGAATGCGGATCAGATCATTGTATTGGATAAAGGGGAAATCAAGGAAATGGGGAATCACAATGAACTTTTAAAACTGAATGGTATGTACAAGAATTTGTACGACATGCAGTTTAGCGAAGAAACAAAAGGAGATGAAGAAAGAAATTAGGGTTAGAATAGGTGGAGTTCCGGAGCATTTTAATCTTCCCTGGAGAATGGCCATCGAAGAAGGCAAATTTCGGGAGAAAGGTCTTGAGTTGCACTGGAGCGACATGGGGGGAGGTACTGGCCAGATGATCCGTGGATTGGAAAATGATTCAATTGATGTTGCAGTATTATTAACAGAAGGGATTACCCGGGCGATCTTAAAAGGATTGGAAGCAAAAATTATTGCAGTGTATGTTACAACGCCCCTTCATTGGGGAATTCATGTGCCTTATCAAAGTGATATTGCCTGTGTTGATCAACTGGAAGGAAAAGTATTTGCAATATCAAGAGAAGGATCAGGTTCTCACCTGATGTCGTATGTAAAAGCGCATCAGGAAGGGTGGAATACAGATGATCTGAAATTCAATGTCGTAGGTGATGTTTACGGAGGATTATGGGCGCTCGAAAAAAATGAAGCGCAGGCCTTTCTTTGGGAAAAGTACACAACTCATCCCTTTACGGAACAAAAAAAATGCAGGTACATTGATGAAGTGGTTACACCATGGCCGTGCTTTGTCATTGCAGTGAATAAGGAATTTGCAGAATTACATGAACAGGAACTAAAGGATATGTGCGACGTCGTATTTGCGAAGGCAGCAGATCTGAAAACGAACCCTGATGTAGTGGATATCATTTCCTGGAGGTATAACTTACGACACGGTCAGGTAAATAATTGGCTAACTGAAACGGATTGGAACTATAATCAGATCGAATATCCTTTAGCATTTGAAAAAGTAGTAAACTACCTGTTATTATTAGATTTAATAACGGAAGAAGAGGCTGAGGGTTGGAGAACGAAATTATTTTGATGAGCATGAACAGGCGGACTGCGGTATTATTAGTACAATTAGGAACACCAGATTCTCCTAAAGTGTCGGACGTAAGAAGGTACTTAAGTGAGTTTCTCAATGATCCAAGGGTGATTGATCTGCCGTGGTTGGGCAGAACATTGCTTGTAAATGGAATCATTGTGCCGTTTCGCGCGCCAAAATCAGCAAAAATCTATCAACAGCTTTGGGAGCATGGCAAGGGTATTTCACCTTTGATTACGCATACGGAAAGTGTAACCAATAAACTCAATGACCGCTTTAAGAGTGAATCGGTAGATGTATTCTATGCAATGCGGTATCAAAATCCGTCCATGTATGATACGCTGGAGGAAATTCGTAGAAAAAACTACGATCATATCATCATTCTACCCCTTTTCCCGCAGTATGCCTCCGCAACCAATGGATCCGCGATTGATCTTGCGATGAAAATTATTCGAAAATGGTGGGTGATTCCGGAGGTTTCCATGGTTGGGCAATTTTGGTATAATGAGGGGTATCTGGACTCGATTGTGCAACAAGCCGCTCAATTCGATCTAAATGAATATGATCATATTTTGTTCTCTTATCACGGATTACCGGAGCGGCAGGTAGATAAAGTTTACGAAGGCTCCGATCTGTGCCAGGATCAGTCTTGTGAGAGCGAGGTAACGGATAAAAATAAATTCTGTTACAAAGCAACTTGTTATGCAACATCGAGAGAAATTGCAAAGCGTCTGGGAATCAAAGAGGAGAATTACACAGTTTGTTTTCAATCCAGACTAGACAAAAAGTGGCTGACACCTTTCTCGGATAAAGTTGTGGAAGAACAGGCACAAAAAGGGGCCAGAAAATTATTGGTATTTAGTCCGGCTTTTGTAGCGGATTGTTTGGAAACGATTATTGAGATAGGTGAAGAATATCAGGAGATTTTTGAAAAATCGGGAGGAGAAAAAGTCCAATTGGTACCAAGTTCAAATGACCATAATCGTTTTATTGATGGTTTAGAGGAACTTATACGAGAAAGGCTTTGATCCGGGTTTCGGATTTTCAAAGTTTAGTCGTACTTTTGCATCTGATTTTTACAACATCAAAAATAATTTATGAGTACAACAGAAAAATTAGCGTACAAAGTAAAAGATATTAGTCTTGCAGACTGGGGAAGAAAAGAGATCAGATTGGCTGAGGCTGAAATGCCGGGGTTAATGTCTCTTCGTGCTGAGTACGGAGCTTCAAAACCTCTTGCTGGTGCACGCATTGCAGGGTGTTTACACATGACGATCCAAACTGCGGTTTTGATCGAAACTTTAGTTGAATTAGGAGCTGAGGTAACTTGGTCTTCTTGTAATATTTTCTCAACACAAGATCACGCAGCAGCAGCAATTGCAGCAGCAGGTATTCCTGTGTTTGCGTGGAAAGGAATGAATGAGGAAGAGTTCGATTGGTGTATCGAGCAAACACTTTTCGCATTCGAAGGTGGTCAGCCGTTGAACATGATTCTTGATGACGGTGGAGACCTTACAAACATGGTGTTTGATCGTTACCCGGAATTGACAAAGGATATCAAAGGACTTTCTGAAGAAACAACTACAGGGGTTCACCGTTTATACGAAAGAATGAAGAACGGTACATTGGTTATGCCGGCAATCAACGTAAACGACTCCGTAACAAAATCAAAATTCGATAACAAATACGGATGTAAAGAATCATTGGTAGATTCTATTCGTCGTGCTACAGACACAATGATGGCTGGTAAAGTTGCTGTTGTATGTGGGTACGGTGATGTTGGTAAAGGTTCGGCAGCATCTTTGAGAGGAGCTGGTGCCCGTGTTATTGTTACTGAAATAGATCCGATCTGTGCACTGCAAGCTGCAATGGACGGATTTGAAGTGAAACGTTTGGAATCAGTTGTTGGTCGAGTGGATATCGTTGTAACTACTACAGGTAACAAAGACATCGTTCGTGGTGAGCACTTCGAAAAAATGAAGGATAAAACAATCGTTTGTAATATCGGACACTTCGATAACGAGATTGATATGGCGTGGTTGAACAAGAACCATGGTTCCACAAAAGTGGAAATCAAACCTCAGGTTGATCTTTATACAATCAATGGAAATGACATTATTATTCTGGCTGAAGGCCGATTGGTAAATTTGGGATGTGCAACAGGTCACCCGTCTTTCGTAATGTCGAATTCATTTACAAACCAGACATTGGCTCAATTGGAACTTTGGAATCACTCAGATAAATATGAGAACAAAGTATATATGTTGCCGAAGCATTTGGATGAAAAAGTTGCTGCACTTCACCTTGAGAAAATTGGTGTTGAGTTGACTACTTTACGTCAGGATCAGGCAGAATATATCGGGGTAACAGTTGATGGTCCGTTTAAGCCTGAACATTACAGATATTAATATCTGACACATATTAAAATTTAAAGAGTACCTGTACAGGTACTCTTTTTTTTGCATTCTCCGCAAGTTATTTTTCAAGTTAGCGACTAAACTTATAACTTAGAGCATCTTCCGACTTCGAAAACGAGTATGGGCCATCTGATCACAGAAAAATATCAATTACAGAACATGCTTTCCAATAGCTGTATTAAACTGGCGGAAATGTATTTCAATCATGTGGATGGAGTAGAGGTGGTCAAAGTAAAGTTAGGAGAGGTGATTCTTCGTTTTGATCCGGTTAAAATAACGCGTTCGGAGATAGAAAACGGCTTTGTAGAGATTGGTTTCAGAAGTATAAGTGATCCTAATGTTGCATTGGTTGAGCAAATCAAGGTAGCGGCAATAGAATTGATCCACAAAGCAAATAACGTGAATTCACTGATCAGAAATTCGGATTACATCAGTGACAGGGTGCAGGTACCCTACGATAAACTCAGTAAAGTCTTTTCTTCTGTTACAGGGACAACCCTGGAAAAATATATCATTCTGCTTAAGATCGAAAGAGCAAAACAATTGATTCTGAAAGATGAATTTTCCCTGAGTGAAATCGCATATATGTTGGGATATAGTAGTGTTCAATACCTGAGCAATCAGTTCAAAAAAATAACCGGTTATACTGTTTCTCAGTATAAGAACGGTGCACCTGTGGAACGTATTCCACTAGAACAAATCATCTGAATTTTACACATTTCTTTCTGAAAGTTGTACGAAAAAATACAGCTTAAATGGCTAGCTTGGAAATAGAGAACGTTTCCATGGAATTTTATACATCTCTGTCAGAATTGTATAAACTATCCGAAAACGATCTGCCGTTAATTGATTAAACACTGTCGGAATATTACGACACTTAAAACGATAAGCTATGAAAATAAGAAAGAACATCGCTATCAGTGATTCTGGATTTCTGTTCAATCCTTCTACAGGAGATTCCTTTTCGATTAATCCGATCGGTCATGAAATAGTGCAGATGATCCAGAATGAAAAGTCAGAGATAGAGATTATCGACGCTCTGACAGCAGACTATGCAATCGATAAAAACACGGTTGAGAAGGATCTGTACGATTTTATAAATATGTTGAAAACCCACAAATTGATTGAGTAATGAGCAAGCCGAAGTATACAATAGCAGTTACGGGGCTCAATGCAATTGATAGTCCCGGACCAGGAATAGCAGTGATAAGAGCGCTAAAAGAAGCCGAGAGTTTTGACGTCCGGATAATTGGCCTGTCTTATGAGTCACTTGAACCAGGAATTTATATGCATGATCTGGTAGACAAAACGTACCAGGTACCTTATCCGAGTGCAGGTCAGCAGGTTTTATTTGAACGTTTTCAATACATCAATTCCATCGAGAATTTGGATTTTTTGTTCCCGAATTTTGATGCGGAATTATTCAACTTTATCACACTCAGTAAAAGACTGGAAGAGGAGTTAGGCATTAAATCCGTACTGCCCACACAGGAACAATTTGATGCACGTCACAAAGTGAATTTGTTTGAATACGGAAAAGAACATGGAATCAAGGTGCCGTTTGCAAAGATGGTTTATGGAATGAATGAAATTCCTGCCATTGCAAATGAAATCGGTTTCCCACTGGTTGTGAAGGGGAAATTTTACGATGCTAAAATCGCTTACAGTTCTGATGAAGCCATGAAGCACTTCAATAAGATCAGTGCCGAATGGGGACTACCGGTTTTGGTACAGGAATTTGTGCACGGATCCGAAGTGAATGTATGTGGAATTGGAGATGGAAATGGGGTGCTCTTAGGCGCGGTTCCAATGCGAAAACTGTACATTACGGATAAAGGTAAGGCATGGGCCGGAGTTTCACTCGATGACGAAAACCTGCTTAAGGTTACACGGGATCTGGTGGCAGCAACTAAATGGCGGGGACCTTTTGAACTTGAGTTCATGAAGACGAACGAGGATGAATACTATCTCATCGAGATCAATCCCAGATTTCCTGCCTGGTGCTACCTCACGGTTGGAGTGGGTCAGAATCAGATTGAAAAGTTAGTCAATCTTGGAATGGGTAATGATGTAGAACCATTTGACACGTACGAGGTTGGAAAAATGTTTATCAGGTACTCATACGATATGATTGTCAATATGAGTGAATTTGAGCAGATATCAACGATTGGAGAATTATAAAAACTAGAAAGATGGAAAAGAAACAATATGAAAGACCGATCATAAAATCGCTGAATCAGGGATTGATGAATAAGTTCGGTACAAGAACGGAATATATGCCTGTAACACACATCGATGGTGTTGCTGTGAATGAATTATTGCAAAATTATGGTTCTCCTCTTTTCGTGATTTCGGAACGCAAGATCAGGGAGAACTATCGCAATGCGAAACGGATTTTTGAGACGCGTTATCCGAAAGTTCAGTTTGCATGGTCATATAAAACCAATTACCTGAATGCGGTGTGCAATGTTTTTCATCAGGAAGGTTCCTGGGGAGAGGTTGTATCAAGATTTGAGTATGAAAAAGCGCTCAAAAATGGTGTTCCGGGGTCCAAAATTTTGTTCAATGGTCCTGATAAAATGGATGATGATTTAAAAGTCGCCATTCAGAATGATTCTCCGATCCACATCGATCATCTGGATGAATTATATCGTTTGATTGAAATTTCAAATGATATGGATGCCAATCCTCGTGTAGCAATCCGTGTAAATATGGATACCGGAATTTATCCAATGTGGGATCGATTCGGATTCAACTATGAAAACGGACAGGCCTGGGATGCAATCAATAAGATTATGGCCAACGGAAGATTGAGATTGGTTGGTTTACATTGTCACATTGGAACATTCATGCTGGCACCTAGTGCTTACGGTATTGCAGCTTCCAAAATGTCAGAACTGGCATTGCAGATCAAAAATCGTTACGGAAAAATCATTTCATACATCGATATGGGAGGAGGATTCGCTTCAAAAAACACATTGAAAGGATCATACGGATTGGGAGCGGACAGTGTGCCTGAAATCAGTCAGTATGCAGAAGCAATTACATCTGCACTTTTAAACGCAGGATTCGATAACGAGGAATTGCCTTATTTGTATCTTGAAACAGGACGCGCACTTATTGATGATGCAGGTTACCTTTTAGGTTCGGTGATATCCAACAAACGCCTGTCTGACGGAAGAAGAGCTACAATCATGGATTTCGGGGTGAATATTATGTTTACTTCCTTCTGGTATGATCACAAAATTTCTCCTGCACAGGAATTCGGACATCATACGGAAGATTGTGTACTTTACGGGCCGCTTTGTATGAATATTGATGTGATCCGCGAGAATGTAACTTTGCCTCCGTTGAAAGCAGGTGATCACGTCGTGGTACATAATGTGGGAGCATATAATATTACGCAATCCATGCAGTTTATCGCATTGCGTCCGGCTGTTGTTATGATTGATATGAAGGGACAACCGCATGTGATAAAAAGATCTGAACAACTTTCTACTTTGGAAGAAGGTGAGGTTGTTCCGGACTATTTGTCTAAATTTTCACTCTGATAAATGAATACAGCACATTTGACATACTACCTCAAAACGTCGGCGGAGGGTTTGTTTAACAGCTACGCACAAGTTTTCTTTTCCAAGAACAAGCTGTTTGCCCTCCTCTTGATGTTAACCAGTTTCTTTGATATTGGAGCGGGACTAAGTGGTGTTATTGCTGTATTAATCGGTCAGATCACCGGTTATTTGTTCAATTATAGCCATGAGATGATCAAGGATGGGACGTACACATACAATTCCCTGACAGTTGGTTTGGCAATCGGGATGTTCTATCAATTCAACAGTTCCTTTTTTCTTATCCTGTTTGTTTCATCGATCCTGACCTTCTTTTTAACGCTTTGGTTTTCCGTAAATCTAGGGAAGAGAGGATTGCCGATGTTGAGTTTGCCATTCATTTTAATGACATGGATCGTAATTCTTGGGGCAGGCAATTTTACGGCATTGGAACTAAAGGAAAAGGAGTTTCTCTCTTTGCAATTGCATTTTCCGTATTTGTTCTCATCCGTAACGGAATTTATTGAAGACCTTCCGTTTGCAAATGCCATTTACCTGTATTTGAGATCGCTTGGAGCAGTCTTGTTTCAGTTTAATGATCTCGCGGGAATTGTAATAGCGATAGGCTTGTTGTTGTACTCCAGAATGGCATTTGTGCTATCCATCTTCGGGTTTTTGATCGGATATGCCTTCTATCATTCAATGGAAGGTGATTTTTCTCAATTGATCTACTCCTATATCGGGTTCAATTTTATTCTCACGGCAATTGCTTTGGGAGGATTCTTTGTAGTGCCTTCGAGACGCTCATTTACCTTATTGTTGTTTACGATTCCCATCATTGCAATCCTGATTTCCGCATTGCACAGTTTGCTTTGGATTCAACTGGGCTTGCCCTTGTATTCTTTGCCATTCAATATTGTGGTTTTGTTATTCCTTTCTGCTATGGCGATTCGGACAAAGGCGTCAGGATTGGATCTTGTTGTCATTCAGCAATTTTCTCCCGAAAGAAATCACTATAAACATTTCAATAATATTGAGCGTTTTAAATCAGATACATACTACCATTTTTCACTGCCTGTACTTGGCGACTGGACCATTTCACAAGGTCATCAGGGAAATGTGACGCATAAAGGAGATTGGCAATATGCCTGGGATTTTGATGTGAGAGATGACAATGATGCGACTTTCCGATCGCCCGGAATCAGCCTGGAAGATTATTATTGCTACAATCTTCCGGTTGTGGCGCCTGCAGACGGTTTTGTAGTGCAAATAATCGATGGAATCGATGACAATAAAATCGGAGAGGTTGACACGGAGCATAATTGGGGAAATACTATTGTAATTAAACATGGTGAGTATATCTATTCGAAACTCTCGCATCTGAGAAAAGGAACTATTAAAGTTAATATTGGAGACTACGTCAAGAAAAATGATGTCATTGCGCATTGCGGAAGCTCCGGAAGATCTCCTGAACCGCACTTGCATTTTCAAATTCAATCGAGTCCGTATGTCGGAGCAAAGACCTTATTTTATCCGGTAAGTTATTATTTGACTAAGGCCGAAGATCAGTTCCGGCTTCACTTATTTGATGTTCCGAAAGAGGGAGAATTGGTATGCAATGTTCGAAATACGAAGTTGCTGAGTGAGGCATTCGGGTTGATTCCGGGTAAGGTATTAGACTGGGTGGATCAGGAAGGAAAGAGATGGAAATGGGAGGTGTTCGTGAACGCATATAATCAGTCGTATATATACTGTTACACCTCCAACTCGTCTGCTTACTTTGTGAATGATGGAACCATGTTCTATTTCACCGATTTTTACGGTAAAAAGGGTTCCTTCTTACACGAATTCTATCTAGGTGCTCACCGGGTTTTACAAGGATATTATAAAGGAATAGAAGTTAAAGACCGTCTGAACATTGAAGATGTTTTTGGGACGGTTTTGAAGTCCATTCACGATTTTACAGCCCCATTTTTCCATTATGAAAAAGCATTTTACAATGCTGCAATTACTCATGTGGACAATGATCACGATCCGAAAGAGATGGAGATCAGATCGGAGGTATGGGGTAGTATTTTTGGGGTTAAAAGAAGTGTGAAAAAATATCAGATCAAAATAGGGCCGAAAGGAATTGAATCATTCGAATATTCAAAAGGAGGAACGCAAATAAATGTCAGGCTGCTATGAGAAACCTGTTCTTGATTATAATGCTGCTTTTCGCTGGTCTGAAAAATGCGGATGCGCAGTCGTCGTTTAAAACGATCGATAGCACTTCTTATGCACTTTATCAGGCTCAGGACTGGAAGGAACTTGCGCATTACGGGTCGGCTGCAATACGCGATGGTTATAACTACTACTATCTTAATCTAAGGGTTGGGATAGCCTATTTTAATTTGGGTGATTATTCTAAGGCGATTACCTATTTTGATATGGCAAAGACGAATAACAGCAATTCTGAAGTTGCGAACGAGTATTTGTTTTGGTGTTATTTCAATCTGGGTTATGAAGTTGAAGCACAGGAATATTACAAAGAACTCTCAGACAGTGTTCGCCTGAGAATGGACTATAAGCCCAGAAAGCTGGTGGAGAGTATATTTCTGGAAGGAGGAATCAAGTTTTCGGGAGACCAGGTAGCAGCTAAAAATCTGTACTACTTTAATGGAAATATCAACCACCGATTCTCGCCGAAGTTTTCGATTTATCAGGGATATAATTACATGCAACAGGAGGCTATCTGGGGGCATAATCAACAGCATCAGTATATTTTTAACCCGTACCTGAATATGAAGCGGAATTGGGTGTTTGGTGCAACGTTTAACCTTTCCAATTATAAGAGCTATCTTGATTTTTCAGACTCCTTAGAGCGTACGACGCATGAAGTTACACAGATGCCTGGTGGCGGTAAAGTAGTGGATTCTGTGATTAATGATCACTACACTTATTATGGAGATTACCAGCAGAACGCACTTTTGACTCAAATAAATTTGGCCAAACAAGCCGGTACAGCACTTATCGCACCGCACTATGCATATTATGCTGAGTGGATTAATCCGAATTACTACAGGGTTTTAAACAGCGATTATTTGGTACATGAGGGGCAGACACCATTGCCTCCCACGCAAACTACTTCCGGAAGCAGAAGTGACAGTACATCATTTGATCAAAGACAATTTGCCTGGCAGCATCAAATTGGAGTGGCCGTTGACAATACGTTTTTTGGACACCTAACGCTGGGTGCTGATGTTAATTTCGTGGCAGGAAGTGGTTATTCCCGCTTTAACGTCTCTCCGTACTTCAAATACAAATTCGGCAGGAAAGTTGTAGCCTATGGTTATTATATGAAAAAGGGTAACTATGTCCTTTCCATGTTTGGAGGTAAACAGTTTTTTAATTCATACGACCAGATCAATGCAAAAATCAGCTTAACAACAGAATTTGTACTGTCTAGACGAATGAACTTATACACAACCTATCAATTTGAAAAAATAACGGACAATTTAAGTCTACGTACATATCAATTCAACTCAGTATTTATCGGTTTAAAATTCAAATTATGAAAAAGTTAATCGCACTCATCAGCTTTAGTTTCTTAGGGATATTTACAAATGCACAAACGACATTAAGTGAGGCATTCAGTAAAAGTTATACCTACGAGTCCAATAAAGAGTATTCAAATGCCATCGCTGCGATGAATAAGGTATACGACACAGAATCGTATTCAATCAATCTTCGGATGGGGTGGTTAAATTACCTGGCAGGAGAGTATATCAAATCGCAATCGTATTACAAGAAGGCAATTGCGCTGGAGCCGAAATCTGTTGAAGCAAGATTAGGATATGCTTACCCGACTTCTGCTTTGGAGAACTGGAATGATGTAGTAAAGATTTATGAAGAAATACTTGCCATCGACGTCAATAATTCCGTTGTAAATTATCGGATGGGAAGTATTTATTACTACCGAAAAGATTACACCAAAGCAGCAAATTATTTACAACGTGTATTGAATCTGTACCC
>QKAV01000058.1 GCA_003247185.1 Crocinitomicaceae bacterium
ACGATTTTGTTTGTTTCAATATCATGAACTCCAAGGCCTGACATTGTACCAATATTTAAAGCCTGGGAACTACAACATCCCTGATTAACAGAAGTAATAGTAATGGATGTTACCGGTTGAATAACATGAATAACGCCATCCGCATAACTTGCAGCACTAATGGTGTCAACATCCACTACTGTTAAGTTGGCACCTGATAATAGTTCAACTTCTTGTGAAAAACCGTAAGTGTCTGTTCTCCAATATTTGGGTAAAATGTAAAGATTTACAGGGGAATCAAATACGAATCGCAGATCATCAAATCCACTGTAATCCAGGCATTCCTGACTCGAAGACAATGGAAATGCAGAATAATCAGAAGTGCTAAGATCGTAACTGATAATATTAGGGGTATTACCGGTACTGTAATTTTCTACAACGAAAGGGACTCCATCAAGCGTACCTGTGGTATCGGTTAACCATACTGCAGGAATCTGAGCAAAGTTAACGGAAGGAAGGCCCAGTAAGAGAAATAATAAGGGGATGATGAGACGTTGATTCATAGTTGGTCGTTTACAAAGTGAAAATCACTGATCTGTTGGTTGTTTTAGTTTTGTCAGGTAAAGTTAGCGTATTATTAATGATAATTTTGTTTCCATTGTCAGTACTTAACTTTTATTTTTTGGTTCCCAGGATGATCAGTTGATTTAGGAGTTGAATCGTTTTTTGCAAATTCTCAATTTGGTGTCGGGCGACTAACTTAAACCGACCTTTACGGAATCGTAGAATTGAAGGCTGAATCACTTCTATTAATTCACAGATCAAAGAGATAACCTCTGCAGGAACATCCTGATAATGAATGGTGTGCTCACCGCAAATTAGTTTCTCTTTGTAAAAGACGGCCAAAATCCTTGTATCCATGAGAAATCTTCCATGAAAACCAAGATCAAGTATGACTTCCAGTAGATATTGATCCCGGGCATTTTTTGGGATGAGAGGATCTTGATTGGATTGTTGTATTTTACTATAGATCAGATAGTTTTCAGAATGTAGTCCACATTGAATTTCATAGCCAAAAGCATTACACCATCCTGAAACAGTAGGAGATTCGAATGAATCCGGGTAAATGAGAGAAATCAGTTCCTCTTTATTTCGTTTAAAAAATGGAGAGCCGTGATCAGATTCCTGAATCATTATTTCTATTTGCAGAAAGTACTTCTAGTGATTATTCCTCACCGGATATCGGCTCCCACAACTCGATTTTATTGCCTTCCTCGTCCATGATGTGAATGAACTTACCAAAATCGTAGGTTTCCATTGTATCGAGGATTGTTGCGCCATTCGCCTTAAGGTTTCTCACCATGCCTTCGAGGTTCTGAACAATGTAATTGATCATGAATTCCTTTTTCGATGGAGCAAAATATTCATCTCCCGCTTTGAAAGGTTTCCATTGCATATCATTGACGTCCTGTGTATTGTTCAGACTGCGCGATTCAAAACTAGCAGATCCCCAATCATTCGTTTCTATACCAAGGTTTTTCTTATACCATTCTTTGGAACGCTCTACGTCATCGGCATAGAAAAATATACCTCCGATTCCGACTACTTTTGGAGTGGTGTCATTGATAACTTCAGCTTTCTCCTCATTGTTATCAGTAGGGATGCCAATTTCTTTTGAGGGGGTATTAGAAGTACAACTTGCTATACTGAAAACAAGCAAAGCGAAAAATATATGTTTGTTCATGAGATTCGGATTTTGAATGTGTGAAGTTATTTTGCCCTGATAATGTATTGATAATCCAACAGATCGACATTTACATTGAATTCGGTGTAACCGGCTTCTTTCAATTCTGCGATCACCTGATCCATGGCGATCTTATGATCAACCGGAGGCCCCACAGGAGTTTCTGTCTTGAAGAAGTCAATGATCACTAATTCACCATCTTTCTTTGTCCCTTTTTTCACTTTGGCAAAGTAAGCTGGTCGGTCTTCGATGTGGTGGTAGGTGTTTACAATAAGTACTTTGTCTACTTCCTGATCTTTTAAAGCGGGACCGTCATAGGGAATTTTACGTAATTCGATGTTTTGGAGTTTGTCCTTTTCGATTCGCTCCTTCAGATAATTCTGGAATTTCTCATCGACATCAGCTGCGATCACTTGCGCTCCTTTGTCGGCTAATTTCACCGAAAAGTAACCTGTTCCGGCACCAATATCCATGATCTTCCTGTCTTTCAGATCCCCGAGATAGCTTAGTACTTTTTCAGGTTGTTGGTAGGCATCGCGTTCCGGAGATTCAAAACGTTGAATCAGCTCATCCATATTGGATTGATGCATGTACTCATTAGCTGATTTGTGATGGTCACCATGTTCTTTGTGGTCGCCATGAGCGTGCGATTCTTTGGATCGATCGTGATGCATTTCAGCTTCGGTTGTGTTATCTCCGCATGCAAATATGAGTACAAGCGGAAGAATCAGAATCATTTTTTTCATGATCCTAAAGTTAGTGAAAGCATTGTTTATATTTCAATTATGATGTAAATGGCTGCGATGAGCGATCGAAAATTAATTTGATCCCGATCGGGAATTGAGGATACAAGAGGAATTCCTATCAGACAACAGGTATTTTTTCAATGAGTACAGACTTTCCGGTTGAGTCCAGATAGTTGACGGTCATTTCAATCATGTGTGTACGCCATTTCGAGACTCCGGCATCGGCCGCTTGCAGGCAAAACGTTGGATAGTCCGTTTCTCCCGCCTGATGAATTTTCAAGGCATGTTCCAGCTTTTCACGTGATGCGGTATCACTGACTGTAATATTCGGATATTTAGCTTCTACAGGTAATCTGTAGTTATTTGTACCGAAATAGTCACAATGACCATCGGCTACATAATTTTCATAATACTGTACTCCAATTCTTTTCAAATCCTGAACAAAGGCAGGAAAGTCTTCACCGCTTTTTACTTTTTCAAAGGCTTGATGGATATCATTAATTGTGAACATGTCTGTAGTTTATCGTGTGAATATAAATGAAAATAGCGTTATATCATTTCTTTAGATATGAAGTTCCACAATTAGTTCATCTCCGACTGCACAACCTTCCTTTTTTCGGATCTCCGCTTTGATAGGAAGGACATAGGCATTTCTTTTGGTATCAAACCAGATAGAAGTCTTCCATTCTGAATTTCCTGTTTTTGCAGTGGCTTTTAATCGTCCCCATCCTTCTTCTTCTTTTCCAAAGAGAGATCGGATTTCTGTAGAAATAGATTCAGGCAGTGTAATAAAGTACCATCCGCCAGGTGGATTGTACTGCCAGATTTTTTCAGTAATTCTGTATATTGCGGCAGGAGTCATGTGGTCATATTCCGATGATCTGAAGGTAGTAAAATTCACTTCAGAATTCTATATCCCAGACGAAATTCCAAATTAAGGTTGGCAGAGGTACTGTCCTGAGATCGGGCATACAGATGTATCAGTAATAGAATTGCAGTTACGCTTTTTCTCAAAAGATAGATGCTTTGTTTGAATCAGTTCCTTAAAAAAACAAACCTGACATTAGAGCCCGATTAGTCATAATGCAACTGATACTTCACCTGGACGAAGTCGTTAGGATATGCTGTTGTTTCCGCGTCAGTTAATTGCACTTCAATACCAGGTTTTCCGAAAAGCGGAATGCCCTCGCCTAACAGTACAGGTACGCGTGCAATTGTCATTTCATTCATCAATTTTTCATTGATAAATTGCTGGATCGTTGTACCGCCGTCAATATAGGCATGTTTAAATCCGTCAGCATCCAGTTGAGCTAACAAATCACGTAATTCGCCATTGAAGAAGCTGATTTTTCCCTTCAGACTTTCCGGAGCTTCGCTGACAGTTGAACTGAGTACAATAATTCGCATGTCGCCATAGGGCCATTGTTCTTCAGACAGGTTCATGTTTGCGATCACCTCCATAGTATTACGCCCCATGATGAGGCAATCTACAGTTTTTAAGTAATCATAGAATCCCATATCAGCCTGGTTACCCATGTCAACAGTTTGATTTCCGGCTGTGTGAAGCCAGTCGACATTACCATCTTTACGCGCGATGAATCCATCAACACTAGTAGCAATAAAAGCGGAACACTTCATAGTTTCGGTCAGATTTTGGGCAAAAATAAATCAATTCGAACATATAACAAAGGAGAATTGATTTCCATGAAACGAAATTTTATGTTTTCGGATTCAGACTCATATTTACCCTAAATCGAACAATGTCCATGATCAGTTTTTCAGGTAGTGCCTGATCCAACGGGAATTGTACGGAACCCTTTCCCTGCTTGTAATGTGATAATTCTTTTTTAAAGCGTTCATGACCAGTGGGAGTCGCATAAAACCCAATGTGCTTTGAAAAACCACCGAAATAGACAAGGGGCTTTTTGTTCAGTTTATAGGCAGGCATTCCGTAAGAAATGGATTCTATTGCGTTAGGTGCATTATCTAATATCAATTTCCGCATCCGGTTCAATTTTTCCCTTGTTTCAGGTGGAAACTGAGCAATGTATTCGTCTACTGTTTGCATCACGGTAAAGGTTTTACTTAATCGTATTTTCGATCCGGTTTTTTATCTCCTCTGGTGTCAAATACGTTTCCTGTTTAAATTTCTTGTATTTCACTCGTGCATCAGACTTATTGAGTACATAGTCTGACCAATCATAGAGTTGCCATCCCAGTCCTTTTTCAATCGTGGTATGATCGATCTCTTTTTCGAAAGCAGCCTTCGATTTCTTTCCTGAATAGGCAAACAACCGCTTTAATACCCGCCAGAAATTTCGGGTGTTATAATCGTTTATGTGCGCCAGTTCATGTCCTAACACCCCGACCTTGGCATTGAATGGGATGTGGTGGAAGTAGATCACGCTATCTTTTAACTGACTGTTGATCCGGATCACGTATTTTCTTTTTTCCTTCGATCGAAATAACAGGGAGATTGCCGTCGGACGTGCATTTAAGGTTGTCTTTATTTTTGATCGCTTGAATACGATCCGTGTATTACTTAATTCCGGGTAGTGCGAAAGTGCGGCTAAAGTCACCAGGCGGTATTCGTCTAAGAAAATCTTATTTGTAGCAAACTGATGTGTCAGACTATCAAGTTGTGGCAACAGATCCAGGCTATCGAGCACTCTTTGCTGACTGCCTTGTCCGTAAGACGCAGCGTAGAGAAGCAGATTGATCAATATGAGAATTCTTGGCAACAACAATCAATGGATTTAATCTCAAAGATACAAAGTGACAGTTATTATGAGTAACGGTCCGTTGCATGTTCTGATTCGGGAAATGGTTATTCCTTGATAATCTTTTTCACCGCTTGTTTCCCGGAACCGGTCGTGACAGTTAACAGGTATATACCTGAATCCAAACATGTAGCATCCAGACTGAAGACGTAGGCCCCATTCGTATTTCCTTGATAAATTAATTCACCTGAGATGGAGTAGAGTTCATAAGTATCGATCAATTCCGACTCAGACAAGATGTTCCACGCATTCGACGCAGGATTCGGGTATATACTGAATTGAACCGAACCTTCGGGATCTTTAATGGATAGGGTGGATGGCCATCGCGCTAATTTTACCACGTAGTAACTTTGACTTCCGACCAATGGAATAGTATGACTTCCGCTCGTTGGATCAACATCGCTATCCGATGATTTGGTATACCCCTTCACAACAGCGTGTCCATTTGATGAAACATCGTAGATGTCGACATATTCTTTATTCGATCCTGTAATTTGCCCGGCATATTCGAGATTAAGGTCTGTAGAGTAACGACAAACAGCCACATCATAATCACCTGTAGTTGTGAGCATAGTAGAGCTGGTCAGTACATCTGCCTGAAAAGGATTAATGAAATTGCTGAATGACCACATTCCGGCATTATCCAGTCCCAATGATGGAGCATTCACGCCTGATAGGACATATACCATGTCTCCAATACTGGTGTACTTAGATACAAAGCTAGTTGTAGTAGCAGATGTCAACGGACTTCCGGGACTCCATGGGTTAAATTCCATAGTGCCGCTAAACGATCCGCGCATATAGATATTACCAGAGGGATCTGTTTTAATCAATCCTGGAGAAGCAGTGCCGCTTCCGGAGAAGATTTGATGCCAGCTATACGATAAATCCGGGCCGAGCTTTAAGAAATACATGTCGGTTCCGTTTGCTGTTTCATTCATGGTTCCACCTCCGAAATCAAAATCCACTGTTCCGGTAAAACTTCCGGTAATAAAGAGACCTCCGTTGGTTGCTGCCTTCGCATGCACATGGTTAATAGTCATGTCATTAACCGTAGTGGTATGAAAGGGTAGCGCATGTCCAATATACTCACCGGAATGACCAATACGGATGATCAGTTCATTATCAAATGTAGGAACGGGAGGATATACCATTACGACATTCCCGGATGGATCAACGTCCATGGTATCACGAAAAGACATCCAGAGATAGACATCCCCTTGAGATGAAACCTGAAGTTCTCCATAAGAACCATTTTGTCCGTTGACAGTTAACGGATTGGTTGTAGTCTGATAGAGCCAGATCAAATTGCCATTGATGTCATATTTGGCAACAAATGAATCATACCTATTCGATGAAAAATTATGAATTCCAGGCCCCGGATCAACATCAGCACTTCCATAGATATAACCTGTAATATAAACGTTGTTCAGATCGTCCATTTTCATTTCCCAAACTTGCCAG
>QKAV01000134.1 GCA_003247185.1 Crocinitomicaceae bacterium
GAGCCAAAAAGAGTGAATCAGATCGATTGGTGTGGTTTTATGAAGCCGTGATGCGAGACGCAATATCTTTTGAGAGAGAAGAAGCTTTTTCAATTTGTTGTTGGCACCATTGCAAGGTATTACCCGGATGTCATGCCATAGATACGGCTTATCTGTAAAGGGGTACTGAACGGTGATTACCGTGACTCTGTATCCGGTTAACGAAAGGTTGTTGGCATAAAGCTGAAGCGCCGGAATACAGGTTGTGTCCTCTTCATTTGCAGGGAAGCCCGGAGTAATAAACAATATGTGCTTAGTTGATTCGATAAATGTGCCAGCCGTTTTTAAAATCTACTTCATCAGTTAACGTGTAATCGCTGCATAATTTCTTCCAGTTTTTACCTACGTTGGAAATCATTTTTTCATCAGCAAACTTATCCGGATTAAACACGACAATTGAGCCGTACGGAAAGTCGCGGTATTCCTCTAACCACAAGTTGTGGCTTTTATTCGGAAGATCATAGGAAGAAAAAGACTGATCCACATAAAATGCATAAATCTCCGTTGTTGCCGGATATTTTTTTAATTCGGCGACAATTTCCTTTTCCACCCGATGAACCTGATAAGTCTTACTGAACGAATAAACAAAAATAAGTGTATTGAGCGCAATGAACGTCAATCCAAAAATACCATATAACCGCCTCTTTTTTAACCGGTTTCTAAGTTCCGAAAACGCAGGAAATAAAACGATCAAAACAAGTGGGTGACTAATGACCAAAAAGCGTTGATTCTGCAGCGGAAGTAATCCGATAAAGAGCAGGTATAAGATCAGACTCATCCATAGAGTTCGGTTTTGACTGATAGAAGTGCGAAACCAGGGAAACAGCAGGAATCCCAGACTTAAATAACCGGGATGAGCAAAATTACTCCAGATATACAGTAAGTTGGGTACTGTGTTAGTTTTTTCATTTCCGTCAAAAGTGCTTTTAATTAAGAACAGGTTCTTCAGTTTTACCTGGGTGAGTTTAACCCACAATTCATCTACGAGATTATTGTTGAGTAGAATTAAATATACTGCACCTGCAAGACTCAGGACTAAAATGCCCGAACGTAATAGAATATTGAAATTTTTAATGAATAACCATACGCTGTGAAAGACCGGAACAATGATAAGCGGAATACTCGCATATCGCGTGAAAAATGCCACTGCACTCAGAGTAATAATCAGTACGAAATCTTTAAGCTTTGAATGATTGCGGTATTTCAGGTAGTGGAAATAAAGACCGACTACAAAAAATACACAAAGCGCGTCGGACATAACAATAAACCCGGATCGAACAAAGTAAACGGAGCTTGAAGCCGAGAGTAGCAGAAACAGCGTGGAACGTTTTCCATACAGATATTGAATACTACGATTCAGGTACAGCAATGTGCCAAGTATAGCCGATAGGGAAATAAGTTGAAGTGCATGTAGTACACTTATTCCACTGAAACTAATTATTGCACCCAAAGCAGGGTAAATGACGGGCCAGAAGAAATCTCCGGTTGAATTTCCTTCAAGAAAACTGGATCTGAGTTCTTTGGAAAACCGGAAGTAGTCATGTGCATCTTGTCCGTATAATCCATTGAATTCAAACACAAAATGAAGTAACGCGAAAGTGAAAACGATTAGTATATAGGGCGATATTAAGTAGAGTTTCTTCACTTCTTCTAACTAAGCGACTTTTGCTTAAGAAATTTCTCGATGATTACTTTTTCTACCGGTAGGGAAAAGTTGAGGTGTTTCACCCTGCTTTTCGCGATCCAGCGCAATGGGCCTAAAATAGCCCTTTGTTGACGAAGAACTTTTAAATAGAATTTTAACCGTTCAATGTCAGTGTAGAGTTCGTCGGAGACCCAGGGACCTTTGGAACCGATATAATCAAAATGACTCCACTCTTCAATGCTTTCAGGAAGTGTGTAACTGCCATTGGCGATCACCTCATCTGTAATTTGGGTTCCCGGATATGGTTTAAAGTAAAAGATCGGTGTCTCGAAATCTGTCGACTGCAAGGCAAGCTCTCGGATCATTGCTTTTGTCTCTTTAACGCTTTTCTCAGATTCATTAGGAAAACCTACAATAAAAGGGAAAATGGCGGATATTCCGAGTGATTTGCAGCGCTCTGCACAAGCTCTTACTTGTTCTATTTTGATGTCTTTTTTCAACCAGTCCATCATTTCCTGAGAACCACTTTCCACACCGATCAATAGTCGACGTAATCCACTTTCTTTACATGTCCTGAAATCTTCAAGCGTCATACGCGAACCCTGATCCGCGCGCATTGTTGCAGCCCAGGTAAAGGGAGCCCCGTTTTCTTTTAAAATTTCTGCAAACTTTAAAATGTTTTTAGGGTAAGTAAAGAAAGTTTCGTCTTGGAAGTTCACATCCTGAAAATGATATTTGCTGTGAAAATAAAGGAGATCATTTGCCAGTCTTTCAGGATCCAGAGAATTGAACTTTCGGCCAAAAACAAAAGGATCAGCACAAAAAGTACATCTGAAATAGCAACCTGTTGATGAGATAAAATCAAATTGTCTCCTGCCTTTAGCCTTGAAGTATCGGTCCACATTGATGAGGTCGTAATTCAGTCTGGGCAGATCGTTCATATCAACCATCTTTGCAGGTGAAGTTCTTACAATTGAACCCATTTTATCCCGGTATGCGATACCATTAATATCAGATAGTGGCAGGTTATTTTCTATCGATGCAATGATCTTCTTAAATGATGTTTCTCCCTGTCCTTCAACGGTGATATCAACCTCAGGTACATTTTCCAATACATCGGTCAGGAAAAGTGAAGTATGCCACCCACCCCAGATTACAGGTAACTCCGGATAAAGTTGTTTAACGATCTTTGTAAATTCAATCGCATCCCGTAATGGTGCTCCTGTTAAGGTAGTAACCCCTATCGCAAGAGAGTTGTCAATATATGTAGCCACTTTTTCACGAACATTATCAATCCTTCCATCAATAATGATCACATTGTAATCTTTTTCCAACTGGCTCCCCAGAGCAATAAGCGCCAGAGGCATGTCATAGAACACAGTTTTGGGATTGTATAACAGGATATTCTTTTTCATTGATCTTCCGAACGAAGATAACTAATATTGTCTCAAACTGTTGTGAGTGTTATATTTGGGGTCTATGAGGAGGACAACCAATATTCTGATCACATTTGTTTTAATATTGATTTCCCGAAACAGTATTGCACAGCTAATAACCCCACCTGTTCCGGACAATTTGTATAGCTATCAATTCGATGCAATATCAACAGGAAATGCGGGCTATTATTTAGCAACGCCAACCAAATTGTTTATTCAGCCATCTGATCCGAATTTTATATCGCCGTATCCTGTAATATTCGATCAGGATGGATATATCGCCTGGTACAGTAAACCGCTTATCAATAATGCAATAGATTTCAAGTTTTTCGGCGATGTACAGCGCTATGTGTATACCTACATTCAACAGGGACAAGTTAGAGCGTTGATAATGGATGCGGATTTTATTCCGGTGGACACAATTGTGACTCAGGCCACGAGAGATGTCCATGACTTGCAAAGAACAAGTAATGGTAACTGGATTTTGGCTACAGCCTACTTTGATACAATGGATTTATCCATGTATACTTTCAATGGAACTGTAGGATCTGCAAACACTGTTGTAAAAGGATTTGGATACGAAGAGTATGACGGGAACTGGAATTTAATCAATCAATGGAACTCAAATGATCATATAGCACCGACAGAGACGTATGATTTCTGGGGATATAATTCCAATCCTTTCGATTACTGCCATGGTAATGCGATTGAGGAAGACCTGGATGGTAACCTGTTAATTTCGTATCGGCACCTGAATGCTATACACAAGATCGATAGAAGTACAGGTGATATCATCTGGAGACTGGGAGGCGAGTTGTCCGATTTCACATTTGTCAACGATCCGGGATTTAGCGGCCAGCACGATATCAGAGTAGTCGGGCCAAATGAGTATTCCATTTTTGATAATGATAACATGAATGGAAATACAAGAGGAATTGTTTACCAGGTTGACACCCTGAATCACACTGCTGAAGTCACGAGTCAGTATGTACATCCGGGAGGTAATACCTCCACTGCAATGGGTAATTTTCAAACTATTCCGGGAGAAGGGTATATCTTAAGTTACGGGATGATTTTCAGACCATATTCAAGTGCGGTGATTCTGGATGCGAGTTTTAATAAGCAGGCAGAATTTTTCTTTGAAGATTCGGTGGTGACGTATCGAATGATGAAATTTGATCTTCCTTTTCCTGAACGACCGCAAATTGATTGTTCATTCAATGGGACGAATTGGGAATTATCAGTTCCGGATACGTTTAGCACTTATTTATGGTCGAATGGAGCTGCTACAAATACAATTAATTTAACACAAGCGGGAACCTATCAGGTTTGGGTGGATTACGGTTCCGGCATGTTAGGATCATTACCTCTGGTGATCACTGATGTAAATAACCCTTGTTCACTCCATACAGACGAAATAACTCAGACAAAAGAGGGAACGTATACCTATTACACCGTTCTTGGACAACAGGTTGATATTCCGGAGCCTAATGCGGTATACATAAAAGTGTGGAGCAATGGTAAGGTAGAGCGTGTTTTCTTCGTAAATTGACAGGAAGATGCACGTATTACTTTTCAATCCGCGTTCGGCAAAATCAAAGCACCGTATTCCAAACTCAATACTTCAGGTCGCAGGATCGATTGAAGGCAAATATGACTATACCTTCATTGATGGAAATCGGGAGGAGAATCCCGAGCATGTTATTGTTTCAGCGATTTCAGAGCGGGAAGTAAAAGTTGTGGGGATGACCGTAATGCCTGGTCCCCAACTGAGCCAGGCAATTCCGGTCTCGAAGAAGATAAAAGAGCAATTTCCGGATGTGGTGATTGTATGGGGCGGATATTTTCCTTCGAATCAATACAAGGTAGTCCTGGAATCAGGAATCGTGGATTTCGTAATCAATGGTCCGGGAGATGAGGTATTCCCTGAACTGATCAAGCGTATTGAAACAGATGATTGGAGTGATCTGAGCGGCTTGCCTAACTTGATTTATAAATCCGGAAATGAGTACGTTAAAACACGAAAGGAGGCCATTCCGGACCTGGATAATCTGCCTGCATTTCCATATAAAAAACTGGATAATTTCTATCCTCTGAAAGATTATCTCGCAAAGACATTTCTGGGGAAGAAGACATTATCCTATCATTCCAGTTTTGGTTGTCCGTTTACTTGTTCATTCTGTGCAGTAGTTCCGATATACAATGCAAGATGGAAGGGCTTGCCAGTTGACCGGATGGTCAGGGATATCACGTATTTCAAGGAGCATTATAATATAGATGCGATCGAATTTCATGATAATAACTTTTTTACTTCCAGAAAGCGAACAATAGAATTTGCAGAGAAAGTAAAGGAAATGAAGATTTCATGGTGGGGTGAGGGTAGAATAGACACAATTGATAAATACAGCGATGCAGATCTTCAATTGATGGGGGAGGCAGGCTTAAAGATGATCTTTCTGGGCGCTGAAACCGGAAATGATGAAGTTCTGAAGCAAATGGACAAAGGAGGTACGCAGTCGGGTGCACAGATCAGGTCTTTTGCACAACGTCTGAGAAAGTTCGGCATAATACCTGAAATGAGCTTTGTCCTGGGATTGCCTGCAGATTCTTCGAAAAAGGTGATGCATCAGATTAACGAGGATATCCGGTTCATCAAAGAGGTAAAAAGAATGAATCCGGAAACAGAGATTATCATTTATGTATACTCACCTGTGCCTACCGAAGGAAGTGATTTGTATGAGAAGATTACAGCTTCCGGATTTAGTTTTCCAGAGAAACTGGAGGACTGGTTATCTCCGGATTGGGAAAAATTCGATCTAAGAAAAAATCCGCTTACTCCGTGGTTGAATAAAAATCATATTGATCGGATTAAAAATTTTGAAACGGTGCTGAATGCATATTACCCAACTGTATCCGATTTCAGAATCAGAGGGATTAAGAAATTTGTTCTGCGGTTATTTGCTTTTTGGCGATATCAAACGGGTTTTTATGCAGCACCTTATGAATTAAAACTACTCCTGAAGATCTGGAAATACAGACAACCGGAGAAAGAGGGATTTTACAGCGAATAATGAAGCGGTTATTGCAACACATACATCATCGTTTGCTGGGGAAACGGATGCTGAAAAGGATCGAACGGGACCGCTCATTCCAATACAGGGATATTCAACTGCACCTAAATCCTGGAGTTTTCCACCCGGGCTATTTCGATAGCAGTATGCTTCTGCTCGAATGCGTCGAAAAGAATATTCAACCGGATGATATGGTGTTGGAAGTGGGAGCGGGTAGTGGTATTGCATCCTTACGATCTGCACAGATTGGCGCGCAGGTAACAGCAATAGATATCAATCCGGATGCAATTGAAGGTCTGATCAAAAATGCCGCGAGGAATGATCTCAGAATGAATTGTGTCCTATCTGACCTCTTTCAAAACGTGAGCGAAAACAATTGGGATTATATATTAATCAACCCGCCCTTTTATCCAAAGAATCCACAAACCAATGCAGAATCGGCCTGGTATTGCGGTGAAGGTTTTAGTTACTTTGAAAATCTGTTTTTGCAACTGAGACATCTACACGTTA
>QKAV01000132.1 GCA_003247185.1 Crocinitomicaceae bacterium
ATCCCAGAAGAAAGGGTAGGCTGCCAGCTTGGCACGGGAGGCAATCTGTAATCCAACCTGTTTATGAATCCAAATATTTATTCCTCCGCCGAGAATAACAGATGGAATATGCTCTACTTCCAAGGCATCCCGATAAGTATAACCCACTCCGAAGTTTAAATAGGGTTCTATCCATCTGGCACGCGGCGCATATAAATTATAGAAGCTGTATTTTCCGCAAATGTCGAACGAGAAATTTGTGCCTGTAATTCCGGTCGTATCGTCAACACGGACCGTTTTTAAATACTGATTATAAGAAAGAGCACCTTCGACACTCCATCCGTACTTAAGGTAACGGTCAACTGTGATGCGTGAAGGATAAGGGAGATAATTCCAGGTGTTCTCCACATCGAACGGATTTCCCAATTTCACACCGTCATCTTCAATAACCGACATGTGCACGCCGATCATCCATTTATACGGCTTGTAGACCTTAATCGTTTTATAAGGCTGAGTCCACCCCTGACAAGAGATGAAAAGTACAGTTATAAGCGTTATTAGTCTCATTTTGGGTGACAAATATAACTTAAAAATCAGTAAGTTATTGCCCCCTCTAATCAATAATTGATCTATATATCTTTTTGAATCACGTCTTCCAGGGCATCAAAAAACCTGGGATGTTTAATTTGAAAACCAGCATCGACAATTTTTTTATTGCTCAATTGAGATCCCTTGAGTAAAATACCGGCCATTTCACCATAGATGGCTTTAAGCAGAAATCCGGGGACTTTAATCGGGCATATCGGACGCTTCAGGATTTTCCCCAGAGATTTCATGAAATAGTTATTACAGATTTTCTCTGTACTTACTGCATTATATGCACCTTCGCATTGTTCATTTTCGTAAACGAACTGATACATATCGGTAATGTCATCAATATGGATCCAGGGCATTATCTGTTTGCCCGTTCCTACCGCAGATCCCATACATAATTTAACCATTTTGGAAAGCTTGGGAACTGCTCCTCCTTGTTTTGAAAGAACCACACCCGTACGTAATACAACTGTTCGCATACCTAGTTCTTTGAATTGAAGGGCTGCTTGCTCCCATTTCGAACAGAGCTGAGCAACATAATCTTCACCTGCAGGGTCATTTTCAGTGAAATCTTCTTTTTGTGTAACTGTTCCGTAGTAGTTACTTCCTGATGCGGAAATGAATACACGTGGTTTGGCAGAAGGAATTTCCGAAAGCGCTTTAAAAATCAGATTGGCACCATCGATTCTACTCGATTCCAGTTCTTTTTTACGGGAATCCGTCCACTTTTTGTCAGCAATACCTGCTCCGGCCAGGTGAATGATCACATCCACATCCTGAAAAGCTGCCTTATCGATCTTTTCTTCACTAATGTTCCACTGATAACAAGGAAACTTGTTGTAATATGAACGAGAGGTACTAAGAAAGTAGACCTTGTAACCGGATTTATCCAGTTTTTTAGCCAGGTTTTTTGCGATGGTTCCTGTTCCTGTTATTAAAACTTTTTTCATTCTGACGAGGTTCAATAGTTCGTCAGTGAGTCGTAGTTAGTTTCAGTTTCCTTAAAATTAGTGTTTATTTGTAAAATCGGTTTAGATTAGGTGTTTTATAAATATTCGACCTGTTTCATCGAATATTTTCATGTCCATAATGTACAAATTATTGTTTTCATACGAGCATCGAAGTCAGATTTTATTCAGACTTCAATACCTACAATACAAATATCATCTGTCTGATCAAAATTGCCTTTCCAGTTAGCTAGTGCCTGTGAAAGACGCTCTTTTTGCTCTTCCATACCTAAATGTGCTCCGGACTCAATCAGGTTATGAAGGTTGGAAGAACCAAACTTTTTATTCAATGGTCCGCCGAATTGATCCTGATATCCATCCGATCCCAAATAAACCTTGTCTCCCTTCTTGTATTTCAACTGAACCATATCAAAATGGCGCTCCTGATGGTATTGCCATCCACCGATCGGATATCCGTTGGCTTTAATAATCTGATGCTTCCCGGATCCTGAGTAATGTATGATTTTTCTGTTAGCTGCAGCAAAGAACATATTATCAGAATGATCATCAATGGAAATGATAGCGATATCTATCCATGGATTGTCAAAATTATTATTGTCGTGTCCGGTGAAACTTTCGATAAAACGTTTGTCTAATTCCTCCAGAATCCGGTCGGGGCGTTTGATTCCTTTGTTCATTATGATGTACTCAAGCAGGTTGAGAGCCAGAACGGCTGTCATGGAAGCGGAAATACCATGTCCGGTGCAATCTCCTACAACAATATACCTGTGATCGTGTTTTTTTCCGATCCAATAAAAATCACCGGAAATGATTTCCTTGGGTTGATAGATGACTAAAGATTCATTGAACAGACGCTCAAAATGTCTTTTCTTAGGTAATAAACCTTGTTGCACAAGTTGTGCGCTCCTCAAACTACTTTCCCATTCCTCTATTGTCGACATGCCTCACATTTTGATAGTGCAAAGTAACTATACCAGTCTTTCTCTGTCGTTAATGCTAGTTTATGTCTGTGTTTATTTGACACTTCCGGAGTCAAATTCTCCTGTTTTTCTTGTTCCTTCTTCGTTTAAACACGCTTTCTGATCGATGATTTTATTTTCAAATCCGATGAATAAAAATTCAGGTGCTTTCGGAACAGTGAACTATACTGTTTTAGCAGTGTTCCTATATTTTAATATTCAATTAATAAAGCGTAGAAAATTTAATTTAGAAGTAATACGCCCTTAGGAATCAGGTATCAGATGCAATCGAATTTTGCAGTATAAGATTGATACAACTATGAAACTATTCTACGGTCTGTTATTTACGTTATGTACATTAAATACAGAAGCTCAGGTACTTCTTCTTCCACAAGGAACTTCCTGGAAGTACTATGATCAGGGGAGTTTACAGGGGCAACAATGGAACGCGCCTTCTTTTAATGATGCAGCATGGAGCAGCGGTAATGCAGAGCTAGGGTACGGAGACGGAGATGAGCAAACAGTTGTTTCATACGGACCGAATTCTTCTGATAAATACATTACTACTTATTTCAGAAAGGAAATTTCAATCAATAATCCGCAGCAATTTTCGCATCTGGATTTGAATCTGAAACGTGATGACGGGGCTGTGATTTATATCAATGGAAACGAAGTGTGGCGTTCGAATATGCCTTCCGGTACAATTAACTTTAATACACCAGCCGCTGGAACTGTAGCCTGGCCAAATGAAAACGACTGGCATAGTGCACAAGTATCAGCTTCATGGCTGGTAAATGGGACGAATGTCATAGCAGTGGAAGTGCATCAGGAAAACGGTGGTAGTTCAGATATCAGTTTTGATTTCTCCGTTGTTGGACAGAATAACCTTACGGCCTCAGTTGTACGCGGACCGTATCTGCAAATGGCCACGACAAACTCTGTAATTGTCAGATGGCGTACCGATGTACCAACTGACGGAAGGGTGAATTACGGACCAGCTTCAATCCTCTTAAATCAGCAGATTCTTTCTCCTGCTTTTACAACAGAACACGAAGTTGTGATCAATGGCTTGCAACCGGCAACTACCTATTATTATTCTATCGGGACAAATAATCAGGAACTTGCGAATGGAAGTAATCTCTATTTTGAAACTTTACCGGTTGCAGGTTCGGAAGATCCGTACTCCTTTGTTGTATTGGGAGATTGCGGAACGGGATATACCGAACAATTGAATGTGAAAAGTGCTGTGGTAGGGAATTATGGACAGCATTACAACGGTGTAATCCTTTTAGGGGATAATGCTTATCAGAGTGGGTTTGATTCGGAATATCAATCCAACTTCTTTAATGGGAAATACAACGAAATTTTTGAAAATACGGTGATCTGGCCTACGCCGGGTAATCATGATTACAACAATCATATTCCGTTTTCGCCCGATCCGGCCTATTTCGATATCTTCAACTGCCCCACAAACGGAGAAGCGGGAGGTTTGCCGAGCGGAACGGAAAAATACTATTCGTTCAATCACGGAAACATCCATTTTATTTCATTGGATTCATATGATGAACCACGTTCAGCGTCTGCGGCAATGGCAACCTGGTTGAGTAACGATCTGGCACAAAATCAACTGCCATGGGTGATCGCTTTCTGGCATCATCCACCTTATACAAAAGGGTCTCATGATTCCGATAATGACAACTTCCTGGATGGGGAATTGGTGGAAATTCGAGAAGAGATTATTCCTATTCTGGAGCAGCATGGTGTGGATCTTATTATGAATGGCCATTCACACAGTTATGAAAGAAGTATGTTCATTGATAGCCATTATGGCAATTCAGATTCGTTCAGTACAGCGCATATTAAAGACAACGGAAGCGGAGATTTTCCTGCTGCCTGTCCTTATCATAAGGCTGTAGAGCAGTCGGAATCGCACAAAGGAACGGTTTATTGTGTGATGGGGAATTCGGGAAAAACAAGTAGTGTAGATTCGGAATGGCCTCATCCGGTGATGTATTCTTATACGGCAGACAAGGTAGGAGCGCTGATCCTGAAGGTAGAGAAGAATCGTTTGGACGTTGATTTTTATACTTCTGAAAACGAAGTATTTGATCACTTCACGATAGTAAAGACAAAGAAACAGAATAGCACGCAGGAAGTGTGTATCGGTGAGCAGGTAGTGTTGGAGCCACTTTGGCCATCTGGAAATCAAACAGTTTGGCATCCGGGGAGTATTCAAACAGAAAATTATTCATTTCAGGCATTATCGAATACTGTAATCAATCAAACAGATGTACTGGGATGTATCAATGATACCTTCAATATTGTTGTTTTACAGAACGATTCATGCGGTTACCTGGCTAAAGAAGAATTGAAACCGGTGAAATTCAGTGCCTATTTTGCAGGCAATCAATTACACATTCAATACAACCTTTCAGGAGTAGGATATTTCACCTTAATTGATCAGATGGGTAAGATTATCGAAGAATTTGAAAGTGATCAGGAATCTATCCAAAAGACTTATATCGATTTGCCCAAAGGCACTTACTACTTAAGAGAAAACACAAGTAATTCAACTATTAAAATTCAAAAATAACATGCTTCGCAAAATCTTTTTTCTAGCCGGTTTATCCTTTGCCCAACTTTCATTTGCACAATGTGATTCTGTTGAGGTCAGTGGTGGACTAACAGTTACTTCAACAACGCTGATGAGTGGTGTTTACGTAATTGACGGAACATTTACAGTTCCTTCTGGGGTGACAGTTTATGTAACACCTTACAGTGCCAACGGATGTGGTGAATTAAAGATTTATGCTGATGAAATCTATATCCATGGTGAAATCAATGGAGATTATGCCGGCTTTGTTGGAGGAGACGGAGGAGAACGTGGTAATGATGTTAACAGTGCGACAGGTCACGCTTCTTCATTGACTTCGTGTAATGATGAAGGCTCAGCGGGGCATATAGCGGTACAAGGTGGTTTTGGAGGTAACGACGGTACCGGTCCGGGAAAAGGAATTGGAGGAGATAACGGACAAGGAGGTTCGGGAACAAAACAGTATTGTGGAAATTTTGGTGATGAAGCCGGAATGGTAGGTGGTGCCGGTGGCGCAGGTGGTGGCTCAGGAGCAGCTTACGGAGGTTCAGGAAGTGCGGGAGATCAGGGAGGATCCGGAGCGAATACCTTTTCTACCAACGGATTGGATGTTGAAAGTTCTTACAATGTAGTTGCAGGAGGTGGTGGAAACGGAGGAGGAGCTTCATCAGTTTATGGTACGATAAACGGAACGGATATTCAAAAAGGTTCAGGTGGAGCCGGTGCCGGAGGAGGCGGGCGTTCACATTACCTTGGAACAATCGGAGATAAGGGTGGTAACGGTGGCGGTCTTGTCTTCCTGAAAGCCGTTGATAACATTGAGATTACGGGGATGATTTCCGTGAACGGGGAAGATGGCTCCTACGGTGGATCGGGAGGTTCAGGAGATGCAACAGCTGATTGTTGTTCTGACGGATGTAATGGCTGTGATGAACGTACTTTTTCGGCAGGAAGTGGAGCAGGAAGTGGAGCAGGAGCCGGATCTGGAGGAGGAATTTATATCGAAACACAAGGAACATTAACCTTTAGCGGGACTTTATCTGCAGAAGGAGGAGTTGGGGGAAATGGTGGGTCTAAAGGAGTGGGAGCTACCTGCGATTATAGTGGAGGTGTATTTTGCTCTGATAATTCCATGACAACAGATGACGGAACAAACGGTGGTGCCGGAGGGTCCGGCGGTGGCGGACGTATTAAATTGTTTACGCCAAATTGCGCACAGGCGACAATTTCAGGATCTTACACGGTATTGGGGGGACAAGGAACCAATCCTGCTGCAGACGGATCTTATGCGGAAATTTGCGGATACCTTGGAGTGAATGAAAATGAATCTGCCAGCTTTGCGGTATATCCGAATCCATTTTCTGACTTGTTGAAAATTGAACTTGGTTCATTCGAAAACTACAGTGTTCAATTGATGGATGCAACCGGAAAAACAGTGTATACGGCAACCGATTTCGGTTCGGATATTCTTGTCGCAACGGATGAGCTTCCTTCAGGTCTTTATTTGTTGCAGATCACTACTGCAGATAATATTCAAACACAAAAAGTCATCAAACGATGAGAACATTGATTGC
>QKAV01000042.1 GCA_003247185.1 Crocinitomicaceae bacterium
CCGGGTTGGGGACTTTATTGAGACACAGGGCGAAATGGGAACGGTAAAAGAAATTACGATTTTCAATACGATACTTTCAACTACTGACAATAAAATCATCATTCTGGCCAATGGCGCCGTATCCAACAATACAATCACCAATTTTACGAAAGCGGACAAAAGACGTGTTGATTGGGTGTTTGGTATTGCCTATGGAGATGATTTGAAAAAGGCGAAGCAATTACTCAAGGAATTTGTAGAAGCTGACCAACGCATATTGACAGATCCGGAACCATTTATCGGACTGGGCGAATTAGGAGATTCATCCGTAAATATTACGGTGAGAGCATGGGTACTTACAGATGATTACTGGAATGTATTCTTTGATATGAACGAACGCGTTTACAATGAATTCGGAGGACATGGATTGAATATTCCGTTCCCGCAGATGGATGTACACATTAAAAATAACGCCTGATGAAGGAATTTTTGGATCATCCGATCGTACAGGGGTACATTCGGGCAAATAACTTCGGACGCTTGCTTAGCATGGATTTCGATATTTCCAAGCCCGGAAGTGTGGAATATCACATGCCGATTACAGAGGAATTATTAGCAACTCCGATCGCAGCACATGGAGGCTCCATAAGTGCATTAATGGATGCAACAATGGGAGTATGCGCACTTTCACAAGTCATTCCAAGAGGAAATGTTGTCTCAACGATAGAAATGAAAATTTCCTTTTTATCTCCGGGTCTTAAAGGTGATAGATTGATAGGAACCGCCAACATTATAAAAGACGGTAAGAGATTGATCTTTGTGGAAGGAGAGATTCGAAATCAGGAAGGGAAACTCATTGCATTTGCTACAGGAACCTTTAATTCCTACCCGGCTCAGAAGGCAGGATTTGACTTTTAGATTATCTTTGAAGCATGTTATTATTCCTAAATGATATCGGTACGGGTGAGGTGTTGTTGATCCTCGCATTTATTTTGATCTTTTTCGGATCAAAAAGTATTCCGGGTATTGCAAGAACTTTGGGAAGAACCATCCGGCAGGTAAAAGATGCTTCGGACGAGATTCAACGGGAAATCAAAAAATCAGGAGGTGATTTGAGAAAGGATCTGAACCTAAAAGGTCTGATTGATGAAACTGCCGATGATATTAAACGTCCGCTGGATCAAATGACTACGGATATTGACGAAGCAATTAAATACACTCCACCTAATAAGAACTCACATATTCAACCTCCTCCACCTAAAGTGGAACCCGAAGTGAATTCAGATAGTAACGAATTGACTTCAGAAAAGAAACAAGAGGAGGAAATCACGGAGAAAAAAGAAGAGGAAAAAAAATAAGGCCCGCACTGCGAGCCCTGTTTTTATATTTACCTGATTCAGTAAAGTCTATTTTTTCTTACTGTTGCCATGGTTGGATTTCCCGGAAGCCTGACTATTTCCTGTAGCTTTCTTCGTCTTACCCTTTAATGCGTGGAATTCCGGAGAACCAGGTTTAATTCCCATCTCCTTGGCAATCTCTCCCCAGCCTTTATCTTTGTTTACCTTGTAAGAAGATACAACCTTGTCCACAGGTTGTTTGCTGATTTCTCCAATACGTCCGGCAAGAATGATTTCTCCGGGCTTCAATACTTTGAGGTATTCATCTATTTTTTCACCTGCTATTTTGTACTGACTCAGCATGTCCGATTTAAATTGAGTCAAATCTTTTTCTGCCTTGGTATTAAGTATGTTCAACTCGCTTTCAAGCTCCTTGTCGTTCAGTTTGAAGTCTATTTGTCCGAAACCATAAATAGCTGTAATAATTACTGCTGCGAAAGATAAAATGTATTTTTTCATGAGATCTAATTTGAAGTTAATATAAGGCTAATTATGTATTCAGCATATATTTTAACTATGGCTTAACAAAAAGTCCGTACCTTTGCCGAAAATTTTTTAGATATATATGACTTTTAAGGATTTAGGGCTGAGGAGCGAAGTGTTGACGGCCATTGAAGAACTTGGATTCAACGCTCCCACGCCGATCCAGGAAAAAGCGATCCCTCATTTACTGCAGGAAATCAGTGATTTTGTTGGTCTTGCGCAAACAGGAACAGGTAAAACAGCTGCATTTGGGTTGCCTCTCGTAAGTAAAGTTACGGAAGGTAATAAGAAGCCTCAGGGATTGGTAATTTGTCCGACACGTGAATTGTGTTTGCAGATCGCAGGAGACCTGGAGCAGTTTGGGAAACATCTGAATATTCGTGTAGTTGCTGTTTACGGTGGTACCGACATCAGAAAACAAATGAATGAGATTAAAACGGGAGCAACGATTGTTGTTGCTACACCGGGAAGATTGGTGGATCTTACCAATCGTAAAGCAATTTCGTTAGCAGAAGTAGAATGGGTTGTCCTTGATGAGGCAGATGAAATGCTGAACATGGGATTCAAAGAAGATATTGATACCATTCTTGAGAAAACACCGGATTGGAAAAATGTATGGTTGTTCTCCGCAACAATGCCTAAAGAAGTGGCAGCCATTGCGAAAAACTATATGGATAATCCATTGGAGATTGCCATTGGTGATAAGAACAGTTCCAATGCAAATATTAACCACATCTTTTTTGTAATCAAGGAAAAGGATCGTTACGCCGCTTTAAAGCGTTTGATCGACTACAACCCGAATATTTACGGACTGGTTTTCTGCAGAACGCGTTTGGAAACAGCACGTGTAGCAGAACATCTTGTAAAAGATGGTTATAATGCGGAAGCACTGCACGGAGATCTTTCCCAGGCACAACGCGATTCTGTGATGGGTAAGTTTCGTTCCAAAACAGTACAGGTATTAGTTGCAACGGATGTAGCTGCCAGAGGTATAGATGTGGACAATATCACACACGTGATCAATTATAACTTGCCGGATGAGGTGGAGAATTACACGCACCGATCAGGTCGTACAGCCAGAGCGGGTAGAAGCGGAGAATCTCTTGTACTGATCAACGGTAAGGAACATTACAAGATCAAGGCAATCGAAAAGATAATTGGTGCGGAGTTTACAAAAGGACATATTCCTGAGCCGAAAGAAATTTGTGAGATTCAGTTGATGAATCTTGTAGATAAGGTGATTTCTGCCGAGGTTAAGGAGAATGATATTGAAGAATTCCTTCCTTTGATTATGAATGAGTTCGAAGGAATGTCGAAAGAAGACATTGTGAAGCGATTCATTTCAACAGAGTTCAATCGATTCCTGGAATACTATGAGCGTGCAGGAGATCTCAACGCGAAAATTGAAAAAGGAGGAAGCGATGAGCGCTCTTCAAGACGTGATCGTAAAAGAGGAGACGGAGGTTACCGCGATGAGAATAAATCCCGCTTCTTTGTTTCTCTTGGAAGAAAAGACGGCTTGAACCCGGGAGGATTACTTCGCGTGATTTGTGATAGTACGGGACTGACTTCAAAAGATGTTGGCCGTATAGATATTCTTGGAGCTTTCTCGTTCTTCGAAGTAGACAATGAGCACAGTGACCTGGTTACCAAGAAAGCGAATGGGGCTCTTTACGAAGGAAAAACAGTGAAAGTTGAGATAACGAGCAAGAATGATAAAAAGAAATCTTCGGACAGAAGAGGAGGAGGAAGACCAGGTGGGAGATCCGGTTCGGGTTCCGGTTCCAACTCGCGTTCAAGAAGCGGAGGAGGAGGAAAGTCTGCACCGCGCTCAAGATCACGTAACAGAAAATAACACAAAGAAACAGTATAATCAAAGGACTTTATAATTCAATATGGAAATCAGAAATATAGCCATTATCGCACACGTTGACCACGGGAAGACAACGTTGGTGGATAAAATGATCGAAGCAGGACACTTGGTGGATGAGCGCACACGTCCTTCAGGAGAATTGATTATGGATAACAATGATCTGGAACGTGAAAGAGGAATTACCATTATTTCAAAAAACGTTTCGGTTAATTATAAGGATACAAAAATCAATATCATTGACACTCCGGGCCACGCCGACTTCGGAGGAGAGGTGGAACGTGTATTGAACATGGCGGATGGTGTATGTTTGTTGGTAGATGCCTTCGAAGGACCAATGCCACAAACGCGCTTCGTACTAGGTAAAGCACTTTCAATGGGATTGAAACCGTTGGTGGTGGTGAACAAGGTAGATAAAGATAACTGTACACCGGATGAAGTACACGAGAAGGTGTTCGACCTGATGTTTGAATTGGATGCAACGGAAGAACAATTGGACTTCCCGACTATTTACGGATCAGCTAAAAACGGATGGATGTCGGAAGACTGGAAACAACCTACGACTTCTATTACTCCGTTGTTAGATAAGATTCTGGAATATTTCCCACCAAAGAAAATTGAGGAAGGGAATACGCAGATGTTGATTACTTCACTGGATTATTCAACGTATGTGGGACGAATTGCGATCGGCCGTTTGAATCGTGGAGAATTGAAGGAGAATATGCCTGTTATTTTAGCAAAACGCGATGGAACGCAGCAAAGACACCGTATTAAGGATGTTTTTGTATTCGAAGGACTGGAGCGTGCAAAAGTGCCATCTGTTCAGGCGGGTGATATTTGTGCGGTAACAGGTTTGGAAGGATTTGAAATCGGGGATTCTATTTGTGATTTTGAAAATCCGGAGCCGCTTCCAAGTATCGCGATTGATGAGCCAACGATGAGTATGTTGTTTTCAATCAATGATTCACCGTTCTTTGGTAAAGAGGGTAAATTCGTTACATCCCGACACATTTCTGAACGTTTAGACAAGGAACTGGAGAAAAACCTTGCCATGCGTGTTGAATCAACAGACAAGGCAGATAAGTGGATGGTGTATGGAAGAGGAGTAATGCACTTATCTGTATTGATCGAAACAATGCGTCGTGAAGGTTATGAATTGCAAGTGGGGCAACCACAGGTAATCTTCAAAGATATTGATGGTAGAAAATGTGAGCCGGTTGAGGAATTAACAATCGATTTACCGGAAGAATTCAGTGGAACTGCAGTAGAAGCCGTTTCTCGTCGTAAAGGCGAAATGAAAAACATGGAACCGAAAGGAGATCGTATGAAGATTCAATTCGAGATCCCTTCTCGTGGTATTATCGGTTTACGTAACTTCTTGTTGACAGCAACGGCGGGAGAAGCAATCATGACTCACCGCTATCTGGAATATCAACCATACAAAGGTGAAATTCCTGGAAGACAGAACGGATCATTGATTTCTTTGGAGCAAGGAACATCTATTCCGTTCTCATTGAACAACTTGCAGGATAGAGGTAAATTCTTCATTGAGCCGGGAGAGAATATTTACGAAGGTCAGGTGATCGGAGAGAATTCTCGTGCAGGAGATCTTTGCGTAAATGTTACGAAAACGAAAAAGTTGACGAATATGCGTTCGTCAGGAGCAGATGATAAGGTGAAATTAGCTCCGCCTCGTCAGTTTTCATTAGAAGAGTGTTTGGAATACATCCAATCAGACGAGTATGTGGAAGTAACACCTGAAAACCTGCGTATTCGTAAGATCTTGTTAAAAGAAACAGATCGTAAACGCGCAGGAAAATAATAAGATAAGCAGTTTAATACCATAGCGTATTACTTGCCGGAAAATAAAAAGGGAGTGCAGATTTGCACTCCCTTTTTTTGAAACAGAAGAGACTGTTTATTTGATAACAAATGGTAAACGCGCATTGTCAACGACAACGTAATAGTAACCTGCATCCAGATTCAATTGGAATTGAATTGTTTTTTCGCTGGTTTTTCGCTCCTGTATTTTTTCTCCGATAGCATTGTAAATTACAATTGTCTGATCGTATGGTAATGTTTTTAAAGACACGATAAACTGACCGTCATTCGGATTCGGATAAATCCTAAAAGTTTCGTCTGAAAGGTCAGATAGACCAACAGAGTTGATCAGTGTGCAATTGGATACTTCAGAGCAGCTTCCTTTGGTGATCATGACAGCATAATTGCCATTTGCCGTAGCGGTAAAACTTTGATTGGTTGCACCCGCAATCGGAGCATTTCCATTATCACAATCTACCCATTGGTAGCTGGCACCTGTTTCATTTGCTGTAATAGTAAGACCTGTATTGGTAACAGATAAATCAATCGTCTCAATTGTTAAATCCAGTTGTACAATAGAATCACAACCGTTTGCAGCACCTCCGACAATCGTGTAAGTGGCAGTGTTATTGGACGCAGTGTAGGTGTTATTGTCAATCCATGTATAGGAATCACAAGCAGTAACAACATCGATACCGGATGTACTGTTGTTAATTGTAAGATCTAAGGTTACAATGGAATCACAACCTGTAGCTGCACCACCCGCAATCGTGTAGGTAGCAGTGTTATTGGATGCCGTGTAGGTGTTATTGTCGATCCAGGTATAAGATTCACATGCTGTAATAACATCTGTTCCCGTCGTACTGTTATTAATTGTAAGGTTTAACGTAACAGTGGAATCACAACCGTTTGCAGCGCCACCTGTAATGGTGTGGGTAGCAGTGTTATTGGATGCTGTGTAAGTGTTATTATCAATCCATGTATAAGATTCACATGCCGTAATAACGTCTGTTCCTGTCGTTGGATAGTTGATTGTAAGGTCAAGTTGTTCGA
>QKAV01000242.1 GCA_003247185.1 Crocinitomicaceae bacterium
GACTCTATTCAGATAAGTGGTTCTTTCAGTCAGGTAACAGATCCGGTAGTGTCTCAAACCATCACCTGAGGAGAAATAGAATATATAATAAGGTGAAAAACAGTAAATAGAAAAATAGAATTGTATTGAAGCGAGTGGATGTCTGTATCCACTCGCTTCTTTTTTGTGTAAATATGGACACGTATCGACGTAAGTTCGTTGTAAGTGTCTCAAACTATCACCTAATCATGAAATGTAATTATTGCAATGAAAATTGTATTAAAAAAGGCAAACAAAAGAATGGGACCCAGAAGTTTTTCAGTCATTTATGTAGAGGGAGTGTAAGGCTCCCTTAATTCGAAGCACTGATAAATGTAGTATTTTCCATTAATTGATTATCGATCACCAATGAAGGAAAGCACGCTTTCCTTCGCTCCTCTACAAAAGCGATTGGGCTTTTATAGCCTAAAGATTTATGAGGACTGATATTGTTGTATTCATAAAGCCATTTTTGTGTTAAATCCCTAACCTGATTGAGTTCATAAAAGAGGTGTGTGTTGAGCACCTCTTTTCGGTAACTACCGTTGAAACGTTCGATCAGCGAGTTTTGAGTAGGCTTTCTGGGTTGAATAAAGCAGATCTTAATTTTGTGTTTGCGTGCCCAGGTTTCAAAAACAGCTGAAGTAAACTCTGGACCATTATCAACTCTTACAACTAGTGGAGCTCCTCTCCACTCAATGAGCCGATCAAGATCACGAACAATGCGTCTAGCACTCATGGATGTATCGATGCCTATCATCGGCTTCGCGGTTATGATCATCGATTACATTGAATGTTCGAAAGGACTTGCCATTGATAAGAGAGTCTTGCATAAAGTCCATGCTCCATGTTACATTGCATTCAATTGGCAATATATGCGGTGTTTTAACCCGTGCAGGAAGCCTTCTTTTGCGCTTCCTACGAATGTTTAATCCCATCATCACATACACGCGATAAACACGCTTGTGGTTCCATATACAACCTTCTGAACGCAGCAAATGGAACATCTTTTTAAATCCATATGTGGGGTGCTTTTCTGCCAGTTTTTCAAGTTCAGCGATAATTATTTTGTCCTCAGTCTTATCCTTGAAACAATAGTAATAGACCGATAAACTCAACTTCATAGCTAGACAGGCCTGCCGGATACTTAAGTCTTCATCCTTTACCAAATATCCCACAGCAGCTCGTTTATCGACAGGCCTTAGAGCTTTTTTTCGATCAGGTTCTTTAGCGCATTGTTTTCGAAAGCTAAATCAGCGTACATCCGTTTGAACTGGGCTAGTTCTGCTTCCATCTCTTTCATTTTCTTGAGTTGGTTGGCTTCCATACCACCATATTTACTCCTCCAGTTGTAGAATGTTGGCTGGCTGATCCCATGATCACGACAAATGTCGTTAACCGCCTTTCCGGACTCTTGCTCTTTTAAGATCTTAATGATCTGTGTCTCTGAAAATCGTGATTTTTTCATTTTCCTAAATTTAAGCGTTATTCTCTATTTTTAAACGCTTCTATTTTTAGGGGCTCTTACAAATGTGTTATTCCAAAAAATTAGCGATGTTGGAAGCCCGATTGAGATGGTATTTCTGGGCGAGAACTAACCCCAATTTTTTCTTGAAAAAACATCCGTTGAGTTAATAATCGTGGTCACTACGGTTGTCAACGAAGGCAATCAATTCAATGGATTTGGATTTTACACGGTAGACCAAAGATGTTTGAGAAGAGATCAGACACTTTCTAAGTTTGAACTTCTTTATTTCCGGACATAGCTTCTGATTGTAACGTAGCTTATCCAATAAAGCATGTGTCAGCGCTTCAAATTGCTCAACCTCTTTGATTGTCCACTTTTTAAGAATGAAGGATATGGTTTCCAAATAGGTATCGCCGGCTTCTTCGGTCCAACGAATCGGGTATTCTTTACTCATGCTCTGCTTAGTAACCTGTCAACTTTAGCCTGAACATCATCCTGAGATACGAAACGACCATTGTTAGCGTCTTCAACACCACGTTTAATAGATGCCTTAGATTCTTCCGAAAGACTATCATACCAATTGTCGTTGTCTTCATGCACATACTCAAGTGTACGTAAGAATTCCAGCAATGCTTTTGCTTTATCTGATGATCCGTCAATATGAAAAGTATGTGTTGCCATAACCCAAAGATAAGGAAAACAGTTGATCCTTACTAACAAAAAACGATCCAACGTATGTTTTGTTGCATGGCTAAGTTGAGTTGTTAACCAGAAGGGATTTAGGCGAATTGGTACAAAGGGCACCAACCCCTTCGGGCAACGTGTTATTAAACTTGAAAAACCGAGAAGTAGTGGAAGTATCACCCATACAGATGGTTCAGACTGGGTTTATACGTATTACACCTACGATGCCAACGGGCAGGTAATGGGGGTATATGATGTTGATTTACCTAGTTCTGGTTCCGGGAATGTAAACTGGTCTGAAGGTAATATTTACGGTGCTTCACGCAGGGAAGGCTACCAATCTGGGGAAGCTTACAATTCCTAAAAATTGGTAAATCATCTCAATTATGAGCAACAACCAGGTACATATACCTGCTGTAAAATGATCTTTATCAGGTAGAAACACCTGATTTACTAGTGATTTTTGTCGCCCACTTATAATTTATATACATTAACATGAAATAACAAAACCCAAACACTATGAATAGTAAAAAGTTAAATGAAAGTTTAAAGAACTCTAACGCCAAATGGTTAGCAAAGGACAATCAAATTACAACTCTGAATGAAGAGCAAAAAGTGCGTATGCTTGGAGCCGTAAAACCTGAAGGCTATAAGGTGCCTAAGGCTACTTTAATAGCCGAATCCTTAAAGGCTCAAATTCCTTCGAGTATCGATTGGAGAAAGAATAACGGGAACTTTGTTACCTCTATTAAAGATCAAGGGGGTTGTGGATCTTGTGTTTCTTTCGGGATTACGTCAACACTTGAGTCAAGAATTGCGATCGAACATAGCATGCTTCTTAATTTATCAGAAGCAGACGCATTTTTCTGTTCATCTCATGGAGCTGTATGTACAGGTTGGTGGCCTAAACCCGCCTTCGAGGCAAATCAAAGCCGAGGAATATGTCAAGAAGTATTATTTCCATATGCATCGGCATTTCCAAATAACGACATTTGGAGTTCCCCTCCTACTTGCAAAGTAAATCCAGCGAGAGGTCAAAATGAATTCAAATATGCCAATATCAATACCGTATCCGGTATTCAAGCTGCAAAACAATATTTAGCTACTACGGGACCACTTGCCGCTTGTTTTGATGTTTACGAAGATTTTTATTCATACAGTTCTGGAATATATCATCATGTTACAGGTTCCTATAAAGGTGGGCATTGTATTAGCATAGTTGGCTATAACGATGCAGATGATGGTTATTGGATTTGTAAAAACTCTTGGGGATCAGGATGGGGCATGAATGGTTATTTTAATATTGCCTATGGTCAATGTAATATTGACACATATGAAATGGTGGCTGTCACCAATATAACTCTACCTCAAGTTATTTATGCGAACATCAAATCGAATAATTTTAATAATGTTTTTCTTCGCATGGATGGAAATGGTGTTACTTCCAAAACAGGTCCTGGAAGCGGAAATGTGAATTGCCAGTATGGAGCATATAGTTGGGAACTATTCAAATTAAACAGGCAGAGCAACGGAAGTTATACCATAGAATCTAATGTATTCCCTAACGTGTTTTTGCGTATGGATGGAAATGGTGTTACTTCCAAAACAGGTCCTGGTGGTGGGATAGTAAATTGTCAATTTGGAGCATATAGTTGGGAAAATTTCTCTCTAAATAAACAATCAGATGGCACCTACACCATTGGCTCCAATCAGTTCCCTAATGTTTTTCTACGCATGGATGGAAATGGTGTTACTTCCAAAACAGGTCCTGGAAGCGGAAATGTGAATTGCCAGTATGGAGCATATAGTTGGGAAAAATATTGTATTGTGAACGAATAATATAGTAACAGCATGAGGTACTCATTTGTTCATTTGAACTTAATGAGTACCTCTATAGTAAGAAACAATTGAAATGGAAGTTCAAAAAATTAATTTAAAGATCGGTGAATCAAAGGATATTCTTCTCCAGAATCGTGGGGCTTCTGGTCTATCTCTTCTATACGAATGTGATTCTCATGATCATGATATTGTTTCAGTAGAATGCATTGAAACCTCACCCAAAAAATTATCTCCCGGATCACCAAACACCGTTCTATACCGTTTACAATCAAAAAAAAAAGGAAATGCTCATATACTCTTTTATGAGACGCGAAGTTGGGATGAAGAATTCCAACGTATTCCAATATTAAGAATTGAGTTGAAAGTCATGTAAGTATTCAATAATTACAACTGCTGTTCTCTTATTCGCCCTCCTACCTTCCATTACTCTATTTATTGAACTAGGATCAAGATTCATGTTTCTTGCACATTCATTTTGCGTGAGTCCGTTTGCGAACATGTATTGGGTCGCGTATCAAATTAGCAGATGACTTAACGAAGTGTCTGAAAACAAGTTGTTTGACATCTTGGAAAGCTAAAAATCAGTTGGAAAAGTCGTTTTTTAAAACGGCTAAAATGTTCACAGACCTGTAGATTGTTCGTTAGAATTGATTTACAGGCGAAAAATTTTGGGGCTGTGTCAAATTATCAGATGAAACACTGGCAACATTGATAGAATTGGGTGCTGAATTTCCTGATTAAAAAGAAGTGTGATTGCAGCATCCCGCCCCTGATTGCAGCGGCATCCTCCTGTAGCCTTACCAGTTCAATAAGGGGATGTGAGACAAAATATCCAATTAAACCATTTCAAATAGGGTCCTTATCGATTGAACTATCTCCTCCCGAAAATCGAACTCCCAACCCGTACCATGGTAGATCCTTCTTCGATTGCCAGTTGGTAATCGCCACTCATACCCATAGAGATGGTGTTGAAAGATACTGACGTGAAATAATCTTTGTGCAGGTGGTCAAAAATCTGTTTGAGACGGGTAAATTCTTTTCTGATCTGCGTTTCATTCTCCGTAAAGGTTGCCATGCCCATAACCCCGACAATGCGAATGTTTTCCAGTTCTCTGAATTCGGAAGATTGGATCATTTCAATCGCTTCCTCCTCACTGAAACCAAATTTTGTCTCTTCTTCAGCAATATGGAACTGGAGCAAACAGTCCTGAATCCGTCCGTTCTTTTGCGCTTGTTTGTTGACCTCTTTTAATAGTTTCAAACTGTCAATACCGTGGATCAGATGAACAAAAGGAGCGATGTATTTTACTTTGTTGCTCTGCAGGTGACCGATCATGTGCCACTCAATGTCTTTCGGCATTTCTTCATACTTGGAAACGAGTTCCTGTACTTTGTTTTCGCCAAATATGCGTTGTCCGGCTTCATAAGCTTCCATAACCAACGGAACAGGTTTGGTCTTGGATACCGCTACGAGGGTAACATGCTCAGGAATGTGTTTGCGGATGCCGGCGAGTTGTTCTGCAATCATTCGTTGATATTGTAAATGGTTAGTCCGCTTCTCAATTTCGGTTCAACCCAGGTAGATTTGGGAGGCATGATCAGATCGTGGTCAGCAACCGCTTTTACTTCCTTCATTTCGATCGGGAAGAGGAAGAAACCGATGCGATATTCGCCACGAAGAATCTTTTTCTCGATCTTTTTCACAGACTCCGTTCCGGGAACAAACTCGATGTTATCATCTGCCTTAAGGTCTTCAATACCCAGAATAGGAGTGAGGACCAATCTTGTTAGAATATCAGAATCCAGTGATAATACCGGATGGTCGATGTTTTTCAGTTCTTCTTTGCAATCCAAAATATACCAGTGACCATCAAAACACATCGTCATTTGATGCTTGTGAACGGGTTTTACAGCTCCTTCGTGAAGTGTTACCGTAAAATGATCCTTGAGCCGCTCAATCAATTCCGCTCTACTGATTTCAGTTGTTTTGATCAGGCGATTGAATTCAAGTATATTGAGTTTGTTTTCCTCCAGAAGAAAGGCAAGAAAAAAGTCTTCGTTCGGAAAGTGCGATTCTCCTTTGAGATTTCGTAAGTTACGTACTCCTGCGGAGGATGCAGAGCGGTGATGTCCGTCTGCAATATAAATTTCAGGAATATCTCTGAAATGCATCACGATAGCATCGCTTTCTTCAGGCGACAATACCCATAGCTCGTGACGAATGCGATCGGTTGTTGTGTATTCATATTCCGGCCGCTCCATTGATTTTTCATGAAGAATCCGCTCGATATGTCCGCCCTGATCCGAATAGGAGAGAAGGACAGGTTCGGCATTGAAACCTACAATATCGAGGTACTCCGTAAACATTTGTTCACGGGCAGTTAGTGTTGCTTCATGTTTTTTGATCAGGTTCATGCGGTATTCATCCACACTTGCTCCTGCTATAACACCAAGGTATTCGTGATTGTCTTTCGTCTGGCGGTACAGATATATGTGTGGTTGTGCATCCTGAAACAGAATTCCGTCTTCCACGAACTCCTTA
>QKAV01000230.1 GCA_003247185.1 Crocinitomicaceae bacterium
GGTCAACGAATCAATGTGCGAAGCTGACTTTGCTACATTAGGTTTTACATGGGGAGACAGCATCTGGACAGCTGCTGGTTCTAAAGACGTCGTTTTCTCAACCATCAACGGTTGTGACAGTATTGTAACGGTTACTCTCGACATCAATGAAACTTACACTGCAGACGAAAATACTCCGGTCAACGAATCAATGTGCGAAGCTGACTTTGCTACATTAGGTTTTACATGGGGAGACAGCATCTGGACAGCTGCTGGTTCTAAAGACGTCGTTTTCTCAACCATCAACGGTTGCGACAGTATTGTGACAGTGAATCTTACTGTAACACCCCCCACAAAAGAAACAATCTACAGAATATCATGTGATTCAGTTACAGTTAATGATGTAAAATACACTGAGACTGGAATCTATACTCAGAACCTGGAAAACACCGTAGGTTGTGATAGTATTTTAACTATTGATGTTACCATTTTAGAAAGTTCAGAAGAAACAGTTGATATTACAGATTGTGATTCAGTTGAAGTAAATAATATCACCTATTTGACTTCGGGTACATATATTCAAAACTTGGTTAACTCAGTTGGATGTGACAGCACATTGACTGTTAATGTTACCATTCTAAGACCTACGTTTGAAACGATTGAAAGAATCGTGTGTGATGAATTAACCATCAACGACTCAACATATACGAAGTCTGGAACATACGTACAAAAATTGGTGAATGCATCTGGATGTGACAGCACATTAACCATCAATTTAATTGTAAAAGACAGTGAGGAACAAACAGTTGAAAGAACTGCATGTGATGTTTATGAGTTGAATGGCATTACTTACACTGAGAGTGGTGTTTACACGCAGAATCTGACAACCAATGACAACTGCGATTTTACAATTACTTTAGATCTTACAATATTAAATAGCACTCAAGACACTATTTATGAAACTGCATGTGATGTATTAACAATAAATGGTGTCGACTACAATACATCTGGCATTTATACTCAGGAGTTATCCAATGAAGCCGGATGCGACAGTACATTAACAATCGTAGCTACCATCCTAAACAGCACATTTGAAACTATTGAGGTTGAAGGTTGCGATATGGTAACTGTTAATGATTCTATTTACACTAAGTCCGGTAATTACGTTCAGCATTTGACAAATCTAGCTGGATGTGACAGTACCTTAACAATCTTAGCAACTGTTTCAAAGAGTAGCTCTGAAACCATTGAGGTTACGGATTGTGGAATGGTAACAGTTAACGATTCAATTTATACTGAATCTGGAACATACATTCAGTACCTGACAAATGAAGCCGGATGCGACAGTACCTTAATAATCGTGGCAACTGTTTCAAAGAGTAGCTCTGAAACCATTGAAGTTACAAACTGTGAAACAGTAACAATTAACGGAGAAACCTTCACACAGTCGGGAACTTATGTACAAAATGTGACTAATGAAGCAGGCTGTGATAGTACCTTAACTATTAACCTAACCATTTTAAGTGAAAACTCAGTAACCCTCATCACCGAAGCAAGTGATTTAATTATCGAATGCAACGGTCAAGGTAACACTGAAGATCTTGAAAATTGGTTACAAACAATAGGAACAACTGGAGTTGCCGAGGCTGGATTTGGACAAGTTACATGGAGCAATAACTTTGAAGGATTAACTTTAGCATGTTGTAACACTGGATCGGCAACTGTAACATTTACTGCCAGCGACGAATGTGGAAATACAGTATCAACCTCAGCAACATTTACAATTGTTGACAGCAATGCTCCTGCATTTACAGCTCCTGAAGATATCACAATCTACACCGGTGCAGAATGTCAATACGATGCAAGTGTTGAAGCTACAGGTGATGTTTCTGACGAAACAGATGCTTGTTGTTCAGAACTTGATGCTACTTATACCGATGCAGTAGAACAAGGAGCATGTGCAGGCGAATGGGTAATTACCCGTACATGGAATCTTGCAGATGCTTGTGGCAATCAGGCAGAACCTCAGGTACAAATAATCACAGTGGTGGACACTGTTGCACCAACTGCAGTTTGCAAGGATCTTACCATCCAGTTAGATGCAAGCGGCTTGGCCAGCATTACAGCTGACGACTTAAACGGAGGTTCTACCGATAACTGTGGAGATATTGACACCGTATTTATCAGCCAATACGACTTCAACTGTGACAATGTAGGAACAAATGAAGTAACCTTAACAGTCATCGATAACTGTGGAAACTCATCTACTTGTACAGCTACTGTTACCGTTGAATCGGGCATGGCCAATTGCGGAAATGTAAATGCAAGACCTGATGTTCTGGATATAATAGTTTGTAAAGGAATCGAAGTTTCAGGGAGTCTAAATATTCTGGATAACGATAGCTTGAACGCCGGGGGCTTTACAATTTCTGTTGACAATCTGCCCGAAGGAGTTCAGCTTGATTTAACTACAGGTGATCTAACCTATTACAGTGGAGCAATCGACGAAGGGTCCATCGAATTTACTTATACCGTTTGCCACAATGTTTATACAAGCGACTGTTCGGAAACACTTGTAACGATCAATGTTTTAATTGACACTGATTGTGACGGAGTTCCCGATGTAACCGACATTGATGATGACGACGATGGTATCCTTGATATTCATGAAGATGCCAATGCGCTGAATCAGCAAACATTGGATTCTGATGGCGATGGAATACCTGACAGACTGGACATAGACTCTGACAATGACGGAATTCCTGATAATATCGAATGGCAACAAACCATTGCTGAAGGAATTCAATATGCTACTAATGGAGGTGTTGATCAAGGATTTGACTACTATCCTCCGCTTGGAACTGATTCAAATGGTGACGGCTGGGATGACCAATATGACGACCTGGGAGTTTATTACGATCCGGTTGATATGGATCTGGACGGAATCCCGGATTACCTGGATGAAGATTCTGACGGGGATGGTATAGCCGACTACATCGAAGGTTGGGATGCTACACCACATGATACAATTGCAGATATTGACTATATCGGAACAGACAAAGACGGTGACGGTTTAGACGATGCATACGACAATTACGATACTAGTCTTGAATGGCTACACGGGCAGAATGCAATTGGTTCTAGCGCGCCATTGCAAGATTCAGATACGATTATTGGAGTGCGCGACTGGAGAGATGATTGGAAAAGAACAACCGGAGGAGGAGGTCAATTAGAACCTGGACGATGTGAATTATTCATCCCGAATGGATTCTCTCCAAATGGAGATACTCACAACGATTACTTCGAAATTGTATTTAACTGCGAAACTGGGGATAAGTTATTTGAAGAGGAATATCCGGATGCAAGAATAGAGATCTTCAACCGCTGGGGTAATAAAATTTATGACAAGAAAAACTATGGAAATACCCAGGCTTGGGGCTACCAGGATGCATGGTGGGATGGAAAATCAACCAACAAGATGCAGGTTGGCAGAGACAACCTGCCTACGGCGACCTACTTCTATATCATATACTTGGGGGATGGAAGCAAACCGATTACGGGATCAATATTCCTAAATAATTAATGGTAATGATTAATGAAATGTTGAATCAAAAAAAAGAAAGAACGATGAAAACGAAATTAAATATTATCAAAGTTTTAGGGATCCTGGCAATTGTATTCACTGCATTCGCATCAAACGCTCAGCAGGACCCGATGTACACACAGTACATGTTTAATACGCAAACCATTAACCCTGCATATGCAGGTACATGGGAGTCGGTAGGCTTTATGACATTGGCCAGAAATCAATGGACTGGATGGAATGGTGCACCAGAAACATTTACTTTTTCCCTGCAAGCTCCTCTTAAAAATGAACGTGTAGCCTTGGGGTTAAATGTAATTGGAGATAAAGTTGGACAGGTTAAGCGTTTTGATATCTCTGCCGACTACTCTTATTTGGTTCCAATTAGTGAACGTACCAATTTGAGACTAGGATTAAAAGGTGGATTGGTAAACTATACCAATAACCTGCAAGATTACAGCATTATTGATCCCAACGACCCCAACTTTATTGGGCGCATAAGCAGCGTAAAACCAAACTTTGGGGTTGGAGCTTTTCTCTACAGCAAGCGGGCCTATGTTGGGTTCTCTGTTCCGAGGGTATTAAATGTAAAGCTTGACTCTGATATGCAAAGCGCCGCTGTTCAGGCAGAAATCAGACACTATTTTCTGATTGCCGGTGCGGTATTCGATTTGGGAGAGGATGTTAAGTTCAAACCAACGATGCTGAGTAAAGCATCATTTACATCAGAAACAGGGACTCCTCTTCAAATGGATTTTTCAGGAAACTTCCTGATTAAAGAAAAACTTTGGCTGGGAGCCATGTACCGTACCGGATCTTCTTATGGCTTCATTGCTCAGTGGATATTCGACAAGAAGCTACGTGTAGGGTATGCAATCGATTTTGCTACCAACAACATCAAGCATCACAACAACGGCACACACGAAATTATGGTGTCGTACGAACTTAAATTCAGAAAAGAGGAAGTGGTTTCCCCACGGTACTTCTAAAAAAGATATGTTGTGTTTTTTAGAACCCGAGTTCCAGCTTTCCTTGCTGGTTCTTGGGTTTTTTCTTTTGATGCTCTTCTACAATTGCATCAATCTCGGGCAAACAACGACCGCACGTAGTACCAGCACGCGTAAAATCCTGAATATGCAAAGTAGTTTCCGCTCCTTTATTTAAAACTGCCTTTATTTCACTTTCATCAACCAAATTACAGATACAAACCAGTTTCCTTGCCATTATCGATCATTGCTTATAATTGTTATCAGAATGCTTCTTTCACTTCGGAAAGAAGCAAATTCTCTGAGAAGGGACTTTTTATCAGATACTTAGTCAAAATTCTTCATCTTTAACAGAAATTGTCTCGGATGGGCCAACTATTCCGGTTTCTGAATGCGAATGTCCGGTATTGTCCTGCGTAATATGTTTCCAAACATCTAATGATATTATTCTGAATAAAAACGTCACAACAGCGTTCCGGACCGAATCATCCCAATTCTTTGGGATCACGATTTCAACAGTGGCTCCCTGAACATCAACATTCACCAAACTGATATCTAATTCTGCTTTTCGTTCAATATTTTTACCCGTTCAGTAATATCCCAACTCAATATGCATGATTGTCTTTACCCTGAGATTTTCTGTATCAAGCTAAAATTTTATTTTCAGCAAACACTTTCACTTTACGGTAAATCTCAATTACTATATCACTTTTGGAAAGCGTACTGTAAATTTTCTCCATATACCGCCGCTTCATCATGATTTCAAAAGAAGGTTTAAAATTAATATCATACACCCATGATAGCTGCATAATTTTTATATCTATCTGACTGGCAACATCAGTTTTGGATACCAGCTTACCAGCCATAATCTGCGAAGCCACTTCTGATGAGACTACTCCTCCTTTGGGCATCTCCCAGGTCAAAGTATGATTTGGAACAGCTTTGGGATTGGTGTAATAATCAGTAATTACATGGAGTATGTCCAGTTTATCTGCATCGCGTAGAATACGTGCATACAAAAGCTCTTTATCAACCACGTCTTTGGGAAGTTCGTGCTTATTGTGGTATTGAATAGCCAACAATATTTTATTCTTCTCCCCTTCCGGGCACTCGCTCAACAGATCATTTTCATTGATCACCTGTATTGAATAATCAGCATGGTCAACCGACTGAGAGTCATCAAAGGTATTAAATTTGATCAGTTGTCTGAATCGGCCAATATCATGAAAGACTCCTGCCAGATAAGCCATTTCCTGTTCATCTTCTGATAAACGTAAACTTTGAGCAATATCCGCACACAACTTTGCCACTCGCAATGAATGCTCGTACTTGATCAGAAAGTTATTGTTTTGCTCATCTGATAGTCCTGAAAATGAATCAAAATACTTTTGAAAATTCGTTTGCGCGAGGTCTATTCCCTTCTCCATATATCCAACTTTTGAACAGGCAAAGGTAACCGATATCGCTTCTATGTCTTTATTCCTCAACGAATATTTTATCAACATTTAACAGGAGACAGGTTTGTTTGTCCTCTACTCCCAAAAGAATTATTATCCACCTTACTATTTTCTGGTTGATTGAGGAAATTTGCTATTTTTGCAGCCGAATCTGGTCCCCTAGTTCAATGGATAGAATATCAGATTCCGGTTCTGACGATATGGGTTCGAGTCCCGTGGGGATCACCTTAAGAAACCAAAAGCCTCGTAATTATAGTTATTACGGGGCTTTTTTTGGTTTGATATCAAGCTAGGTATATTTTAATAAAAAATCTAATCACCTCAAATAAAACCACTTATAGACTCAAGTCCCGACTGGCTTCAAATCTTTTATGATAAAAATTTCAAGTGCTATATTCCTCTTACTATCAATCGTTTATTCTTGTCTTTGAGAATACTAAGATTTCCAAAACAATTCCATGATTGAGATGCTATTGATAATTTCTGTGTCTATGGTATTTGTTGTAAGACCGCCAAGTATTATAATAAAGATGCTT
>QKAV01000219.1 GCA_003247185.1 Crocinitomicaceae bacterium
CAGGAAAATCTGACTTCTTACTTCAACAATGTTGTAAAATCATGTGATGACATTCTTCCAGAGTTAAAAGGATTTATGGGTGCCTTTTCACAGGATCCGGCAGTGAAAAAATCTGCGGTAGAAAACTTTATCAGCTTGTTGGAAGATAAGAACTGTACAGAATCCAATGAGTATTACCAATTGATTGATACACTTATTTCAATCGACCCGAATTCTTTCGACGCTCAGATCATGAAAGCGAAAGCTCAAATGGGTAAAAAAGACTATCGTGGCGCAATCTCCACACTGCAAACTGCACGTGGTTTAACAGATGACGGAGCTAAAAAAGAAGAGCTTACTTACGAAATTGCAAGAGCACAGTTCAGTATGGGAAGTTTTTCTTCTGCCTATTCAACAGCAATGTCTGTTAGCGGAGAATACAGAAATAAAGCGTTGATCATTGCCGGTCAATCGGTTGGACAAAACGCGAATAATTGTGGTAACACAACATTCGAACGTAAGTGCAACAATATCTACGCTGTACAATTGTTACAACAAGGTGGTGCAGATGGTAGTACAATTGCCAGATATAAAAATAACTATCCAACTTCAACGGATTGTTTCGACAACGGAAATCCTTCATCAGTAACATTGACTTGCTACGGTGTAACAGTGAATCCGTGTAACTAAAATGCAATTTAATTCATCAATAGGTTTCCTTAAAAGTGTACCTGTCGTGTTATTCGCGACAGGTATTCTTTTTTCATCCTGCGTGAACGATCTGGATACCATTGAGAAAGTAACCTACGACCCTACGGCACCGGACGAAGTAACAGCGGACCTTCACCTGGTTTATTCGGATTCGGGGTATACACAAATCCTGCTTACAGCTAAAATTGCCGAAACATATATGGTGCCGCAGCATATCACCAAATTAAAGGACGGACTTAAAGTCGATTTTTATAATGGTAAGGGAGACATTGCTTCAACGCTGACCGCACAGTATGGTGAGATCAATTATTCCACAGGGATAGTTACAGTGAGAGACTCTGTTATTTTACGCAATCACAGAAAAAAACGCCATCTGGAAACAGAAGCACTCTTCTGGAATCAAAATGACAGTACGATCTATACAGACAAAAATGTAATCGTTAAAACCGAAGGAAAAGGAGTAACCGGAAGAGGAAAAGGGATTAAAACCACCCAGGATTTTAGCCGCTATACCATTCTGGAGCCTGTCGGAAAATTCGATCTTGACGAAGATTGATTAACTTTACGAAAAAAATGGAAATTTATAATAAAATAATGCTCTACTTCTGGCTTGCTGCCGGGATTTTATCTTTTATAGGAATCACCATTATGGGATTCATTGAAGGTTTTGAATTATGGGTGTTTTATTACATCGTGTCCATTATTTGTTTTTTCATGTTCCTGACTAGAAAATGGATGCTTAAACGAATGGAAAAACACATGCAATTTCTGGAAGAACAAAAGAAAAACAACGCGTAATTCCATTTCCATTCATCAAGACTGAAATGCCTCCGTCTTGTATTACAGCCGCCCATTAATTTCCCCTTGTGTTACTTTTCAAAATAACGTTATTTTACTGTAACAAAACTTGCATTAGCACGTCTTTTGAATATGAACCTCAGACTTGCCATTATTCTGATTATTAACCTTTTTGGCTTTAGTGCCATCGCTCAACAATTGTTGAAAGGTCATATCACGGATGAAATGGGACAACCCATCCCGTCAGCAAAGGTATTTGTGAAAAATCAGGCAGAACTCCGAACCCTTGCCGATGTGGAAGGATATTACGAAATGTGGCTGTTTCCGGATGAGTATTTCCTCGTATTCAGTGCCACTGGATTCGACGATCGGGAAGCCTATGTAACCATTACCGACAAAACCGAAATTAAAGACATCCAATTATTTCCTCAGAAAATTCAGGACATCGAAGACATTAGTGTCTCCGCAAAAAAATCCAATCCCGGACGCGACATTATGTTGGAGGTAGTGAAAAAACGAGACCAGATCAGCCAATGGGAAAGACCTCATATCGTTGACGTTTACATTAAGGCATCTGAAAAGATCGACCGTAAGGAAAAAGACAAAAAAAAGAAGGACGAAGAAGACGAAAATAACGATAAGATTGATGATCCTTTTGCCGAGCAACGCAAGGAAGATGAAAAGCTGGCTAACGGCATGAATCTCATAGAAGTAAACCTGGTCCGTAACTTCGGAGGAGGAACCAAGGTGAAAGAAGTACGTACCGGATTCGAACAACGGGGTTCAAACCAGAATAATCTGTATTACACAACAACAGTCAAATCCAACTTCAACTTTTTTCAGAACTTACTGTATCTCAATGACCTGCATCAGACACCGGTAAGCTCCCCAATTTCAGGACCGGGAATCCTGTCGTACAAATACCGGTTGGAAGAACAGTATGAGGAAAACGGATATAAAATCCATAAGATTAAGATTATTCCAAGAAGTACTGCCACAACAACTCTTTCCGGTTACATTTGGGTGATAGATTCGCTTTGGCTGGTACAAAAACTAGATCTGGAAATGGAAAAGGGCAACTTACTGATCTATGACTATTTCCGGATTCAGCAAACCTATTCCCACCCCGGAGACACCATTTGTCTTTTGACAGAACAGAAGCTGGAATACGGTGTAAAATACCCGGATGAAGAGTCCAACGGATCGACCATTGCAACCTTTTCAAACTACAATTTCCAACCAGACTTTCCTCCCAAATTCTTCAACAATGAATTAGCCGCAACGGAGCAGGAAGCTTACGAAAAGGACAGCACTTATTGGAAAGAAGCACGTAAAGTGGAACTTACTCCCGAAGAGCGCGAATACATCCTGGTAAGAGACAGCATTCAGGATCATCACAATCGTAAAGAATACCTGGATTCCATTGATGCCATATTTAATAAAGTGACTTTCTTAAAAGTGCTGTGGTGGGGAATCGATCACAGAAATCGGGCTAAAAAAGTACAGTGGACCTTCAATTCCATAGCAGGAACAGCACGACCGATCTATATCGCAGGGCCAAGGGTTTCTCCGGGATTTTTCTATTTCAAGAAATGGGAGAATCAACGAATGCTCGACTCCTACTCCGAAGTTTCATACGGTTTCCTGAATCAGGACATCAAGGGGAGCACGAACTGGGATTACCGTTACAACCCTTATCACTTCGGGACCATCTCGGCAGGGTTTTCACATGATTTCGATGTTATTCGAGGGTATGACGCGATTACACAAATTTATAAGCGCAACAACTTCATAGAAGCAACACAGCTGAAAATCGGACATGAATACGAATTATTCAATGGATTCTACTTTGAAAGTAGTTTCACTATGTCTGAAAGGCGAAGTCTGGAGGGTTATAAATTCTTAAACGGCATAGATAGTATTCTTCCGAATGATGACCCTACAAAATTTCAAACGTATCAGGCATTTATCGGAGATTTCACCATCAAGTACATTCCTCAGCAAAAATTTATGAGGGAACCTTACCGAAAAGTCGTTCTCGGATCAAAATGGCCGACATTTTATCTCAGTTACGAAAAAGGAATCCCTAAGATCTTTGGTAGCGACGTGAATCATGATTATTTAAGTGGCGGAATATTACAAACTTTCAAAATAGGTACGTTTGGAACATCCAGTTATCATATCCGGACAGGTGTATTTCTGAACACGAAACAACTAAAGGATGCGGACCGTAAGTTTCAACGACGAAGTGATCCGATCTGGTTCTCCAATCCGCTCTATTCGTTTCAGGGACTGGATACTTTACTGCCTACTCAGAAAATCTACTACGAAGCTCATTTTGTACATCACGACAATGGAGCCATCATCAACAAGATTCCTTTCATGAAAAAAACGCGGATAGGTCTTGTATTTGGTGGAGGAGCGATGTATTTACCGGAATTTGATTACCAGCATTATGAACTACTTGCCGGGCTGGAACGCAACTTTAAATTCTCTAAACGCCGACTGCGGATTGGTGTCTATGGCGTCATTTCCGATGGGAATAAACGACCATTTGCTGCTACCTACAAAGTATCCTTCGCAATACTGAATAACAGAAACCTGAAATGGAACTTCTAAGTTCCCACCCGGAACTTCTTTTTTTTATCTTTGGGTGAATTAAAATCAGAGGATATGTACGGAAAGATGAAAGATTTTCTTGCGAATGAGTTAAAAGCAATAGATGAGGCAGGCCTTTACAAACGTGAGCGTATTATAACGACTCCTCAGGGAGCGAATGTACATGTAAGTACGGGTGAAGATGTAGTCATTATGTGTGCGAACAACTATCTGGGATTATCTTCTCATCCGGATGTAATTCAGGCAGCGAAAGATACGCTGGACACGCACGGATTCGGGATGTCTTCCGTTCGTTTTATTTGCGGTACACAGGATATTCATAAAGAACTTGAAGCAAAAATTGCAAAGTTCTACGGGACGGAAGACACTATACTGTACGCAGCGGCATTTGATGCAAACGGAGGTGTTTTCGAACCACTTTTCTCAGAAGAAGACGCGATTATTTCCGATGAATTGAACCATGCATCTATTATTGACGGAGTTCGTTTGTGTAAAGCACAACGCTACAGATATAAGCATTCGGACATGGCTGACCTGGAAGAACAATTGAAAAAAGCACAGGATCAACGATTCCGTATTATCGTTACAGATGGTGTTTTCTCCATGGACGGTGATATCGCAAAAATGAATGAAATCTGTGACCTCGCAGACAAATATGATGCACTGGTGATGACAGATGAATGCCACTCTGCCGGATTTATTGGTAAAACAGGTCGTGGAGTTCCTGAATACCACAACGTCATGGGACGTGTGGATATCATCACCGGAACTTTAGGAAAAGCACTGGGTGGTGCTATGGGAGGATATACAACCGGTAAAAAAGAGATCATTGCGATGCTTCGCCAACGTTCACGCCCTTATCTGTTTTCCAACTCACTTGCTCCTTCCATTGTTGGTGCAGCGAATAAAGTATTTGATATTCTGAGTTCGACTACAGAATTGAGAGATAAGCTGGAAGAAAACACAAAGTATTTCAAAGAAAAGATCGTTGCTGCAGGCTTTGATATTAAACCTGGAGACTCTCCTATCGTTCCGATCATGTTATATGATGCGGCACTTTCGCAAAAATTTGCCGACATGTTATTGAAGGAAGGTGTTTACGCCATTGGATTCTTCTACCCTGTTGTAGCGAAAGGTCAGGCACGAATCCGTACTCAAATCTCAGCAGCGCATTCAAAAGCTGATCTTGATAAAGCAATTGCAGCATTCATCAAAGTTGGTAAAGAGCTGGATGTGATCAAATGAGATCTGTAGAAGAAGCGATTGAAAAGCTTCGTGAAGAATTACATGCTGTAGCAGACCCGAACAAGGCTCCCGCTATGCGTGCGTACATGAAGGATCATTTTGACTACATGGGTGTGCAATCTGTGAAGCGAAATGAAATTCTGAAATCCTGGATTCCTGAAACCAGATCTCTTAACTTCTGGGAATTGATTTTCGGACTTTGGGAACAGAATGAAAGAGAATTTCAGTACGTTGCCCTAGAGCTCTTCAAAAAACGAAAAGCAAAAGATTTTGAAATTGAAGATATACCGTTTATCAGAGATTTGATTGTCACAAAATCCTGGTGGGATACAGTTGATATGCTTGCTGCCGATGCGCTGGGAAAATACCTGAAGAAATTTCCGGAAGCAACTACGCAGGTAATTTCTGATTTTCGCAATCCTGGGAATCTGTGGCTAATGCGTTCCACACTAATTTTTCAGTTAAAGTACAGGGAGAATACCGACTTCGAACTCATGAAGGAACTGATTCTGGAATATCATCCGATCAATGAATTCTTCATTCAAAAAGCTATTGGCTGGGCACTTCGTCAATACTCGAAAATCAACCCCGATGCTGTTCGTTCCTTTGTTCAAACCATAGAACTGAAAACGGTTGCCCGAAGAGAAGCATACAAGTATATCTAAAGTGAAAGGGTAACCCTTTCGAATTACCCTCTCACCATTAACTACTACGAACATTTATTTGTCGATAGACCCTGTAACGCGCTTCATAAACTCATTCAGCGCATCACGACTGGATTTACCCTCTTTGATCTCACGACTTACATCCAGTGCTCCGTACAGGTTGGATAGAATCTCGCCAATGGCATCCAATTCTTCATCCGAAATCCCCGGAGCCTCAATCAGATGCTCAAGTGTTTCGATCGTTTCATTTACATAATCCTCGTCGTTCTGTTCGATGAACGCCACTACATGTTTAATTACCGGCAACCTCATGGAGTACTTCTTCTATTGTTTCTATCTTATTTCCCTGAGCTTGTCTTACCAGCTTACCATTTACAAAGCCTGCAAATGTTGGTAGGTTCGATACCTCTGCAAAAGCCCTTGTTCCTGGTAATTTTTCAGCATCGACATAGATAAATTC
>QKAV01000128.1 GCA_003247185.1 Crocinitomicaceae bacterium
CTTCCGAATGAACGGAAGACCTTAAGCGACTATAATTATTACCTAACACATTGATCACTTACTGATCAATATTTTTCGCATTTCAGATTCATTATGAATAGAAATTGCTTTAATGTAGTATATTCCGTGTGCCAGATTAGCAGTTGGAATAGATATCTGATCGATCGGAGAATCCGTGCGTGTAACGAGTTGTCCAACACTGTTGTATAGTTCCATGTTAGAAGCCTCCCGAAGAACGAGTGTGATGTTATCATTAAGTGTAAACTGATTTGTAATTAAACCATTTGTCAGACACTGTTTTCTCGCAACTGCAGGTGAGTATTGCGAACTTCCATCCTGATCTACAGTCTTCAACCGGTATAATTTGGCTTCTAGTTCATCTGGTGCACTCACTTGATAGTTTATAATTTCTTGAGAAAACCCTGCCGCAGATACACTGGTAAGCGTGTTGTACATTATTCCATCATTTGTATATTCCACATCAAAATGATCTGTACGGTATTCTGTGGCTGTTTGCCATGTTATCAGTTCAGAATTTCCAGCACAGTCTGATCCGAAGCTAATTAGTTCTGCAGGTAATATAGCAACCGTACTCGGACAGAAGTACTGTTGATTGTTTAGTCCGCCTGTAGCAGATGTTGCTCCCCAGTACACATTCGATTGACCACCAAATACCGTATTCACAAAGTCTCCCGAAGTTGAAAGACGCAGATTTCCGTCGAAATATATGTCCAGCGTGTGTGTTACCGGATTCCAATTGATCATCACCTGGTAAGTTCCGCCGTCATCAATGTTTCCTCCATTTGATTTTGCACAAACCGGACCCGCATACGGAGCTCCCGGTCCTAGCATGTTACCGTCGGTTTCTACGGCAATGTGATCGCACGATATGTCGAAGATATGTGCAGGGTTGTCATTGTCGTATGTATCGAATTCTATAGATAGTGCATTGGCTAGTCCTCCAGCTCCCAATTGTCCGCCATTTTCTCCGCATGCAGAAGACGAACTCGGTTGAAAGGTGAAGGTATTCCCGTCTGCTCCATTGATATTGTTGCCAAAATAGTAGTCGAGAGTCAAAGAGAATCCCTGATTAAAATCCACTGTATTCGTATTCCATGAACAGCCGGTTTGGGTATTTACTTCTGCGGTTAACTGGATACATTGTTCCCCTCCGATCGTAATATAGGTGGCATCTCCGTTTAAGTTGAAGCAATTATCGGTTAGTACAGTTACAGATTGAGTTGAACTAAGTCCGCAAACGGTATATTGAACGGTATAACTATTCCCTGCGGTTCCGTTGCTGATTTGTCCTGTAGTGGCATTTATTTGCGCTCCGTCGCCGGGAACCGGATTGAAGGAAAACATACCCCCACTGTCACCGGTGATCGTTGAAATAGCACCTCCACAGGATTGGGTTAGCGTAAAGGACGGGTTTCCCCCAGAAGGAAGAGTTACATTCTGGGTGGATGAGGTGTTGCACCCTAAAGTATATTGTACAGTATAACTAGTTCCGCCTGTTCCATTCGTAATCTGACCGGTTGAAGCATTTATGATAGCTCCGTCTCCCGGAATGGGGTTAAAGGAGAAAGTACCGCCTGTATCACCTGTAATCGTGGCACTGGCTGAACCGCAGGATGTGGCAGCCATTGTAAAAGACGGATTATAGGAAATGGGAGTAACATTGTACGCTAACTTGGCACCCGTACTTGATCCGTCCAGGTTACAGTAATAGGAAGTAATAAGTACGTATACCGTTGTATTTGAATTGGCTGCATACGAGACGTTGGATTGCAGTCCGCAGTTATCATCATTATAAGCTAAACTGGTTACCCCATCTGTAGCCAGAACGGTAATCTGTGTATCCCAGCTTGCGGAACCTCCATTCGTACAGAAATTAAAATTGTAGAGGTTTCCACACACCACATTTACCGGGAAATATTGTCCGTTGGAAACATGTAATACTGTTTGGTAGCTACTGGTAGGAGAAAGCGTTCCTCCATTCGTTTGGTTACCATCAAAACTACATTGACCAAAGAAAAATTTTGATAGAATAAGGGATATTAGTGTCAAATAAATTCGCATAATCTTCAAAAAGTGCTCCGTAGAGTAAATTCACAGCAAATGAAGATTAAATCGGTTTAATAAAGAAAATACAAGGGGGGACAATTGGGGGACATACCTTCTGTATCAGGGGTTTCGTGCAATTAAGAACTCTCTGATATCCTGATCAATTTCGATGTTTAATTTTTTTCGAAGGCGATGTCGGGCCTTTTTTACAGCCTCAGGAGAGACATTTTTTAATATAGCGATGTCTTTTGAATTTAAGTTAAGGACAATCATACTACACAGTTCTTTTTCTTTTGCAGTGAGGGAAGGAAATTCCTTTTCCAGGCGCATTATGAATTCAGTATTCACTTTTTCTATATCTGCATGTAATAGCTCCAGATTTTTGTCTATCACAGAATAGCTTGCGACGTCCTGATGTAAATTTTTTAATTCAACATTGGCTTCATCGGAAGGTAAACGAAGAATAACCTTCAATCGGGATTTAAAGTCTTCAATGAATTGGTGTTTGAAACTTAAACTTTTTACAAGGTTGTTGAGGTCTTCCTTTTTATTGACAAGTTTGGAATGCAGCAGATTTGTTTCTAATTCATGAATTTTTCGCTTTCGCTTCTGATATCCGATAAAGTAGACGATTGTAAACAAAAGGAGAATAACAATAAGGATTATGACCAGTATATAAATTTTGTTTTGAAGTGATGATTCGTGTTCTTTTATTTCGATTAATTGGAGTTGGTTATCTTTCAATTGCAGTTCCTTTTCAAACATATCGATTTTGCTCTGCGTAATCTGGTCTACGAGATGCTGGGTTGGGATATCCGTTTTTTTCAAACTGTCTGAAAGTTCAATGTATTTTATCAGAAATTGCTTGCTCAGATCCTCCCTGCCTTTTTTGCTCTGTATTTCAGACATTAACAGGTAGTACTTCAACAGTTGATCATTCAGTTTATTCTTTTGACTAAGCAAGGTTTTCATGGTGGTTTCAGCCTCACTGATTTGACCAAGATTAAATTCGCTTAGCGCAATTCCGTATAAGGCGGAATTATAAGACTGCCAGATCTTTCCTTTTGTTAAGTTGGCATCAATCCGTAGATACGGCAACGCTTTTGCATAATCATGGGAGAAAAGAAACAGCTGACCCTTATTACCCATTGCAAGTCCGTAAATATCACTGTAAGTGCTTTTTGCAAGCGGATGTTTCAGAACTTTATCATAATAAATCAACGCGGAATCCAGTTCTGATTTTTTAAAGAATAAATATCCAATGTTGTTCCACGTTTTTAAGAGCAGGTAATCCTCTTTTTCAGGATCATGCAAGCACTGTTGTTCCAGATCTTTGTATAACAGCAGTGCGGAATCTAATTGACCGGTACTGGAGAAAAATCCCGGCAGGAAAAGATATGAGCTTTCACCAATGCCGTTGCGGTCATTAATCGCTGCCAGCTCTTTGGCGTAGATTAATGCCTGCGTATGTGCGCCTATTTCTCTAAAGCTGTATGCTAAAGTGGTAAAAATTGTACTGCTGTCTGTAGCAGTTAAGACACGTTTATCCGCTAAAATGGTAAGCCCTGACTTAATGGCTTCTTCATACCTTTTTTGCGAATATAAAATCCGGCATTCATCGATTTCGTTCGACAAGCAGTCAGCGCTTGTTGTAAAAAACCAAATGAAAAGAATAAAAAGATGGAGTATTTGGTATCTGACCAACATCAATGAATTTACCAATTCACTCTAATCTAAGGATTTTAATTAACAGTATGTATACGAACGTCGTCACCTTCCTTAGTAACATTTACCAGTTCATGTGCGCGTAAGCCTTTAACACCTTTATCCCACTGTTTATTACTTAGTCCCGAGCGTTCTTTCAAATCTCCAAGATCCATTGCACCTTCTTTACTTAAAATATCGAGAATTGTTTTCTCCACATCTGTCAATTCCGGACCTTTCTTCTCTCCAAACTTTTCCGGTTTCATTTGAGGGAAGAATAATACTTCCTGGATAGATTGATTGTTAGTTAAAAACATGATCAGACGATCCATTCCGATTCCTAGTCCTGATGTCGGAGGCATCCCATATTCAAGCGCACGAAGGAAGTCCTGATCGATCAGTCCCGTAGCTTCGTCATCACCTTTTTCGGCAAGTCTCACCTGTTCTTCAAAGCGCTCACGCTGATCGATAGGATCATTGAGCTCCGAGTAAGCATTGGCAATCTCCTTACCACAAACCATCAATTCAAATCGCTCTGTTAATTCAGGATCTTCACGATGAGATTTGCACAGCGGCGACATTTCTTTCGGATAATCAATGATGAACGTTGGCTGGATGTAATTTCCTTCACATTTCTCACCGAAGATCTCGTCAATTAATTTTCCTTTACCCATCGTATCGTCAACAGCAATACCCATGGACTTACAACCTTCACGTAATTCGGCTTCTGTTTTACCCTTAATGTCAAACCCGGTGAATTCAAGGATAGAATCACGCATTGTTACACGTTTATATGGGGCTTTAAAATCAACCTGATGCTCCCCGAAAGTCGCTTTTGTTGTTCCGTTTACGGCCAATGCACAATGTTCAAGTAATTGTTCGGTAAACTCCATCATCCAATTGTAGTCTTTGTAAGCTACATAGATTTCCATCGCTGTAAATTCAGGATTGTGCGTACGATCCATACCTTCATTCCGGAAGTTTTTGGAAAATTCATATACACCGTCAAATCCACCAACGATCAATCTTTTGAGATAAAGTTCATTCGCGATACGCATGTAAAGCGGAATGTCCAACGCGTTGTGATGCGTTATGAACGGGCGGGCAGCAGCTCCTCCGGGAATCGGTTGAAGAACCGGAGTTTCCACTTCCATATAACCTGCATCGTTAAAAAACTGACGCATGGCATTGAATAGTTTATTTCGTTTGATGAAGTTTTCCTTTACCTGCGGGTTTACCACCAAATCAGCATAACGCTGTCTGTAACGCAATTCCGGATCCGTAAAGGCATCATGTACTTTCCCTTCAGCATCCGTTTTTGGTAATGGTAATGGTTTCAGGGACTTACTCAAAAGAGAAAACGTTTCCACATTGATTGACGGTTCACCTACCTGCGTACGGAACAGGGTCCCAACTACACCGATAAAATCACCCAGATCCAGCATTTTTTTGAAGACCTCGTTGTAAAGTGTTTTATCATCACCCGGACACATTTCGTCGCGGTTGAAATATACCTGAATTCGACCTTTTGAATCCTGAATTTCAGCAAAAGAAGCCTTACCCATGATCCGCTTGGACATGATACGACCTGCGATGCATACTTTTTTCCCCTCCTCAAAATTTTCTTTGATATCGGTAGTGTAGTTGTCTACAGGGTATAATGCCGCAGGATAGGGATCAATACCCATTTCACGGATCTTACCTAATGTTTCTCTTCTCTGAATTTCCTGATCTGATAGTTCGATATTGCTCATTGACAATCAATTTGACCGCAAAGATAACGAAACATCGCGTTTTTGAAATGTGTTTAATGACAAAAGGCAGCTCCGCAGCTGCCTTTTTATCAATCTTATGTCGATCTATTAGTTTTTGATGAATTTCTTAACGAATTCACCTTCCTGTGTATTTATTGTTAATAGGTAAACACCTCTTTGGAGTTCACTGGTATTAACATTTACAATCTGACTATCACAATTGAATGAACTGATTTGTGTGCCATCCAGTGCATAAATATGCAGAACAACCCCATAGGCGTTTACCTCTCCAAGGTTAACTGTCAGTTCGTTGTTTACCGGGTTTGGATAAGCTAAAATATTTGCATTAGCCATTTCCTCAGTACCAAGGTTGGACGCCTGATTGATTACCCAATGGTAATTTCGGACACCTGAAGGACTCATTGGGTTCATATTCGAATACCGATCATATTGGGTAACATAACAAGAGTTGCCATACGCTACGGTTTGTCCATCATAATAAGTACCATTGGCTATTTCCCATTCGCCGAGCATGTTTTTCGTTTTCGCAACTGTACCCGAATACCCGTAACACTGGTCATAATAGAAAATATCCCATTCTACAGTATCTGCAACACCACCCGGAAAATCAATCAAATACATATCCGTGAATTGTGTTCCGTTCATAATTCCGGCATAGCCGATAGAGTCGGTATACGTCCAATTTGTTGTGGTAAATCCATAGAGATTAGTGAAACTGGCAGGGTAAAACTGAAAGTTGTTTACTTTACCAACACGTTGATCCGTTAAGTTTAAAAGATCATAATCATTATCAAAAAGATAGTCAGCGCTGAACACCAGGTTACCCCAATTGGAGATATGCCATTTTTGACTAGGAACCCAAAGCAGGTAATTGTCGTCAAAGAAAGAAATTTCAAGTTGATTTGGTGTTGAACCGGTATAGAGATAATCTATAGCAACATTGCCTGTCCAGTTCACTCCATCCAAAGTGTATTCACGGAACACACGACTCGGTGTTGTTTCTCCGCCGACATAATTATAACGATCAATTTCCGTCGTTTCCCAGTCAAAAGTCACTGAATTGTAGCTTTGGTAAGTGACAAGATTCAGATTGTGTCCTGCAGTATATTCGTAAATCATTCGTGTTGTAAAATCCCAATCGGTGCCATTCCAGCTTTCATTCACAATAGAGCTTGTTTTTCCATACCATGTGAAATTGTACGTTTGGCGCGAAACATTAACCAGAGATGGATTTTTGGTAGTGATTTGCGTCAATTTTCCGGCACTTGTGTAGCTATACTCGTAGACATATTCCAAATGTTCTACGTCAGACGGATCAACAGAAGATGCTTCAATGCTTAATGGTCCGTCATAACTGTTGTTCTTGTCCAGACTATAACTAATCGTTTTCGGAGCTGCTTCGTGTCGTTGTTTAACTTCAAGAGGGAGGTTCGCATCAAGATCAACCAGTGATTGACTAAAAATAGATGTGGTTATCCCTACAAATAGGGGTAAAAGGTAAGATTTTTTCATGGTGTCTTTTTAAGTTGATTACAATACGAAGGTCATTAATAACAGGCTGAAATAATATGACTTAGGTTAGCTTATTAACTAATTTTTGTTTGTCTTTTATGAAATATGTTTTCGTGGTGCTGTGATAATACTTCTTTCATTTGGTTACATTTGTTTTTATGAGTTTTCTGACTTACAAGGCACTGCATCTGATTTTTATGGTAAGCTGGTTTGCCGGTTTATTTTACATGATAAGGTTATTTGTTTATCACACTGAAGCCCAGCAAAAAGAAGAAGTGATCCGCAATGCTTTCAATAAGCAATACCAGTTAATGGAATCGCGTTTGTGGTGGGTGATTACTACACCTGCGATGATCCTGACCATTACGTTCGGAGTGCTGATGTTGGTTGAGGTTCCGGGCTACCTTGCTGCACCATGGATGCATGTAAAGCTGAGCTTTGTAGCCTTACTGGTGGTGTATCATTTTATTTCCCAGAAGATCATGTTTGATTTACGAAAAGGGAAATTCAAATTGACATCAGGAAGATTAAGAATGTGGAATGAAGTCGCTACGCTTGTTTTGGTTGCCGTAGTGTTTTTGGTGGTATATAAAAATTCGCTCGACTGGATTAAGGCGACCCTGATTTTCTTTGGTGTTGCGATCGGTCTGATGATCATGATCAAAGTTTACAAACGAATAAGAACAAACAAATCATAATAGTATGTACGAAAATATCCTCGTAGAGAAAAGAGATAAGATTGCATTTATAACGATCAACCGACCTGCACAACTCAATGCATTGAATAAGGCAACGATTGCAGAATTACATAATGCGTTGGATGATGCGGAGAAAGATGCCGGTGTTCGTGTAATTATTCTGACAGGTTCAGGAGAGAAGTCATTTGTTGCCGGGGCAGACATCAAAGAGTTTGCGCATTTCAGTATTGCTGAAGGTGGTCAATTGGCAAAAAATGGACACGATACCTTGTTTACCTTCATTGAAAAACTTTCCAAACCTGTAATTGCAGCGGTAAACGGATTTGCATTAGGCGGAGGATTGGAATTGGCAATGGCTTCAGATATTCGTATTGCATCCAATACTGCCAGAATGGGATTGCCGGAAGTAAGTCTGGGTGTGATTCCAGGATACGGAGGAACACAACGACTAACACAGTTAGTAGGTAAAGGCAAGGCGAGCGAAATGGTTTTCACAGCGGGAATGATCAAAGCAGATGAAGCACTTGCCTGGGGGCTTGTTAATCATGTTACGGAACCGGGAGAATTGATGGCGAAGGCAGAGGAAATCGCACAAAAAATCATCGCAAACTCAGGTTCTGCAATTGCGCATGCTATTCGTGCGATCAATGCGAATTTTGAAGATGGAGTAAATGGTTTTGACGTGGAGATCGAAGAATTCGGAAAGTGTTTTGGTACCCCGGACTTTAAAGAAGGCACGGAAGCGTTTCTAGAAAAACGTAAGGCAAATTTTAATTAATCATCTGATTTGAATCCGATACGCAAATTAGCGGGTCAGACGGCTATTTATGGCCTTCCTACAATTGTGGGAAGGCTTTTGAATTATCTGTTGGTTCCGTTGTACACGCTGTACTTACCTCCGGAAAATTACGGTGTGGTATCGGAACTTTATGCTGTTGTCGCTTTCCTGATCGTTTTACTTACATTCGGGATGGAGACGGCTTTCTTCAGGTATTTCAACCTTAAGGAAGACAAAGAATCCGTATTTCGGACCGGATTCCTGACTGTTATCGGAATAAATTCCCTCTTCTTTCTGGTCATTCTTTTTACGAATAAACAGATTGCGGATGTGATGCTGTTAAGAGGGCACAGTGAGTACATTATCTTGCTTTCGGCCATTGTTTGTATTGACGCAGTATCGGCCGTTCCGATGGCAAAATTGAGGTCTGAGAATAATGCGCTGAGGTTTTCGGCCATACATTTTACTGCTATAGGGGTAAATATCGGGCTCAATCTTATTTTCATGGTATTCCTGCTGGACCCGGCCCGGCCGGAAGAAGGAGTATTGTTTATTCTGATCGCAAATTTGCTCTCTTCCTTGGTGAAGATTGTGGGGACGGCCAAAGACTTTCTTAATTTGAAGTTCGTGCTTGATTTTTCTCTTAGCAAGGAGATGATTCTGTATTCCCTGCCATTGGTTATCGGCGGTTTTGCAGGTATTATAAATGAAACGCTCGACCGCGTAATTCTAAAACACACCCTGTTTAATCGGGGAGGGATGACCTTGGTTGAGGCGGAATCCGAACTCGGAATCTACAGCGCGAACTATAAATTGGCCATGCTGATTACGATCTTTTTACAAGCCTATCGGTACGCGGCAGAGCCATTTTTCTTTGCGAATGCGTCTGAGGAGGACAGGAGAAAATTGTATGGTAAGATCATGAATTACTTCGTGGCCGCAGTACTTTTTGTGTTTCTTTTCGTTGCGTTGAATGTCGATATTTTCAAGTATTTCATCAGAAATGAAGATTATTGGGCGGGCTTGAAAGTGGTGCCGATCCTGCTTTTGGCGAATGTGTTTTTGGGGATTTACTTTAATCAATCGATCTGGTACAAATTGAGCCATCAGACAAAGTTTGGAGCCTACATTGCTCTTGGAGGAGCCACCTTAACGGTGTTGATTAATGTAATTTTTGTTCCTGCTCACAGTTACATGGCAAGTGCATGGGCAACGCTGATTGTTTACGCTCTGCAAATGGTAGCGTCCTATTATCTGGGACAAAAATATTATCCGATCCATTATAACCTCCGTAAGTTCTTTTTGTACCTCATTCTCGCATTACTGATCTTCTTTGTAACCAGGATTGTAAATCTCTCGCCGGATGAATTCAGTTGGACCAAGATGATTGTACACAATTTATTGATCGGATTCTTCCTGTTTGTGGTATATATGCTTGAAAAGCCAACTTTCAGGCGAAACTAACGGCTTCACGTTAGTAACTTATTCGAACTCCGGCTCTTTCACGGTGATTTTAGGGGCTATATTTCTTACTTTTGAAACAAATAAAATGTGGTGAAAGTTAAAGTAATCAATCGTTCCCAAAATGCACTACCATCCTATGAGACATCTGCTTCTGCAGGGATGGATGTGCGTGCGGACATTGCTGAAGATATTGTTTTAAGACCTCTGGAACGCAAGCTGATTCCGACAGGTTTATTTTTGGAAATTCCTGAAGGTTTTGAATGCCAGGTAAGACCTAGAAGTGGACTTGCTCTGAAAAGTGGGATCTCGGTTTTGAATAGTCCCGGGACAATTGATGCGGACTACAGAGGGGAAGTAGGAGTCATTCTCATCAATCTTTCGAATGAAGATTTTACCGTGAAAAATGGTGATCGGGTGGCGCAATTGGTATTTGCGCGCTTTGAACAGGCAGTTTGGGAAGAGTCAGATGAATTAACGGAATCAAGCAGAGGTGCCGGAGGGTTTGGAAGCACCGGTGTAAAATAGATATTATGAGAATTATTGTTCCGATGGCGGGGAGAGGTAGCCGTTTACGACCTCACACATTGACTGTTCCAAAACCGTTAATTCCGGTTGCAGGACAGCCGATTGTTCATCGATTGGTAAGAGATATTGCAGAAATCGTAGGTGAACAAATTGAAGAAGTAGCCTTCATCCTTGGAGATGAAGCATTCTTTGGAGAAGAAGTCGTTTCCCAATTGAAGGAATTAGGAGCTTCACTCCATGCAAAAGTTTCTATTTATCGCCAATTGGTTCCGCTGGGAACCGGTCATGCGATAATGTGCGCAAAAGAATCCCTGGAAGGCCCTGCAATTATTGCGTACGCAGATACATTGATTCAGGCGGATTTCAAATTGGATCCGGCTGCGGATTCGGTGATCTGGGTGAAAAAGGTGGAGCGGCCGGAGGCATTTGGCGTTGTAAAATTGAATGATCGTAGCGAAATAGTGGAGTTGGTCGAGAAACCAAAGGAGTTTGTTAGTGATCTTGCTGTAATCGGAATATATTATTTCAAGGATGTAGCGGTTCTTAAAAATGAATTGCAGTATGTTTTGGATAACGACATTGTAAATGGTGGTGAATATCAGATCAATGACGGGATCAAACGCATGATGGCAGATGGAAAAGTCTTCAAAACAGGGGAAGTGGAGCAGTGGATGGACTGTGGAAATCCAAAAGTGACTATTGAAACGAATCGTCAGGTGTTAATCAATGAAAAACGCAAGGGAAGATTACACGTAGATAATTCTGTAAGAAATGAAAACGGAGTAATAATCGAGCCGTGCTATATTGGAAAGAACGTAACGATTAAAAATGCCGTAGTAGGTCCGTATGCTTCAGTTGGAGATAACTGTGTAATCGAAAACGCCGTACTTTCAGATTCGATTGTACAGCATAATACATTAATAAAAAACACAGTAATTGCGAACTCAATGATCGGTTCAAATGCAACATATCAGGGTTTGGCAAGAGATTTGAGCATTGGCGATTACACCGAAATACATGAATAAAATTCTCTTTATAGCAATTCTGGGCTTTCTTGCTGCATGTGGTTCTTCAACTAAGGTATTGGATCAGGGAAATGTGGGAACAGTAAGTTCAAAGGATTATCCCTACATCGAAAAGTTCTACAAGGCGCTGCGATACAAGATTAACGGACGTTTGGACGAGGCTGCAGCTTTGTTAAATGAGTGCCTTCAGGTAAGACAGGATGATGACGCAGTTTATTTCGCATTGTCCCAGATTGAATTGATGCGGGGGAATGATGAACTCTCGGCCAATTATATTGAAAAAGCTGCTGCTTTGGATCCCAAGAACACATGGTATATCCAGGAATTGGCTTACATGTATTTTGAAAGAGAAAACTATCAGGCATCCGTAGCTAACTTTAAGAAGCTGATAGAAATTGAGCCTAGAAATATTGACTGGTTATATGGCTATGCAGAGGCGCTTTCTAAGGCCGGAAAGTATGATGAGGCAATAGCTGCACTAAATAAGACGGAAGATCGAACGGGGCCGCACCCTGAACTTACTTTGCAGAAGTATCGTCTCTACATGGGAGCGAACAAAAGTGCGGAAGGAGAAGCCGAATTACTGAAAGGCCTGGAGAAATTTCCTTCGGAGCCATCTATCATTGCAAATCTTGTTGACCACTATTTCAGAACACGTCAGGAAGCGAAGGCTATTGAAATGCTGGAAAAATTGGTAGATGCAGATCCTGAAAACGGACGCGCACGTCTGGCCTTATCCGAAATCTACATGCGCCAGAATAAGATAGATGCATCGGTTAAGGAAATGGTGGGAGCAATTCCAAAAACAGATGCCGATCTGGATAGTAAAATGAAGGTGCTGATTGAGCTTTATGATCATGTGGTAACTGTGAGTCCGGAATTGATCGATGGAATTCAACTGCTTGTTGAGACCTATCCGGGGCAGGCGAAACCCTATTCGATTCAGGGAGATTTTTTACTGAAGGCAGGCAAGGAGGAGGAAGCATTGGTTGCATACCGTAAAGCGCTGGAATTTGATAAAAACCAGTATCCGATCTGGAATCAGGTACTGATCATGGAATACCAGTTAAGTCATTTTGACGATTTGTACAAGGACACGAAGACCTGTATGGAATATTTCCCAACGGTGTCAACTGTCTATCTGTTGAATGGCGTTGCGGCAAATCAGACGAAAAAATATGATGAAGCTGAAGAATCATTAGGTTTTGGTCTGGAATTAGTAGGCTCTGATGTAGCAATGAAAGCTGAGTTTTACGGACAACTGGGAGAAGCGGCATTCGGAAAGAAGAAATTCGTTTCAGCGAAGGAATATTATCAGAAAGCACTTGATTTAGCTCCGAATTCGAATCTGATCAAAAACAACTTTGCGTATAAGCTGGCCTATTACAATCGTGATCTTGAAATGGCGCAATCACTGATTGATCAGGTCTTTAAGAATGGTGGAGATCAACCGCAGTATAATGATACCAAAGGAATGATTTTGCTGCGTAAAGGAGAGGAAGACAAAGCGATTGAAGCATTTGAAAAGGCACTTTCCGAAATGGAAGGTGATCGATTGATACTCGAGCATCTTGGGGATGCTTATGCCGCAAAAGGAGATTTACACAAGGCAATAAAGTATTGGGAAGAGGCAAAGGCAGCAGGAAGTACTGATGAGTTGTTATTGAAAAAAATAGCCGATAAGAAATATTATGCGCCGTATTAATCTGCTCATCGCATTGTTGGTTTTTACGCTCACCGCTTGTCATCACAACGGAAAAGAGGGTGTTGGGAAACTGGAGAACAGGAGTACGGAAGAGTTAGTTGCCGTGCTTACAGAAATGCAGGCTTCTGATATCTCGACATTCTATACCAAGGCATCAACTAATTATGCGGATTCTTCCAGAAACGTAAATTTTAAGACATCGATTCGATCCATACAGGATTCCATTCTTAACGTAGATATTAAATACTCTGCGATTCCACTTGTTAATGCGGTTGTAACGAATGACTCGTTAAAGGTCGTTAACAGGAGAGATAAATGCTGGATTTTGAATTCTATTTCTGCACTGAAAGAGCAGTTCGGGATGGAGTTTTCATTGGATGATCTGGAAGATCTTTTGATGGGACGTCCGTTGGATTTTGATGTTGAAAAAGAATACCACCAGTTGGATGATGATGCCTATTATGTCCTTTCCTCTCACAGTAAAAAGGAAATTAAGAAGATTGCAAAGGATGAAGAAGAAGCAATTGTAATCCGTTATTTTATTTCTCCCGATCTGAAACAACTCCGAAGGGTAATTGTAGAGTCCACAAAAGACGAAGCAATTATTGTAGTGGAGTATAAGGGTTATGAACAGATTGGCGATTATTTACTGCCGATTGGTTTGAAAATCGATATAAAAATTGGTTCACGTGCTCCAATGTACTTTGAAATGGACTATTCAAAAACACGTATTAACGAAACAGAAGAGATCTACTTTGTAATACCTGAAGGCTATGAGAATTGTATGGTTAAGTAGCATATTAATCCTGTTGGGAACAGTTCAGTCATTTGCGCAAAGCAGTGACAAACTCAAAAAAGATCAGGAAAAACTGGAACGTAAAATCGCGGATACCAAGCGCTTGCTTGAACGCTCGCAGGAGAATACACAAAGTTCGCTCAACGAGTTGAAAATCATTGAAAATCAGATTGCATACCGGGAGCAATTGCTCAAGAATTTCGATAATCAGATCAGAGGTGCAGAGTTAAAGGTGCAGGAAAAGGAGTCGCAGATTTCAGACTTGTATGAACGCATTGATCATCTGAAAAAGCAGTATAAGCGTTTACTCTTGTATGCCTATAAGCACAGAAATAAGTACGGTCAGATGATGTTTATTTTCTCTGCTGACAGCTACTATGAGGCAATCAAAAGAAATAAGTACCTCCAACGAATTCGTGAGCTGCAAAAGAAGCAACTCGTACTGATCAAACAACATCAGGAGTTGATTAATACCGAGATTTCTGCAATAGAAGAGGAGAAGGAGAATAAAAAACAGGTGCTGGCTGAAAAAAAGGAGGAACGCAAAGCGATCGAACAGGATAAAGTGAAGCAGCAGGCGATTGTACAGAAGTTTAAAGATGAAGAAGCGAAGTTGTTATCGCAGTTGAAGAAGGAAGAGCGGGATCGCGCTATTTTGAAGGATAGGATTAATGAGGCGATCCGAAAGGAAATCGCAGAAGCTGAAGCGGCACGTAAAAAGAGAGAAGCAGAAGCGAAGAAGGCTGCAGCTGCCACAGCAGGTACGGCAACGACTACATCAACGACCACTACCACTACGGAGTCTTTTGCTGAAACAAAGGAACTGGAGTTGTCCTCTAAAAATTTTGAAGGAAACCGGGGAAGACTTCCTTGGCCTGTAGAGAAAGGTACAATTACGGAGAACTTTGGGAAAAATGCACATCCGACCCTTAAGAATGTCTATACGGACAACCGCGGTATCGATATCAGTGCACCTAAAAATGCACAGGTCCGGGCAGTATTCGAAGGTGAGGTAACCAGCGTTCTGAATATTCCGGGAGCAGGAAAAGTGGTGATTATCAAGCACGGAAACTATCGGACAGTGTACACCAATTTGCAGGATACTTATGTGAAAGCAGGGGATAAGGTGACTACGAAAAAAGTGATTGGTTCTCTACTGGTAAAAGATAAGGCAACCACCTCTGTTGCGCACTTTGAGATTCATCAGGTCTCAGGAACCACAGTAACCTGTCTGAATCCAAGTCTTTGGATCTCAAGATAATTTTGTGGTTTTCAATTTGTGCTCCATCGCGATGAAAATCGCGCACATTGTCCAGATTGGAATAGAAGCCTTGTCCGTATCCAGATAGTTGTTCAGTATTCCATGCAGGAAATAGGTGACCAATGCCATAATCATGGACATGAGAATGGTACGCATTTCCTTGTCTTCTTTGGGCCATGCCAGGTATAGGGTAATTCCCTTGTAGAAGATTGCCGCAACGATTGCAAGAATGAGCAACATTCCCGGTAATCCGGACTCAGATAAAGGCCCCAGGTACTCGGAGTGTGCATTTCCCATATTTCCAAAATTGGTGGAAATGATTGTCAGGTTTTCGGGATCCTGAAAACGAGCATATTCAAATGCATAAGTGCCCGGTCCGAACCCAAAGACAGGCCGTTCTTTAAACATTTCTATAGCACAGGACCACCTGTTCAACCGTTCCAGATTGGAGGCATCCGTAGTCACATTGGTTGCACTTTGCAGACGTTCCGAAAAGGCTTCCGTAGTATGCTCATATTTGTTGCGAGCCATCTCCATTTGTATCCGGTCCCAGGAGAAGTAAAGTGCTATTCCTGCAATGACAGCAACGGACGCTAATATCGAAAACTTAACTCTCAATTTGATCAGTGCATACACTCCCAGGGCAGCAATGATACTTAACCAGGCTGCGCGGGTATAGGAAAAATAGAGACCCAGCAGGTTGATCAGGATCATTCCCAATAATGTCATTTGAACGAGCGGGCTGTATTTTTTTGCAAAGTACAAGCCAAATATCAGTGGTGTGAGTAAAGCCACCAGAGCACCGTAAATCGTGTGATCTTTGAAGAAAGGAGACATTACCCAGTGTCCCTCCTTTTCACCAAATCCGTAGCTGGCATGAACGGCAATAGTGTAACAGACCACAAGTGTCATACCTATAGATAAGAACCAAAGAAAACGGTGAATGTTGAGTCGGCTTTCATAGATCCGCGGTCCGAAGAAAAGAATGGGGATAATAAACCAGAGTTTGGCCAGTAAGAACTTAAATGAGGCTACAGGATGTGTGCTCGTAACCGATGTAACAACAATCCAGATCAGGTAAATGATCACTACGCGTACGATCAAATGTTTGGTAACATAGCCCGGAATCAGGTTTTTCCTGGTCTGCTGCATTAAAAACAACAACATGAGCCCGAAAATAATAGGCTCGGTAGGTAAAAAGAGTCCGAAACCATCAGCCCACTCTTCGATATTGACCGATAAAGGAGTTAGGAAGGCCAATGCCAGGAACATGAATTCCTGATGGAATATACTTGCGTAGATTGCAATTAATGCAAAAGGGAAAAGCATTAGATAGGATAAATCCATCCAGATCAATATGGATGAGATCGCGGCAAAGAAAATACTACCACCGATCAGCAGACCGTTTTCCTTAAGTGCATTCATTAAGCTGCTTTACGCAGTTCAGCAATTCGTTCTTTGATCAGTAATAGGAAGATCGCAAAGACCAATGAACCTATTCCGGCTAAGATCACTATGATCAGGCGTTTCGGTTTGAATTTTTTATCCGCAACAACGGCCGGTTCTACAACGAACTTGTGATTGAAGATGGTATTCGCATCAGATTCCGACTGTTCGTAAGCATCTTCAAATTTGGTCAGTTTAATGATGCGCTCATCACGTAAATTTTCTAATCCGTCAAAGCGTGCACCGAACTTTTGGTTCACATCAATCTGATCTTTAAAGAAAGCGCGGTCTTGCGGATTTTTAGACTCGTTATAAGCTGAGAATAAGTTGGCACGTCCCTCTATGGAAACCACTCCCATTTTGGAAAGGCTATCCATTTCTGCAAGGATTCCATTGATCTCCACCTGTAGCATTTCCCGTTTACGTTTACTGATGTCAAATGCCGGACCGGTACGTTCCTGGACCATTTCATTTTTTACGGTATCGATGAGGTCTACGATTTTGTTTGCAATCTCAGCAGCTAATTCAGGACTTTCATCCAAAACCTCAATTTCGATTGATCCGTAGCGCGTACGTTGGAAACTGATGTGGTTTTCGTATGCTTTTCCTAATTTGTAGTATTTATTCGGATCATCCTGTTCAATCTCATAGTGATTCATGAGGTCGAATTTTTCAACCACGCGATTTCTGATTCGGGAAGATTGAAGTATCTGGATCAATTGTTCTGCCTGTTCTTCTTCTCCGAAGTCCATGGAAGATGCTTTTGCATTTCGTTGTTCAGAGAATGATACGGTACTGGTTGCAGCCGGGAACACAATAGCCGTCGAGCGAAACTGAGGTGTTAGTAGCAGCGAAACGATCAATGCAATGATTGAACCGGCTAGTGTGATTATTAAAATCGGAATTCTTTTTTTCCAGATAAAAAGCAACAGATTGTCACGTGACTGCTCAAATTCGTTTGCTTCTGTAGACATGTTAATTTTTTTTAGGTAGCGAATTTACGCTTTATAGCGCAGTTAACTAACTCAACTTTTGTCAAAATATTTTATACGAAGGAATTATTTGCCTTGTTTTCTGATTGCAACGAGTAATGCCCTGACAGGAATCAGCCCTGAGAGCATCATCCCGAAGCCTCCGGCGAGTAAAAGTACTACGAGCAGAAGCACGCTGTCTACAGTAATGTAGTAGTACAGAAAAACGACAAACAACGTGAACAAAATATAGCGCATTAGTTCAACAGGTTTGGGCTTGAGATGCAAGATTTGCACACATCTGATTAATTGAAGCAGGGCAATCAGACTTTGTGTTCCGAGTGTTGCTATGGCTGCCCCTTCAGCTCCGTATGTTGGAATCAGGGCATAGTTCAATCCAAAGTTCAACACAATCCCTCCAATTGAAAGAATGTTCAGGAACCTGAGATCTCCTTTTGCTGTCAGAAAAGTTCCGAAAATGATGATCCCGGACATTCCGATGAAACTCAGCAGGATCCATTTGAAAGAAGTTGCGGCTTCGGTAATGTCTTCCCGGTAAATCAGGCTGAGAATGTACTCTCCGTTGAAAAAGCAAAATGCAGCAATCAGTATCGATCCTCCCATTAAGAGCTTGGATGCAGAGAGAAACACCGGACGCGGATCTTCCTGTTTGTTGAGCATATTGGAAAAGATAGGGTACAAAAGATTAGAGAATAACATGGCAAACATGAAGAAGGCATTCAGCAAACGAAATCCCTGGGCATAATAACCGGCTTCCCGTGCACCGTTGGGATGAATGCGTTCAATCATCACAGAATCTGTTCGCGTGTAGATCATCATCAATAGGATAAGCAAGGCGTACGGAATACTCTGACGAAGAATCACCATTGTAAATCCGTGCTGGTAATTGAACCTGGGCCGCTCCAGTCGTTTGTACAGGAAAACAAAGCTTGCTATTGCCGTGATACCATAACAAATGGTTTGGATCCAGATAAACCACTCAATGGTAAATTTTCCAAGACTGTTTGGAATAAACAAAATGGAACCTGCAATAATGATGAGAAGTAAACGGTCCAGAATACCGATTACAGCATCCGTTTTAAACATTAAAAACCCTCCGAAGTGACTTCTGGCGAAAGCGATCATTGTCACCAGGAATTGATTGAAGAGCAATATTCCCAGTAGATAGAGTTCGTATTTCGTCCATCCGAGAAGTAAGGCAATTGAATAGCTGAAAACGAAATAGAACAGCAATAATACAAATCGCACGCTCATCAGTTTTCCGAGGTATTTACTAGCTAAAATCGGATATTGTGCAATGTGTTTCGTTGTGAAATTGTTGATTCCCAGGTCCAGCAGAATATTGAACAAGAACGAAAAATTCAGGAGGGAAAAATAGATTCCGTAATCTGCCGCACCAACCTGATTTTGAACGGTTGCATCAATTCCAAAGATGGCAATGGGTTTTATGATGATGTTGAGCACCATCATAAGAGCCAGATTGGAAATGAATTTTCTTTGCATGCAGGTTTACGGTAAATACAGTGTTACTGTAAATAACGCGCAAAATTAGCAAAAGTTAGGTCACCTGACTTATTTTACGATGAGCTTAAAGCCTTGTCCGTGAACATTCATGATTTCTATTCGCTCGTCGTCCTTCAGCATCTTGCGCAACTTTGCAATGTACACATCCATACTGCGGCCGTTGAAATAATTGTCGTCACCCCATACGGCTCTCAATGTCGCCTGACGGTCCAGAATTTCATTTTGATTTTTCACTAACAGATGAAGCAATTGATTCTCTTTGGTTGTCAATTTCTTTACTTCTTCATCGGTATGTAAGAGACGAAGATCCGGTTGATAGCGCAACTTACCGATCTTATATTCACCATCACTTGCAGATGCAACAGGTTGTGTTCTGCGCATAATAGCCTCAATCCGTGCAAGCAGCTCATCCATAATAAACGGCTTGGTCATATAATCATCCGCCCCTATCGAGAAACCTGCAAGTTTATCTTCTTTTAAATCTTTAGCTGTCAGAAACAAAATCGGAACCTGTTTGTCGACTGCGCGAATTTCAGTTGCAAGGGTGAACCCATCAACATGAGGCATCATAACATCAAGAATGCAAAAGTCATACTTTCCATTTCTGAATTTCTCCAATGCAAGTTTTCCGTTTTCTGCAAGATCAACAGTAAACCCTTTTCGTCTGAGGAAGTCGGCTAGTAACATTCCCAGGTTCTCGTCATCTTCAGCAACCAGTAATTTGATACTCTTGTTCATAGTTGTCTTTATTTATATTTCCAGTGTAAATGTTGATCCGCTGCCATGTTTACTCCGTACGGTTATGTTCCAACCATGTAATTGCGCAATGGCTTTAACATAACTTAATCCTAACCCAAATCCTTTCACATTGTGTACATTTCCCGTAGGAATACGATAGAGTTTGTCAAATATTTTAGGCAAGTGCTCTTTTTTAATTCCGATTCCGTTGTCGCTGATACTCAAATGCACTTTTTTACCTTCTTTTTTCAACTGAATATTGATCTCAGGTTCCTGCTCGGAATATTTAATGGCATTGTCCACTAAGTTTGAAAGCAAATTGCTTAAATGAAAGCGATCGGCATCCACGTAGATGAATTCGTCCGGCATATCGATCGTAATTTCCGCATTCTTCTTTTTCATGCGCAATTGAGCTGTATTAACGACTTCATGTACCAGCTCATTCAGATTGACCTTTTCAACATTGAGTTTTGCTTCCCCTTTATCAAGCGTTGCACTTTGCAGGATTCGTTCAACCAATCGCATCAGGCGCTGATTTTCATCATGAATAATCTTAACGTAAGGCGAAGGTGCTTCTTTTGCCCCCATATCTGCATCTACCATAGCTTCGCAAGCCAATGAAATAGTAGATATCGGTGTTTTAAATTCGTGCGTCATGTTGGAAATGAAATCATTCTTCAACTCAGAAAGCTTTTTCTGGGTGAGAATGGTTTTAAACATCAGAATCATAGCAATGACAATGATGAACATCAGAGCCAGGTTGACAGCTAAAGGCCCCCACATTTCCATAATTACGAACTGGTTTTGTGTAGGAAACTGAATGCTCAAAATCAAATCTTCATCCAGCGTGTTGGACGGAAATAATATCGTTTTAAATGCATTTGTAGTATCCTGATCTTCTTTATAATGTGAAGGCGCATTATCAAAATGTACGCGTTCCCCATATTCTGTAAGAATTAGGAAAGTAAATTCCGAAGGAAGGTCTTCAGACTTCATTTCGGTGTGCAATACGGAATCGAGAAATACGATGTCAATTCGTTTCGAGGGGTCTTCATAAATATTATTACGGAAGGCGTCCAGCATCATTTCGTTTACAAAACGCGCCTTTTTAAAAATCTGTTGAATGACGCGCTGGTCGAGTCTGACAGCAAGTTCAATAGAATCCTGGGGAATAGTGCTGGCATGTTTTCGTTTAAACAGATCATGTAAGCGGCGTACATCCCTTGCAAGTACACGTTGTTGTGCAGTTACTCCGGTTACCGAATCGAAAGTTTCTCCCTGGATGACGAGATAACTTTCCATTTTCCCATTCTCAAAGATGGAGGTGTCTTCGATGGAAATGGATTCTGTAGCCGACATCAGGCTTTTAAACTCCTCCTTTAATATATCCTTGTATTTTACATCGAAATCTCTGTTGACTACCTGCAGATAGCGCCGGATATCATCTGCCTTTTCATGTTGTAATGCGATGCGGTCCAAAAGGGTACTGAACCGGGTTTTGAATTCGGTTGATTTGCGGTCAAAGAGTTGAGATGTCTGAAACGCCTGAATGAAGAACAGGGCAATCGTCGCAACGACCACCAGAACAATGATATAATTGATCTTTATCTGCCTCAATACAATTGGTTTTGGACGAATGTAGACATATTCTGCACTGTCCCCGAATGAGCTTAACGTTTTTTAACAGCGGATAGTATAGGTTTTGAGCAATGAATAGTATTCTCATTTATTCATCCATGGCCTTATAATATTCATTCCTGAAGGTCTGATAGACGATTTTTTTCGTCTCAACGTTGTACATTCGTGTCAATGCGCATTTTTAGGATCATTTTACTTAGCCTGAGCTACTGCTTTCTTGCCATGAATATTCTGGCGCAGGAAGGAAGTCTGCGCATCCGAAAAGTCCCTGTAAATAGCGATTTTGTGAGAATTGATACGTTCAGTATTTATCCCAATTCATTCGAATTGTATTGCGGAGGAGAGTTGGTTCACCCTTCCGATTATACCCTGAAAGGTGCGGCTTCATTATTTAAATACAATGGAAATTGTGGTGATAGTCTGACCATCCGTTATCGGGTGCTTCCGTTTGATCTCAGTAGAAATTACCAGTATCGGGATACTTCTATGATCTATTACAAGGAAGAACTGGATCGGGAGAAATATATGTTTTCTACCTATCGTGCATCGGAGGACCTGTTTGGAGGATCCGGTCTGAATAAATCCGGGAGTATTTCGAGGGGCATTTCTTTTGGTAACAATCAGGATTTGGGAATTAATTCCACCCTCAATCTAGAGCTTTCGGGAGATATTGCACCAAATCTGAAGTTGATGGCTTCCGTTTCCGATGACAACATACCCATTCAACCGGATGGAAACACGAACAAACTGCAGGAGTTCGATCAGGTATTCATTCAGATTTATAACGACAATTTTAAATTGATCACCGGAGATTTTTGGTTGTATAAACCAAAGGGTTATTTCATGACCTATAAAAAAAGGGCGCAAGGTTTATATATAGAGAACTACTGGCAAAAGGATGAACATACCAAATTCGTTTCTCAGGCTTCCGGGGCGTTATCAAAAGGTAAATTCAATCGACAGATTATTCAGGGCGTGGAGGGAAACCAGGGGCCGTATAAGCTGATCGGTGCCGAAAATGAACCGTTCATAATTATTCTTTCAGGTACGGAACGGGTATATATTGACGGACGTTTACTGGAAAGGGGACAGGAATATGATTATACGGTTGATTACAATTCGGCGGAAGTAACTTTTACTGCACGGAATCAGATCACAAAGGACAGCAGAATTGTTGTGGAATTTCAATATTCGGATCAAAACTATCTCCGGTCTTTATTTCAAACCACTACCAGTTTTGAACGTGACGGACTCAAATGGTGGTTTAATGCCTATAGTGAACAGGATGCAAAAAATCAAACGATCCAAACACCTTTGACCTTCTCGCAAAAACAGTTGATGGCGGATATCGGATATTCACTTG
>QKAV01000040.1 GCA_003247185.1 Crocinitomicaceae bacterium
AGTATCGGCGGACCATCAATTGACAATTTCACAATTACCGACCCTTCATGTGCAGGAGTATGTGATGGTGAAATTACAGTGACTGCTGTGGGAGGAACACCGCCGTATTCCTATCAATGGTATGATGGGACAGGGAATCCGATTGGTTCGAACGTAGCAACAATCACAGGATTGTGTGATGGAAACTATAGTGTTGAAATTACGGATGCCAATGGCGGAACAACAACTACACTGAATACCAATACAGATTTCGAAAATGGCTCAGGTGCAGGTTGTGCATGTCCTACCGGATATAATTGTAACAACGATGCGGGTCAGGTTTTTGATGGTAACCAGCCGGTGTACGTTCCGGGCAATTTAGGTTGTGTAGGAGGAACCACTAACTATACTTCCAGTCTGGGGGCATACAGTGGTACAGGTTATGTCTATTTCTATGCAGGAGCAGATAACATTTCAAGTGGGCCATATACTTTCGCGGGAGGTGAAACAGTAGAGTTATGTGTAATGTATTCCGGACCGCAGTCGGAGTGGATGGTGCACAGGTTGGACCAGATGTGCTTGTACCTGTTAATACGGGGTGGACACAGTTCTGTTTTACGGTTACAATGACTGCAGGAAATCATACATTCCAGATTCTTTCAGGAGGTGCTGCACAATATGCCATTTGGTTTGATGATTTCACGATCAACAGCGTGAGTGGAGGAGGAGGAAGTAGCTGTCCTGCAAATGGAAATTTCACGTTGACAGAACCTGTAGCTGCAGATCCGTCATTTGCTTTAGCGGATTTCTGTGCCGGGGATGCAAACAATGCGAGCAGTGTTGTTACTCCGGGTGGTACGTTTGCTTATAATCCTAACCCGGGAGATGGTTCTTCAGTTGATCCGTCAACAGGAGAAATAAGTAATGGAATACCGGGGACAACCTATACGATAGAGTACACAACTCCGGGAACTTGTCCTGTAACTTCTACGAATACGGTTACCGTAAATGGATTTACGTATTCCGCAACATTAACAGACGAATCGTGCAGTGCGGCTAATGGATCAATAGCACTGGCAACGAATGGCGGAGGTCCGAACTTTGATTTTTCAATTGATAACGGAGCTACTACACAATCAACGGGGTCATTCTCCAATTTGGTTGCAGGTAATTATGATGTGCTTATCGTCGATCAGGCTACCGGATGTACGGCTTCCGGCCTTGAGATCATTTCTAATACCACACCACCACAAATAGATGTAATTAATGTGGTTGATGAAACGTGCATGGGCTTGAATAACGGTAGTATTGATGTGGCAACTGTTTCGGGTGGAACGGGGAATTACAATTACTCCTGGGATATTGTACCGGATCCGGCAACAGCGCAGGTGACGAGCCTCGCTCCGGGAACCTATACGGTTACAGTTACAGATGCCGTTTCAGGATGCTCAACGAGCTCAACTCAGACGGTAAACGCAGGAATTAACTGTTGTGACCTTGCCGTAGACCAACTTTCTTCAACAAATGTAAATTGTAACGGCGGTTCGGATGGAACAGTAAATGTGACCTACACAGGAGGTACGGGTACAATTACCTTTGAGATCACTGATGGCACATATACGGATAACAATACAACAGGAAACTTTACAGGTTTATCTGCGGGGACATACACCGTAACACTAACAGATGTAAATGGTTGTAGTGATCAGGATCAGGTGGTGATCAGTGAACCTGCGCAGGTTGATTTTACCTTTGTTCAAACGGACATTACCTGTTATGGAGGATCGGACGGTAGTCTAACATTTACAGCAATGGGTGGAACAGCACCGTATCAATATAGTGTTGACAATGGGGTTACGTGGTCAAATAATGCCAATCAATTAAACCTTGTTGCCGGTAGTTACGATTTACTGGTTCAGGATGTTGCTGGTTGTCAGTCTGCTTCACTCAATATTCAGATAGATGAGCCAACTGAAATAATGGTGAACGCAGTTACCACGGATGAGTCCTGTTATAACCAGTGTGACGGGCAAGTGGAGTTCAATGTTTCAGGTGGAACAGGCAATTACTTGTATCAGGTAAACAACACCAACTCCACTGCAACTGTGAATAACCTTTGTGGAGGTACATTTTCGTACAATGTTCAGGATGACAACGGATGTATTGTTTCCGGTTCCTTCAATATAATTCCGGCTGTACAGATTACTATTGACAATATGACTGTAATTGATGATGATTGTAGCAACAGTTGTATCGGTGAGATTTATGTTTCCTCTTCAACAGCAGTCAATTATACGCTTGGAGCAGTTACGAATCCTTCGGGAGTCTTTACCGGATTGTGTAGTGATAATTATGCGATTACATTAACTGATGCTAATGGTTGTTCAATTTCGACTAGTGCTATCGTTGGTTCCGGAACACCTGCTATTGCGAATTTTGCTGTTCTTCCGGGATATGTAACAACGATGGATTCAGAGTTTCAGGTCATTAACAATTCATCTAATTCGGACAGCTATCAATGGGAGATCAACGGACCAGATAACTTCACTTACTCGGATGGAAATGAAGACTTCTCGTTGGAATTACCTCCTGTACCAGGAGCATATACTGTTTGTCTGATTGCAAACAATTCGGCAGGCTGTCCTGATACCACATGTCAGTCCGTTATTGTGAAAGATGAGTTCTTGCTTTTCGTTCCGAATGCATTTACACCTAATGGTGATGAGTATAACAATTCTCTGCAGGTATATGCAACCGGCATAGATCGGTATGGCTATAACATGCAAATCTATGATCGTTGGGGAGAATTGATTTGGGAAACGAACGACATCAGTGTTTTCTGGGACGGAACTTATCAGGGAAAAGTGGTTCAATCCGGAACCTACACTTGGAAGATTGTAATTAAAGACCCATACACGGATGAGCGACGGGATTTCGTGGGCCACGTAAATGTATTAAAGTAATATCAGGGAAGGGAGTTGATCCCTTCCTTATACTTTTCAATTGCCCGTAATCTTGCCATTTTGTGATCAACAATTGGAGAAGGGTAGGAGCCGCTTAGCAATTCTGGGATCCATTTTTTGACGTACTTCATTTCAGGATCGAACTTTTTTAATTGTTCTCCCGGATTGAAAACACGGAAATAGGGTGCAGCATCACATCCTGTTCCTGCTGCCCATTGCCAGTTGCCGTTATTGGAAGCCAGCTCAAAATCATTTAGCATTTTAGCAAAGTAGGCCTCACCCCATCGCCAATCAATCAGGAGGTGCTTACACAGAAAACTTGCTACTACCATCCGCACGCGATTGTGCATGTGGCCGGTTGCATTTAATTCACGCATTCCGGCATCTACCATAGGATAACCGGTTTTTCCTTCGCACCACTTTTTATACTCAGATTCATTGTTTCTCCATTGGATCTGATCATATTGAGGTCGAAAACTTTGATGCGTCACCTGCGGAAAGTGAAATAATATCTGGATGAAGAATTCTCTCCAGATCAATTCACTTAAAAACACCTCTGATCTGGAACTGACATTTTGAACTACTTTCCGAATACTTACGGTTCCAAATCTTAAGTGAGGGCCAATATGGGATGTGGCATCAAGCGAAGGAATATCTCTTGTCTCTGAGTATGTTTCAATTCTATCCAGCGTGAAATCAGGAATAACAATGGTTGATTGTTCGAATCCGATCTCCTTAAGCACCGGAATGGCATAGTTGTGCTTTACCCAGTTATTCCCAGGTTTGATTTCATCCACCGTTACACCCTTGAAATGATGGAGCCATTTTCGCTTGAACGGTGTATATATTGTATAGGGGTCACCATTATCTTTCAACACGTCACCTGGTTCCATGATCACATGATCTTTAAAATCGATATAATCTCCGCCAACCGAACTCACATATGTTTTCACCAGGTCGTCTCGTCTGATTGCATACGGTTCATAGTCCCGGTTTGTATAGATAGCTTGGATTTCGAATTCTTCAATAATCTCTTTCCAGATGGTAACAGGATCTCCATGACGGATCAAAAACTGAGTTCCATAATCCTTGAGCTGTTCATTCATTTTTAATAATTGGGCATGAATGAAAGATACGCGGTGGTCATCCTTCTCTAGTTCGTCCAGGATAGTTGGGTCGAAAATGAACACGGGAAGAATCTTCATGCCGGATCTCAATGCAGCATTTAAGGCTGTATTATCATCTAACCGGAGATCTCTTCTAAACCAGATTGCGCAATTCGCCATGTTACAAATGTATTAGAAATGGGAATCAAGTACAGCATTTTGATAATCACTATCTTTGATATACCGTTACTAGAGATATCTGCTATTGGCTGCTGTAATAAATATGTCCACTTCTGTGAAAATAATCGAACAACTGATTTATGCAGAGGTATTCAAACATCCATTGACGGATGAGGAGCTGTATCTTTTTTCTTCGGAAAACGGGGGGATCGATATGTTCAGAGCGCTGTTGAGCGATTTGCAAAAGGCAGAGCTAATTGTAGGAGAAGGGGATCATTTTACGGTATTTGAGATTGGTAATAAAATTCGGGAAAGAACTGCCGGCGGAGAAAGAGCTGATAAATACCGGAAAAAAGCATTTAAAATTGCGAAATTCATTAATCGTTTTCCTTTTGTAGAAGGTGTTGGAATCAGTGGTTCTCTTTCAAAAGGGATCTTACATGATGATGGAGATTTTGACTTTTTTATCATCACGAAAACCGGAAGAGTATGGTTAGCCAGAACACTTTTGATCTTGTATAAAAAAATCTTTCTCTTCAATTCAAGGAAGTTTTTTTGCGTAAATTATTTTATTGATACGGATCATTTGGAGATTGAAGAGCACAATAGATTTACAGCAGTAGAAGTATTTACTTTAATCCCTGCATCGGGTTCGGTCTTTAAAGAGTTCTACAATTTCAATAAATGGGTAGAAGATTATTTTCCTAAAATGAATGACCACAAAGAAATCTCTTCGGATTTGCGAAAACCGGTATTCTCTAAACTGACGATGTGGGTATTTAAGGGAAAATTGGGTGACAGGGTTGATGCCTGGTTTCTTCATTTAACAATGAAAAGATGGAAGAAAAAGTTTGGACATTTTGACCCGAATAAATTTGAGTTGACAATGCGCTCCCGTCCCTATGTATCCAAACATCATCCGAGTGATTTTCAGAATAAAGTACTCTCCGAATTTGAATCATTGAAATCAAAATACAAGGCACAGTTTCAGACTCAACTGGATAAAAACAAGATTAATTTGTGAAAGTATTTTTTACACATAGTTATTTCTATCAACTGGACCCAAAACAGTGGGATAACCGAACGCCATATCCACCATTGGCTACTATAACGGCCTTGGCCTACATAGAATCAAATGGTTTTGAAGCTGTCGATTTTTATGATGGAGCGCTCGACCCGGGGCCGTATAATTGTTTGGCTGAACTGGAAAAGAGTTCGCCGGAGGTTGTGGTGATCTATGAAGATGGATTTAACTATCTCACTAAAATGTGTCTCACCAATATGCGGGAAGCTTGTTTTGAAATGATCGGACACGCAAAAAAAATAGGTGCGACCGTGATCGTTTCTGGCTCTGATGCAACTGATCATTGGAAAAACTATCATGATCATGGCGCAGATTTCATTATTCACGGTGAAGGAGAACAAACACTATTGGAGCTGCTAAACCATCTCAGAGATGGAAAGGAAACCGGAAATATAGAAGGGTCGAGCCTGATTTTGAACGGTAACTACCATAGAAATCCTTCAAGGAGCAACGTGCGCGATTTGGATATCTACCCAATGGCAAAATGGTCCGTAATAGATATCGATGCCTACAGAAGAATATGGGAATCAGGGAAATTTCCGTTTACACTAAACATCAGTACCACAAGAGGCTGTCCTTTTAAATGTAATTGGTGTGCAAAACCAATTTACGGCAATCGCTATAATTCAAGATCTCCCGAAAATGTAGTAAAGGAGATCAATTATTTGGCAGAGAATTACGGGGTGCAGCACTTCTGGGTAACGGATGATATTTTTGGATTGAAACCGGGGTGGGTTAAGACATTTAAAGACCTGATCCTTCAAAACAAGCTTCACATAAAATATAAAATCCAGAGTCGGGCTGATTTGTTAATGGAGCCATCTGTCATTGATGATCTTGCCGCTTCAGGTTTGGAAGAAGTGTGGATTGGAGCGGAAAGCGGATCTCAAAAGATTCTGGATGCTATGGATAAAGGAATTACCCTAGAGCAAATAAAAAAGGCTACAGGGATCCTTCAATCAAAAAATGTACGTGTGGCATATTTTATCCAGTTTGGATACCTGGGAGAAACCGAAAAAGATATCAGAAGTACCATTGATATGATTTTTACCAATCAACCGGATGATATCGGTATTTCTGTCTCCTATCCGTTACCTGGCACAAAGTTCCATGACATAGTTAAAGAGCAAATGGGCGCCAAAGAAAACTGGAAGGATTCAGATGATTTGGACTTAATGTTTAAAGGGACTTATTCCAGTGAATTTTATAAAAAGCTTCAACGATACGTGCACTACAGATTCAGAGTGCTTCAGGGAATTAAAAAATTAAAGGGGCAAAAGGGAATTTCTTCGCGTTACTTGTTGCTGCTACCGGTGAATATCATCAGAGCCCTCATGCTAAAACCTAAATTTTAGTAATGATGGCATCGTTCGATCAGGCAGCATCCGAATACGACCGCGCATTTACGCAATCATGTGTGGGTAAGGCGCAACGCGAACAGGTTTGGAAGTACC
>QKAV01000104.1 GCA_003247185.1 Crocinitomicaceae bacterium
TTGGAAAGCTCAACCAGAAATGCCACTTCTTCATTCAACATCTCTGATCCGGAGAATATGGTAAGCGCAGCAATATCAAGAATAAAGTGCTTCAACATCCAGTGTGTGGAAACATACGCTGAAAAATCTTCGAAATTTGCTCCGTTCTTGAATTGTTCTTTTGCCCGATCCCTTCTTTCTTCAACCAAACCGGAAGAAGCCAGAAAAACATTGAAAATCGTCTTCTCCTTTTCCTGAATCTCTCCATCGGCATAAGCAGATAACACAATCGCTGTTAATGCATTCTGAGCATATCCGTTATAATTGATTATTGAATCATCATCCTTGTGATGCGCATAATCATTGAATAGTATTACATCAAGGTACACAAATGCATTACTCAGGGAATTTACCCACCATTTGTTTTCTACGATATTGAGTTTAATATCAACGCGTTTCGCCAAAATACTTTCGATAACATCAATTGCATTCTCCTTCTTGAATAATCTGAAGACATCAATAAGTGATCGAACATTGTGAAAGCGGTAAAAATCGAACAAAGAGGCAATAAACTTCTCCCTGGTGAACGTCTGAGATTCATCCGATAACATGTACACCAACATGTGCGATTCGAACAATAACAATTTCAGTTTTTCCTCCTGTGTCCAATTCGAATCATCCAGTTCCCTGGCAAAAAGCAATTGCGTGGGATATCCGAAAACCAAGCCGCTTCCCGTAAAGGTCAGACGCATGAACTCCCGTTTACCGATACTTTTGGGTCTTTTATAAGACAATTGTATTTCACCTCTTTCTACGAGGTCAAAATATTTGGTAATCCATCCTTTAGCACCTGGCGATAACATATCATTTTATTGCGTACCGCGCTGTAAAGCCTAACCTTACGCCTACTTTTGGCTCTGGCAACAAACTTACAGCCGGACCTCCATCTAATGCAAAGTTAAGAGGAATTACGTTGGTTGTAAGCTCAATACCCGCAATTCCTCCAAAACCCAACCAATATCCTGATCGTTCAGCTGCGTTATACCGATTATCGTAGTTTGTATTCCAATACCCCATATTCGCTCCATAACCTAAATACCAGTCCAATGCTCTGTTGATCCTGAAATTGATGTGGTGATTCGCTTCCAGCCAGACATAGCGCCTCCCGGCACCCAGATTCACTTCCAGAGCATTGTGCTCATCAAAAAAATGTTTGACACTCAGTTGTGCCAGGTCATTTTTAAGTGAAGACCAGTCTGCTTTCACACCAATAGCCGTTCTGTATTGTTGTGCAAATGAGCTGAAGGACAAAAAGAATACGATCGCCGAAATAAAGAGCAGTTTTAGCATGATAAGAAGGATTAAGAGTCAACAGTTACTCTTATAACGCGCCCTTTTTAAAAATAGTACCGGTTGAATTATATTTTTCCCGCAACTACGAATGCCTTTTTATCCGAGTAAATCACTCCTCCATCAATGTTAAAGGCCTCGAAAACACCTACGTAAGTGCCTATCGAAGCTTTTGTCCCGTCTTCGCGTACACCATCCCAGGCGAATGTACCGGTATTCCCGAGTAATTCACTTTTAAACACCGTTTTTACAGAGCGCCCGCGATCGTCATAAATTGTAAATGTTCCCAGATAACCGTTATCATTCATTTCGTAATTCACCTGCAATACATCTTCAAATCCATCATTATCAGGAGAAACTGTTTCGCTTGTATAGGAGAATGTTCCGTTTGAAACCGCCGGATAATATTGCGAGTTCCGATCGCCCGGTGTACCAAAGCCGATCGCCTCCGCTGCGGTGTGCCAGTTGCTTGAACTATTCGACGGACCATCCGGTTCTATTCTCTCTAATGACTTTCCTTCTTTACTATCCAAAAGTTTGAAATGCCAGTCACTTGAATAAGATACCTGATCAATAATATTGCCCGCATGCAACAGGTATACCGTTCCCGAATCATTGTTCCAGGTCGGCAGATCCATTTCTACAAACCTTCCGGGAACATGACCCGGATATTGCTGTTTTACCTGCGCGCTGTCTTCTGTAAATACCAGATATTCACCAGGGAAGAGCATAAAATGATCCGGAACAGGTTTAAAGTTGTAAATCGTATCGTTATCGTAATTCGCAAAAACAAGGTCTTTGGCATCAATCAGTTTTTCTGAAAGGTTATAAATCTCAACATAATCAGATCCACCTGAAACCGGATCGGAAAGAATTTCATTGATTACCAGATCGCCCTCAGAAGGGGAAACCGCCAATGCGAATTGTCCGATCATCGTTGTTGCATTCAGCCAGCAATCAGCAGCATTTTCAATTGTAATGGTATAGACTTGAGAAGGAGAAATATTTTCTACAAATACGATCTCAGAGTAATCCGGATATTCTTCTATCACGTAATGATTGTAAACAGTTAACCCGGATTGAATCGTAATGGTAGCATTTTTCAACGAAGTGGAATCCATTCGTTCCGAATAATACAAGGCCAATTGATTCGGGAAATAGGTAATCAGTTCTGTTAAATACGGAACTTCCATGTCCGGCGTGAGATCCAAAACCGAATTTACTGCACCCGGAGTTCCTCCAGAGGGATCAGTGCTTGCGGACCAGTCACTGATATCTGTACACGGATCTTCAGGATTGATGCGTTCTATGGCGTACCCTCCCCCGGATTTTAGCGGATCCTTATACCAGTCATCGGTATAATTGATGGAGTCGATAACACCTACTGTTGGAAGTTTCAAAACGATCGCATCACCGGAATTGTTCAGACTCGGAAAGGATGAAACGGCATAGGCAACTGCGAAAGAATCCACGTTGGCCGTTGCAGTCAGCACCTTATATTCTCCAGGCATAATCCACCCTCCCTGAATGGTGCCATTGGAGCTATTGTCTCCCAGCTTCCACCCTGTCAGATCAAATATTTTGGAACTGCGGTTGTAAATTTCAACGTATTCAACAGACGGCAAGCCTACTACAGGTTCAGGATCACAATTAAACTCATTGATCACAACATCTCCCGGTGAAGGTGTTTCAGCTACCAGGTAATAAAATTGTATATTTTGACTTCCTGAAACATTCATCGCAACATCAGCAATAGCATTAGTCGTCAGCGTGTATTGTTGTCCGTTGGTCAGATTTCCGGATAATGCCAGATGAACGAGTGAGGGATCAATTCCATCCAATGTTGCACCGGATATGCCTATCGACGGAGTAAGACTGTAATTTAACGTGTTTTGAGCACTCGATTGATCCAGTGCCTCATCAAAATGCACATCAACAGCCGTTTGACTTATTGCGGTTGCTGAAGTTAATACCGGTGGGGTCACGTCAATGACCTCATCTCCGACATACACATCGTCGTGATAAAAATTGGTCGCATTGCTAACAGTATAGACATCCAAAAAACCGAAATGGGTTCCCAGAAGATTTGTTGCATCATTTGCGGTACCGGCCAGCAGGTAGTTCGTTCCGCCCGATCCGTCTATATACAGATTCCAGTCTGCTCCTGAAGTCCGGACAACCCGTATTCCTATTGTAAATGAAGCTGCGATCTGTCCGATTGATCCTGCAAGCAATTCCGTATGAACTCCTCCCACACTTTTAAATAAGCGAACAGCATCAGTTGACCCGGCTTCTCCCAGTTGAAGGTAAAATCCATCTGGGTCACTTGATAAATCCGAACCGGAAGCCGTCAGATAAATCCTGCCATAATTACTTGTTGAAGGGCTGAATGATTGCTTGGTCCAAACGCGCCATTCTTTGGCATCCAATACGCTTAAATTATGTGCTGTACTTAAATAGGAGGTTGCCGCAACAGAATTGCTAATCTGAAGTTGCTGCACTCCATTCACCAGATAATCGGCATCCGTTCCTGCCCAGATCGGGTTACTTGAAAAATTACCATCACTGAAATCGTCAGATATCTGCGCGAAGTGAACAGATTGTGTTAGAATTAGCACAAGTGAGAGCAGGCCTTTCATCAACTAAAAATTAGTGCCAATAAATGTACTAAATTTGATCGCTAAATAAAAAGGAAATATGAGAATAGCTGTAGTTGGCGCAACTGGAATGGTAGGACAGGAAATGTTACAGGTTTTAAAGGAGTTTTCTTTTCCGGTAACGGAACTTATCCCGGTTGCTTCTGAAAAATCCGTGGGTAAAAAAATAGAATTCGGAGGATTGGAATTTGATGTTGTATCGTTAGAAACTGCAGTTGCAATGAAACCGGATATTGCCATCTTTTCTGCAGGAGGACAGACTTCATTGGATTGGGCTCCAAAATTTGCAGAAGCAGGCACCACGGTTATTGACAATTCTTCGGCATGGCGTATGGATCCGGATAAAAAACTGATCGTCCCTGAAATCAACGGAGACCTGCTAACGAAGGAAGACAAGATTATCGCAAATCCTAATTGCAGCACCATTCAGCTGGTTCTTGCTCTGAAACCTTTGCATGACAGATATAAAGTAAAACGCGTGGTCGTTTCAACCTATCAATCCATTACCGGAACAGGAGTAAAAGCAGTTTCTCAGTTGGAGAATGAAAGAGCCGGAGTAAAAGGAGAAATGGCCTATCCATACACTATTGATAAAAATTGTTTGCCGCATTGTGACGCTTTCACCGATAATGGGTACACCAAAGAGGAAATGAAACTGACGAACGAAACGAAAAAAATCCTTGACCCAACCATTAATGTTACCGCAACAGCTGTACGCGTTCCGGTTGTAGGCGGACATTCGGAAGCTGTCAATGTTGAGTTTGAAGAAGAATTTGATCTCAATGAAGTACGCAGGCTTCTTCACGAACAGGAAGGTATTACTCTAAAGGATGACCCGACAACGAACACCTATCCGATGCCATTGTACGCGAAAGGTAAAAATGATGTTTTTGTCGGTCGTATTCGTCGCGACGAAACGCAGCCGAAAACATTGAACATGTGGGTTGTAGCTGATAACCTCAGAAAAGGTGCCGCTACCAATGCCGTTCAGATCGCATTAATGCTGGCTAAGAAAGAACTGGTGTAATTACCAGATCCGCCACTTGCTTTTTAACGTTGTTGTTCTGAAATCATCCAGGTTTTCAGTGACGCCCTTTGCAAGTAATTTTCGAAGGAATTTTACGGTACCTTTTCCTTGCTTGTAATCCCATTCGTCTGAAAAAATGGGCATTATTGCGTAAAAATGGACTTCATGATCACCTTCTTTGACTGGCGCCATTTCCTGTTCTAATAAGATTGGTTTCATCACTATAAAGTGATCCTGTTTCATCGTCGGGGAAATACTTTCTTTGTCTTTTCCAATGGAGAACGTGTGTCCCGGACCTAACCATGTTTGATTATTTTGTACATATTCCGGAATCTTCTGGATCCATTCAAAAATCCAATTCATTGATGGGTTGTCAAGATCCTCCAGATCCCAATAACCCGGTAAACAAAAATAGAGTTCCGCATGGGCGAAGTCCTTTCGTTTTTCAGGAACCGGCATGGTATACGATCTAAAGCCATCGGTCATTAAAACCCTTACCGGAGTTCTAAGTTCCAAATCAAGAAGAACCAGGTTCAATTTGCCTTCAGGCATCTGTATTTCCTGCACTCTATGGCTGCCAAATCTGTCTTCCAACGCTTTTATCATGGTGGCAAAGATAAGTGTATCTCACAAAAAAATTTGCAAGTTTAATTTATTCTTAATACATTGTTACTAAATTGTTAACTAAAGCTTAATTTAAGGTTGCGAACACTTACCTCTATATTGTTTCTCTCATTGCTATTCTGTGTTAATGCACAAGATAACAGTATTTTATGGCAGCAGTCGTATGAAGGTCAGGATAATGTTCGTTTCCTGAATTCTGCTACAGATTCGGAGGGAAATGTTATTCTGGTTGGCCTAAAGCAAAGTGTAAATGACGGGGTGAAGAATGAAGACATCCTGGTTGTGAAGCTGGACAATGGAGGAAACAGTATCTGGCAAAAGAGCTTTGGAGGAAGTCGTGATGAACAGGCAAACAATTTATTTATCGATAAAAATGATCAGATCATTTTATGTGGTTCCACCAATTCAAAAGATGGGATCATAAAAATCAATAAGGGTTTACAGGACGCATTTGTAATGGTTCTCGATAAAAATGGTTCTCTCCAGCAAATGAACACTTATGGAGGCTCGTCTCTTGATTATGGTGAGCACATTATTCCTTTGCCAAATGGTCATTATTTGTTAGGGATTTCATCCCGCTCCATGGATTTTCCGGGTGTTGTGAGTTTTGGACAGTTTGATGTAATCACACTTGAGTTAAACGCCAATCTTCAGGTGGTTAATGCCAATTCCTACGGTGGATGGGATGATGAGTTAATAAAGAAAACACTATTACTTCCTGATAATTCAGTCCTGATTCTGTCTTCTTCCACAACCTATACCGATGCGTACAGTGATAATCGTGGTGATCAGGATATCGTGCTTTACAATGTAAATCAGGAAGGTGAAATTTTATGGCAAAGATCTTATGGCGGATCACTGAGAGATGACCCGGAAGACCTCATTTTACTATCGGACGGTAACATTCTGATCGCGGCATCTTCACTATCACAGGATGTTGACATTACAGACAATCACGGAGGGTATGACGGATGGCTTTTTGAGATAAACCCCGGAGGTTCTTTACTATGGAGCACAACATACGGCTCGTCTGAGAAGGATGAAATAAGTTCAATTAAAAAAGCAGCCAGTGGTGAATTGATTATCCTGGGAACAACAACACGGACTGAGGCAGACAACAACACTGATTTTTGGTTATTCAACGTAAATGAGCCTGAATTGGATCTTTTGGAGCAACGCTATTTCGGTGCCGGAGGTTTCGAACAGGCTACTTCATTGATTCTGACTCCAAACGGCTCAATTGTAATGTCCGGAAATCGTTCTACCGGGACAAATGATGTTAATAATTCTGCTGACGGAGGTTGGGTTTTAGCGATCCGTGATCTTAAAAATCCAAGTCTTGGGATTACAGCGCACCCTAACCCGACAAAAGATGTCATTTATTTCAATAACTGTCCGGATGAACTTAATATTCAGATATACAGCCTGAGCGGAACAAGAGTCCCTGTTGAATCTGATTATTTTCCCGGAGCAAGAATTATGGATTTGTCTTTATTGAATGCCGGAGTTTATCTGGTTCAGTTTGAAAGCAAGGGTATCACGGAAACTATTCGCATTGTGAAGCAGTAACTTATCCCAGTGCCTTTTCCAGTTGCATCCAAAAAGCTTCATGCGACGGTACGCATCCATCGGTGATCATCTTATGAATTTCTTCTTCACGATTCTGAGCATATTTCTTCTCCGACCGAAAGAATTGCAAGTCCTGCGTTCTTGAAGTCAACGCCTCATGAATTGAATCCGGGGTTGATAGATCTACATTGTCATTCCCCTGAACGGCAATCAATTCGATGTTTTGCGCATTCAGTTTAAATACAAAACAGGATTGTTTGGATCTGAATTCCAGAAAGCGCACGTTCTCGTAGACCTTTTGAAGAACCATATCCGAAAAAACAGCTACAAGGTCAATTGCCTTATCCGGGTCATTCTCATTGATTTCCTTCCACAGATCACCGTCTATCCCGTTTGCAATGAGAAAATGCTTCAAATCTTCTTCTAAAACCTTCAGCTCTTCGTCTCTGAGTATTCTGAACTTCATGTCGCAAAATTAATGCTTATAAAACGTATTTTTGAGCATGCAAAATAAAAAAGGAGTAGCAATATTAGGATCTACCGGATCAATCGGAACGCAAGCTTTAGATGTATTGCGGGCAAATCCTGAACATTTTGACCTTCAGATCCTCACTGCAAATGGTAATGCCGAATTGTTGATTGAACAGGCGATCGAATTTAAGCCCAATGCTGTGGTTATCGTTGATGAATCAAAATACGAAGCGGTAAAAAATGCACTTTGGTCGCATGATATCCAGGTATATGCAGGGGCGGATTCATTAGAGCAGGTTGTTACTTACAACGAAGTTGATATCGTATTAACGGCCTTAGTGGGGTATGCCGGACTTAAACCTACTCTTGCCGCAATTGATGCGGGTAAACATATTGCACTGGCGAATAAGGAAACACTGGTTGTTGCTGGTGAGCTTGTTACCAAATTGGCACAGGAAAAAGGCGTGAATATTTACCCGGTCGATTCGGAACATTCTGCTATTTTCCAATGCCTCGTGGGAGAATTCCACAATCCGATTGAAAAAATCTATCTTACTGCTTCAGGCGGACCATTTCGAGGTATGAAACGGGAACAATTGATGCATGTTACCAAAGAAGCTGCACTTAAGCATCCGAACTGGGAAATGGGTGCCAAAATTACCATTGATTCCGCATCGATGATGAATAAGGGTCTTGAAGTAATTGAGGCCAAGTGGTTATTCGGACTTAAAAATGATCAAATTGACGTAATTGTCCACCCGCAGTCAATTGTACATTCTCTTGTTCAATTTCAGGATGGAAGTATGAAAGCGCAAATGGGTTTACCGGACATGAAACTTCCGATTCAGTTTGCATTGACCTACCCGGATCGTCTGCCTACTGATTTTCCGCGTTTCAACTTTCTGAATTATCCCACACTATCCTTCGAGCAACCGGACAGAGAAACGTTTTCCAATCTGAACCTGGCATACAAAGCGATGGAATTGGGAGGAACCGCAGCATGTGCTTTAAACGGTGCCAACGAAGTAGCCGTACAGGCGTTTCTTGATGGGAAAATCGGATTTCTGGAAATTGCCGAAATCAATGAAACCACCATGTTAAATGTGGAAAACGTGAATTTACCCGAGCTGAAAGATTACATTAATATCAATGACACAGCAAGGGCTTTCGCCTCGGAATTAGTCAATCAGATAGCGAAGTGAAAGGGCTGTTCCATGCCCCACTCCGTCATTCCAGAAAAAGAACATCGGTCTGTAATCCAGTCCCAATTGTAATGGCGCGCCCAGATTTGTAAAGTCGTATTCCAATCCTATCTGTCCTCCTATACTTAAATAGATTCCGTCGTTGACATTGTCATAAATCTCATTGTAAAATAGCAACTGTGCTCCCGGTCCTACATACCAATTCAAACCATCTGTAATATTGAAAACCCAGTGGTAGACAGCAGTAAAAGTCATCAGGTTGTATGCATTTCCGCTACCCCAACCGATACCGTTATTATCCTTCCAGTGATTTCTGTGATACCATCCCAGATCAAATTCTATGCGGTTTTTATCATTTAAACCTAACTGATAAGATATTTCCGGTCCGTAACCATAATATGCAGAAGAACCTCCACCCCGCAATCCGATCGCATGGCCATGTACTTGTGAATTCCCTGTAAAGCTCAAAACTAGAGCAACGAATAAGAGTCGTATTTGCATATATATGTTATTTGATGTTTAAATCCTTCTTCATTTCCTTGGAAAGACCATCTTTATGAAAGTAAATATTGATTGTTTTCCACTTAAAATAACTTTCGGAAACATACAAATACCCTTTTGGATAATTACTTGTTCCCCAGGAATTCTTTACCAGAAAATACTTGGTGCCTTTTTGATCTTTATAAAGACCTACAATGTGCATTCCATGATCATCTGTTGTCGTTTTATTGTCGTATCCTTCCTGGCGGATTTCAGCAGTTACATCTACCTCTTTTACCGGTGTCTTAAATGCATTTGAAACTTTTGTTGCTCCGGCATCCGAGAAGTTTTTGTTATCCTTTCCGCTTACTTCAATCGTTTCAGGGTCTTCAGGGTTGATCGCAAGGCCGTTACTAAAACTGAAACCTTTTTCAGAAACATCTGCTCCCCATGCAACAGTATATCCGTTTTTCAACGCATGTTCACATGCCGCCATTAAATCGTCAAGTGACACATTATAACTGGAACCCCATGCCCAGTTATCCTGAATAGCCAGCTGGCACTCCTGATTCAACGGATGGTTCGTAAAAGACGTAAGTGAAAGGTATTCATCCATGTTCAATCCAATCTCATCTGCATACGAACGTGGCGTGTACTTCTTTCCTTTAAATTCAAATTCTTTCGGATCAGCTCCCAGGTAGGCATCCAGAATTCCATTTACCGCATTTTGCCATGCAGGTGTTAACCCTTTGAATCTTGCAGAACTGGTCGTCTCTAAAACCCCGCGAACAGCACCGTTCAGTACATTGAATAATTCACTGTGGTTGTGAGACTCACTTCCGTAATTTAATCCGCTATAAATTTCCAGCGGTACAATTCCGTAATGTCTGATCACATAAGGGATATCATGAAAAGCACCTCCCTCGGCAAAATTGATTTTCCCATCCATTCGGATAAATTTCTCCGCTTTCGCTTCATATGCCTTTCTGGCTACATACATTTCGGATAATAAATCCGGATTTTTATTCCCTTTTCGGATCAGTTCAGACTCAAAAAAAGACAAGGCCGAAAAGCTCCAGCAAGTTCCGGTATACCCCTGACTCTGAACAGGTGTAGCATCCAAATGAACAACTTTGGTCAGTTTGTAATCACTGTCTTCTGCATTCTTTACCGGTTCGGTATAACCATATTGTGCAAAAAGCTGAAACCCTATTAACAGGTTACAAGCAAAGAGAATGAACGTTCTTTTCATAAAACAAATTTGGGACTTCAAAGATACGAAGTATTCAGGCAAGAATAATACTACGCGTGATTATTTAAGAATCCACCCTGTAAATCCTAAATTTTCCGCTTCATTCCGGATTTCGGATAGTTTTTCAATCGATAGAGCAGCACCTGCTGAAACTCTGTGTAATCCATTGTGTTCATCAACAATAAATGCTGGCAGGCCATTTGCTTTCAATTTCGCTACAAGATTGTCAGCGTTTTCCTTGCTTGCAAAACACCCGACAATATAATTCATAGAATTTTCTCCCACAAAAGACGTTTCCTGCACCTTTTCCGGTACTTCTGCCTCTGAAAGATTAACCTGAATATATTTATCCGGACTGAATTTGTAGCTGTATACTTCCAGTTCTTCCGGTAATTGATCAATTTCTTCAGACAGGTTTATTTCCTTATCCGAATTCGGTAATTCAGGTAGTGCATTGTGATCAACCTGATAACTTCCCTTTTGTTTTTTGTAAAACGGGTTAAAATCGTTGAGTGATATCACTCCGGATTGCAATACATCTGTTTTGACAGGAATCCAAAACGAATAAAATGCTATCGGTAAAAGGATTGATGCCGCGGCATAACGCAACACCGGTCTTTTCTTTCTTTGAATATTAATAACTTTTGTCTCAACCACACTTTCTTCAACGACAACATCTGTTTTCGTTTTCTCTTCTTCCTTTTCGACAATTGGCGTTGTATGGACAACTTCCGGTTCATGCCGGACAACATGCTCTACTTTTTCTTCCGTAACAACCGGAGTAAAACGAACATTCGACAAACCATAGGATGCCAGCAAGAGGTTAAAATGTCTGTCTTGTTCAAATCGGATGGAACCATCCTCTGATCTGTAAAAAACACCCAGTCTGTCAATCTCCAGTCGGCCTCCTGAGATCATGGTTTTATTCCACTCAGCTACCTGATCTGCAATCTCTGTCGTTGTTGTTTGGTAACTTTCATTGTTTCGTTGAGCCAACGAATGTGTTAAAAGGCCATCATCATTTTTTAATTGACGATTAAACAAGACCGATTTATAAGGAGGATGCATTATTCCGCGTTCATAATCCACCTTTGCCGGATTTACCTTAGCGATAAAACCACCAAATCCAGGTACGATCACACAATTGTTTTGTGCCAATAATTCCGGTATAATTTCCTCCACACGAGTCATCTTACAAATTTAGGGAATTTCCTCTTCAATCCCAATACGGGAATCCGCAGGTATTAGTTACAGCAGATTCAGTACTTTTTCGACATCTTCTGGACTGTCAATATTTGGAGTTTCAATGTCCGTAGACACAACCCGAATTGCATATCCGTGATACAACCAACGCAATTGCTCCAAACTTTCTGTCCTTTCCAGATCGCATGGTTCGAGTTGAATGAGTTCCAGTAAGGTTTTTTTCCTGAATGCGTAAAGTCCAATATGGCGCAGATAAGGATAGTTCAGATCAACGCGATTATACGGAATCTTACTTCTGGAAAAATACAACGCATCGTTATTCGATTTCGTAACAATCTTAATCCTGTTGGAATCGGCGAGGTCGCTGGAGTTTGCGTCGATATTTATTCCGAGTGTGGCAATATTCACCTCCGGATTTTCAAAAGCTGCACAGAGCTGATCCAACTGCCGGTAATCCACCAGCGGTTCATCTCCCTGAATATTTATGATGACGTCTGCATTCAGCTTTTTTGCTATTTCCCCACATCTGTCTGTTCCGGTCGTATGCTCCTCAGAAGTCATTTCCACCTTACCACCGAATGATCTTACATGTTCAAAAATGCGCTCATCATCCGTGGCAACAATCACTTCTGATAATAAAGCAGAGGCACTCGCTCCTTCATAAACCCTTTGGATCATCGACTTCCCCTTCAGGTCTATCAATGGCTTTCCTGGAAAACGGGAGGAGGCATATCGGGCAGGTATAACTCCAATAACTTTCATTAAAATTTCATTTGCAGCTGCAAAATAAAGTTTCTTGGCGGTTGTACGTCTCCCGGTCGGGAAGAATATTCTGCATTAAACAGGTTATTTACAATAAACCCAACACGATAATGTTTTGCAAAGCGATATCCGATCCTGGCGTCAAAGACCAAATTTCCTTTGTTGTGAATCTTCCGGTAATTCTTTAAGCCCGGAAGAATGTAGATACTCGTGAAAATAGGTTCTTCAAATACTTTATCCACATTCACCATATTGCTGTTGTAGCGGGAAGAGAAACCAAGAGAAAAATTCTTCCATTCCAATTCAATATCACCTTTAATCAAATGATTGAATCTGTACTTCAACATATTATTATAGGTCTTTGTGGTATCGTTATACGTAGAAAATGTTGAGACATAAGCTGAGTCGCTGTTCAAACTGACAGGTTTCATATACGTATACCCCAGAAGCGAAGTAACCTTTACATCACCGATTTCACCCATGCTGTTAAATGAAAATTCCAAACCTGAAATTCTTGCCTTTTCCGCATTAATTGCTGCAAACCCAATCATTTTATCGATCGTCACCCCGGCAAAATACAGATCCAGATATTCCTGCAAACCACTCGGACTATTCAAATCCAAACGTTTAGATGTATAAGGATTGAAGACCCCAAACTGGAATTCCATCATGTTATTGTACTGATTAACGAAACCTGCAACATCCAGATATCCTTTCCAGTTATCGCCGATCTTCACTCCCTGTTTGAATCCGATTTCTGCAGCCCATCCTGTTTCCGGACCTAAATATGGGTTTTTGAAAATATTCAACGCTCCTACCGAAGTGGAAGTAAAACGTTCCGCAACTGTCGGATACCTGATTCCCTGTCCGAATGATGCTCTGACATGTGTTGCTTTGGCAATTTCATAATGCAATCCGATTCGCGCAATCGGATAAACAGGCAGTTTTGAAGTTGAATCTGCTTTCAAGTAAAAGTCAGTGTCCCCACGCAAAGTATCCTGCTCATAATATTCCAGACGCACACCTGCCGTGATGTCCAGCTTTCCAATCTTTTGTTCGTACTGGGAATAAAGTGCCAGATTATTTGAGTGGTGATCACCAAAGAGGTTTGAACGCACGTTATTTCGCGTATAAGTCGCACCGGAAGTGATCATTATTCCGTTTTCCCATCTGTGTTGAAATTGATAATCCGAATAGATAATATCCGAAGTCGTAGACTGAGAAGGGTTGCTAATGTTATCATTTCCTACCAGGTAATACCTCGTCTTCAGAGAGTGTATATTTTTATGTTTGTCAACGAGTTTCAAATAAGGGTCAATACTCAAACGAAGTCCCCGCTGATAGGTTAAAGTAGATGCGCTATTACTTGTATCCGCTCCTCCACTCGGCGTATATGCAAACGTATCACTTTGCCAGATAATGAAGTTCGCTGTTTTAGCATATTGAACATTGTATCCTATTCCGGCTTTCAGATTTTTCATTTTATCCGGTCGGAAGTACACCGATCCGTTTATTCTCGCTCTGTCTTCCTGTTCCCCTTGTTTATATCCCGGATTTACATATCCATTCGCTCCCACAGTGAAACCAATCTTTTTATACATTCTGCCATGATAGAAATCGACTTGCTGGAACATCGGATTCTTGGACCACCATTTTAGCGTTGATCTTTTGGGGTTATCGTAGATTCCTGATTGAATCTTAATGCGTGTCTCCGGTTTCAGACCAGGTTCTTTTTCTGTCAATGAAATAATTCCGTTCAATGCCCCTGATCCATAAAGTACGGAAGACGCCCCTTTCAAAATTTCGATCTGTGACATACTTTCCATCGGAATCGTGTTCCACTTTGCATCTCCGGCATCTCCGGCCAACATCGGTACACCATTCCAAAGCAGCAGCACACGCGAACCGGCTCCGTAAGCAAATCCGCTTCCACCCCGAATACTTGCCTGTCCGTCCATTGTATAAACCCCCGGACTTTGATCTACAGCCTGTTCAAGGTCGGCCATACCCTTGTTTTCTACAAGTTCCGGACGAATAATTTCCATGGAGATGGCAACATCCTCAATATCCTGTGAACGTCTGCCCGCAGTTACAACTACGGATTTTATATCCTGAACTTCCTGGCTCAGTTTAATTTCAATCTTTCCTGCTTTCTCGCATAAAATTGTGTCCGTGAGATAGGATTGTGCAGAAATAATCAGTGTAACCGGAAATACTTGTGAATTCAGGTTAAATTTCCCGTCAAAATCGGATAGCGCTTTGTTACCGTCAGATGCAACAACCTTTGCACCGTACACCGGAGCCCCTGACGCCTCGTCAATAATAGTTCCACTAATTTGCGTCACTCCCCAAAAAGGAATGAGTATAAATAGTAATAGCTGGTATTTCATACGAAGTATTTTCGTAAATTAAAAGTAGCCTAAAATACCAATTATTTTGAATTACACTGACCTACACTATCAAACTGCTATCAGTTTATTATTTGGAATCGGACCAATCAGAGGTAAAGAGCTGATAGTCAAATTCGAAGATTTATCCCGACTCTTTCAGGATGATCCGGAAAGTTTATCAAAGGAAAGTGGTTACCGCGTACAATTGTTCAGGGAAATGGACAGGCAGGGGGCATTGGATACTGCCGAAAACATTCTTGAATTCAACGAGCGACACGGAATACGAACTTTATTCCACACGCATCCCGATTTTCCCTATCGTTTAAATAAAACCCCTGATGGTCCGCTACTGATTTATCAAAAGGGCGAATGCGACCTGAACGAAGGGCGGTTTGTGGCATTGGTAGGCACGCGTGAACCATCGGATTACGGTCAGGAAGTATGTGAGCAACTCATCAACTCTTTTGATGGGTTAGGCATAAAAACCGTTAGCGGACTTGCTTATGGTATCGATACATGGGCACATCGTTTTAGCGTTGATCGCCGAATTCAAACGATCGCCACTCTTGGACATGGCTTAGATCGCATTTATCCGGTTAAGAACAAATCCATCGCAAAGCAAATCATTGACTCCCGGGGAGCGCTGATCACAGAATTTCCTCCCGGCACGAATCCGGATCGGGAGAATTTCCCCAAACGAAACCGCATCGTGGCAGGATTAACGGATGCCACCATCGTAATCGAAAGTAAACGTACCGGAGGCTCCCTTATCACTGCCCGTTTAGCCAACGATTACAACAGGGATGTGTTTGCTGTTCCGGGTACCATTACAAAGGAAACATCCAGGGGGTGCAATATGCTGATTGAAAACGATGAAGCTCATTTACTGGAGAGTCCCGAAAGCTTCCTTAAAAAAATGGGTTGGTTTTCATCGCAAAAGAAATCCGGTGCTCAACGTTCGTTGTTTCCCGATGTAGACAGTAATGAAAAGGCTGTCATTGATTATCTCAAATTTCACGGTAAACAGGCAGTAGATGTACTTGCTTTGGCACTACATAAAACCATTTCGGAGTTACAGGTAACGCTCTTTATGCTCGAAATGAAAGGTATAATCCGCAACAAAAATGGTTTGTGGGTTGAGTTGATTCCATAAAAAAAAGCCGCTTAAAAGCGGCTTTTCTGTAGCTAATTTGATTGGTATTATCTTCTGAGTCCAATATTATGGAAGCGACGATTATCAATTACGTCTGCTTGTTCAACCAACGCTTTTGTTGCTTCACTTTTTACACGAGCCTTATTTGTTGAAAGCATTTGATCTCTTTCCACGTTATAGTTGCTCGCTGCAGGTGCCTTCATTGTTTTATCAATTCTAACAACATATACCCCTTGCTTACCTTGAAGTGGTTTAGACATTTGACCATCTTTCAAACCACTGAAGATCGATCCTACAACTTCCGGTTCAAATCCTGCGCCGGTAATCTGAGGATTCGCAAATACTACCTCTGCCTGCTGCACCGTTGCTTTTCCTGATTTTGTCAAATCGTTCAGGCTTTTTGCATTCATCATCTGAGCCATTAAACGTTTTGCTTTCTGGTCCTGAATGTAATCATTGCGAACAATCTGTTTTACATCTTCAAAATTCGTTTCACCTTTTATCTTGATAGAAGAAACGATTCCGATTACATATCTGTCTTTGTCTTTGATTGGTGAATTTACAAGATCACCAACTTTAGACTCTTCACTGAATGCCAATTCCAGGATCTTATCTTCAGCAAGTGTTGTGTTGAATCCGAATAATCTTGGACTTGTTTCCTGGATCGTTACCGGACGTGTAAAGTACCCTTTATCCATAGATAGTGTGTCAAATAACTCCACTCTCTTGTATCCGTCCGCTTCTTTCGACAACTTAGAGTCCATTGTATAAAGTAAGTCGTAAGCTTCTTTTTCAATTTTCTCTAATGTTTCCGTACTTGGTTTCAATTGTTTCTGAACAACTGCCAATCTTGGGTGATTAGGTCCTTTTCTGTCCAATACTTCAATAATATGAATCCCGAACTGCGATCTAACCTGACCAATCTTACCAATAGGCTCATCAGCACAATATGTTGCAAACGGCTGAACCATTTGTGAGAAGAAGAAATCTCCCAGTTCCCCGTCTTTTGCAGCAGAACCTGTATCTGTAGAGTATTTTTTCACAAACTCAGCGAAGTTATCGTGATTGATCACCTTCAAAATACTGTCAGCAGTTGCTTTCACTGCTGCATCTTTTCCTTCCGGTACCTGAAGAAGAATATGTCGTGCATTGATTGTATCACGTGTGAATCCGATCACTTTTGCAACGTTATAAGCACCATTCGCCTGGTATGGCCCGATAACTTGTCCAAGCTGTGCATTTTCAAATACCGAATCCATATAATTCGGATAATTCAAGTGTTGCTTGGCATTAGGATGGCTTTCAGGAACAGCTGTACTATATGGTCCGCTTGTGTAGAAACGCATATCGCTGTTCTTCATCACATAGATAGAATCATTTGTTGAAGTTGCCAAATCAGTTTTGATTTGACCAATCATTTTATCAAACGTTGTTGAATCCTTTTTAGAAGGAGCAATTTTGATGTCCAGGTATTTTACCTCTCTTGTAGAATATCTGTTTTCATATTTTCTGTTCCCCTTATTCTCTTCAAAGTACGCCAACAATTTATCGTCGTCTACTTTGATGTCTTCATTGTTGATCTCAGAATAACGACGCAAAACAAACGAAATGTTTTTCACTTCTTTTTGTCCCGCATATTCTTCTTTTGATTCCAGTTTCGTTACGTAAGTACCTTGTTCAAGAATTGCAAAATACTTTTCTTTCTTTCTGCGATCGATATAGTATTTCTCACTCTCCTCCCATTGTTTTTGAATGTTCACATCATCCGAAGATTTCATGTCCTCAATTCTTGCCTGCAACAATTTCGGAGAAAACTGTCCTGTGATGGAATCAATAAAGTTCTGTGCAAGATCCGGCATTACAGGGAATCCGTCCTCACCATATAAATAAGCATCAAATTCTGCCTGGCTGACAAGAATTCCCAATGCATCCATTTCCTTATTCAATACAATATCCTGTACGAAAGAGTTCCAAACTGCTGTTTCGTCAACAGGTTGTTTTGGTTGTCCGGTTTGTTGTGCCTGACGATCAGCATTCAAGTCTGCTATATTATATGCATTTTGATAGTCTTCCGGATTTACTTTCTCTCCATAAACCAGTCCTAATCCATACTGATCTTCCATTCCTCCGCTGATTTTTTGCCAGTCACCAAGGATAAATGCCAACAAAGCACCTCCTACCAACACTAAAATCAACCAGGATTTTTCACGAATTTTTCCAATAATCGCCATAGCAGTTTTATTCTAAACTAAAATTAAGGATGCGAATATAGTTAGTTACTATGACTTTAACAAGATTCGGATCAGAAGGCAAAAAAAAAGGCTGCATTTTACTGCAGCCTTAACTATTTATGGTCTTCCTGTCGGTCTACCTGTTCTCGGTTCAGAGATGGTCGGGATCGTTCTCGTTCCTCCTTCTTCTTCCGTATTCTCTCCGCTTGTTCCGGTTGTAGTTGTTCCCGGACGTGTCGGAACGGTGCCGTTTACATTATTTTCATTAGAGGTACCCTCGTTTGTGTTTTCCGAATTTGTCTCAGTAGTTCCACTACTTGTTGAAGTACCTCCTGAAGTTGTAGTGGTTGTACCGCCTGTAGTCGTCGTTGTAGGACGCGTCGGAACGGTGCCGTTTACGTTGTTTTCATTAGACGTACCGTTATTTGTGTTTTCCGAATTCGTCCCGGTGGTACCGCTACTTGTTGATCCTCCATTGTTACCCTGATTGTTTTGTGTACAAGGGCCCAACTCATCACCATGCGCCTGGTGCGCCGGCCATGCGGACATTGAAATCGTCAACTCTTGTGTGTTTGTCGGATTTCCCGGAGGATGATGGCAAATCGTAATCATTTCATTGTTATTGCCGCTGTTGCCATTATTACCATTGTTTCCGTTGTTGCCCTGGTTGTTACCGCTGTTACCATTATTGTCTTCCTCTTCCGGACATGTTCCGATTACATCTCCGTGAGCCTGGTGCGCCGGCCATGCAGACAAAGGAATTGTCAATTGTTGCGTGTTTTCAGGATTTCCAGGAGGGTGGTGACAAATGGTGATCATATCTCTCGGATTACCTGTTTGAGGTGTTCCGAGATTATCTTCATTTGATTCTCCCTCGTTCGTATTATTCGTTTGTACTTCTCTTCGTACAACAACAATTGATTTAGTAGCTGTACCACAGTTTGTCTGCGCAGTGATCTCAATTGTATTCGATCCTACTATCAGTGTCGCTGTATTTTGATATTGTTTCGTAACGGTATTGTATGTTCCTCCTGAAACGATTGAACCGTTTACTGTCATCGCAATTTGATTTGCCGCACTTACGTTAACAACCGTCGCCAGAACTGAAACTGTTGTTTCCTGCGTAACGAAGTTGTTCGTTGGTGACAGAATAGCAACTGTTGGTTGTGCACATGGTATGTAGTTCACCAGAATTGTTTGTGTCACAGTTCCACATTCATTTGTTGCGGTAATCACCACCTGATTTGCTCCTTCCACCAATTTCAATCGTTGAGAACAAAGTCCGGTTGTAGCATTGAATGATCCACCTGTTTGAGATTGACCATTCACCGTAACGCTGATTCCGTTTCCGGTAACTCCGGTAATTGTCGCCTGTACGGCTATCGTATTCTGATCTGTTGTTACTGTCTGATTCAACGGATCTATCATTGTAATAACAGGTAGCTGACAAGGTTTTCTATAGGTAACCATCACCGTTTTCACAGATGATCCACATGTTGTTTGTGCACTTAATTCAATTGTATTTGCACCTTCCTGTAGGGTCACTGTATTTTGGTATCTCTTCGTAATACTGTTATATGTTCCACCCGTAACTACTGTTCCGTTTACCCTCAACGCAATTTCATTTGCGTTTGAAATGTTCAGTACTGTAGCCAAAATATCAACTGAAGCCTGATCAGTCTGGTAATTATTGATCGGTGAAATAATTGTAACCGCAGGTTGAATACACGGTGTGTAATTGATCATGATCGTTTCCGTAACCGTTCCACAGCTGTTTGTTGCAGTTACCACGATTTGATTTACACCCTCGTTCAGGTTCACTCTGTGCGTATATGATCCTGTTGAGGCATTGTATGTTCCTCCTGTTTGGGTAACACCATTATTGGTCAATTTAATACCCGTACCACTCACACCGGAAGCTGTTAACTGTATTGCAATAGAGTTTTGATCTGTCGTTACTGTCTGCGACATCGGACTGATCAACGTTAATGTTGGCAATACGCATGGAGGCGTGTAGGTCAAACTAATTGTTTTCTGATCATTCCCACATCCGGAAGTCGCGATCAACTGAATAGAATTTGATCCTGCCTGAAGCGTAAGTGTCTGCGTAAACACTCCTGTTTGGGTATTGAATGAACCACCGCTAACAGCATTTCCATTTAATACCAATTGTACATTATTCGCAGCCTGAACATTTTGAAGTGTTGCGCTAACCACAACCGTGGAAGTGTTTAGTTGCGTTCCTGTAGCAGGATTCATAGAAGTAATCACCGGCGCCACACATGGAGTGTAGGAAATCGTGTATGTCTGATTGGCCGTACCACATGAATTTGTTACTGTCAACACAAGCACATTATTTCCAGCTTGAAGGTTCAGTGATTTTCTGTACATTCCGTTTGTCAGGCTCGCTCCGGATGAAACATTCACCCCATTCATTGTAAGTGTAACCTGATTGGTAGAAGTAACACCTGTTAATGTTGCCTGAAATGCCAGACTTCCGGATTGTGCAACTGTACTGATGGATGCCGGACTTACCATACTAATGGTAGGGAGCTGACATGTACTCTTGTTCACTACAACTGTTTGTGCTGCGGAACCGCAATCATTTGTCGCTGTTATTTCGATATTATTTGCTCCTTCCAACAGGTTGATTGTCTGAGAGAACACTTTGGTAGATGCATTGTACGTTCCACCTCCTATAACAGTTCCATTTACCTTAAGTACAATCTGATTCGCACCTGCTACATCTGTAACGGTAGCTTTCACCAGTTGCGTACCTGATTGCGTTTGAGTTGTACTCATTGGCGAAATCATGGTAACCATCGGCTTTATGCATGGCACTTCATAATTTACCGTGATGGATTGCGTTTGAGTTCCACATGGGTTACTTGCCGTAATCTGAATGGTATTTGTACCCTGACGCAATGTTGCCACACCGGTTAATTGTCTGGTAGTTGCATTGTAGGTAAACGCCTGGTTCATGCCATTTAATCGGACAACAATGTCATTTTTTGATGTTACATTCTGAATCTCTGCACTGTAATTGAACATCGGTGCATTCACAGTAGAATTGTTCGGTGTTCCGAAGATGATCAGCGGATCCGTACAATTTGCATAATTCACAGTAATGATTTCTGTATCCGTTCCACAATCGTTTGTAGCAATGATCTGAATCGTATTGGTTCCTTCCTGAAGGGAAAGATTACTTTCAAGCGAACCATTGGATGCATTAAAGAAGAAATTATTTGTATTCACTCCATTTAAACTCATGCTAACACCTGTAGCATTGTTCAAAATAGTGGCTCTTAATACCATCCGTTGCTGATCAACCGTTAAGTTGTTGTATGTCGGTTGCGTAAGATTTATTTGCGGTTGGCTACATGTATTATACGTAATTGTAATCGCCTGCACATCCTGTCCGCATGCATTGCTTGCCACAAGCTCAATTGAATTTGAACCTTCCGTCAAAATCAGATTCGCTTCAATTGTATTCGATGTCTGGTTGAAGAAATAACCGGACGTAGCCTGACCGTTCAAACGCAAAACAACATTCTCGCGGGAAGAGATATTTAATACCTGTGCTTTAAAGTTGAACATTTGCTGATCTACAACCACACTGGTAACCTGAGGGCTGATCATTGTAATGTCCGGTCTCGGGCAAGGTTGATTGTTCAGGTTATTTGTGTTGTTATTCGTATTGAGGTCTGTGTTCACATCCGTATTCACACGTCCATGGATATTCCAACGCAGGTAACCGCTTGTGTAATGATAGATATCATTGTCAAAAATTCCCCACTTCTTTTGTGGAACATCGTAACCATCCCAGTCGTTTCTAAGTGCAAAGGATGTTTTGTGCTCAACTCCTAATGAGAAATACGGACCAACCTGATAACCGATTCCGAATCCGATGCTTGGAACCAGGTTAACGTTCCATCCGTTGGCTTCACTTCCTGCATTCATTGCCGTTTCATAGTCTCCGTCACGCATACTGCTGATAGCGGCCTGACCTAGATTCGGATCATAATTATAGTATCCGTCAAAGAAAAAGCTCGAATCAATATTCACAAGATCAGATGTGGTCTGATTAAATGCCAGGTTGATTCCTCCAAAAATATAGGGATCCCATCCGGAACGCTCTCTCAATCCATTAGCGTGAAGCGCTAATTCCAGCCCGATCTCATGCGCCCGGGTACGAAAGTTATTGTACGTAAACCCTAAGGAATCTTTGTAATAAGCATAATCTGCCGGCATATATCCGGGATTATAATTGGTAAGGTTAGCCGTGTCGTAGTCCTGACCGTACCAGTTACCTCCT
>QKAV01000064.1 GCA_003247185.1 Crocinitomicaceae bacterium
CCCAATTCCCTGGCAAGATCATCCATTGTTACACTCTTGATTCCCAGCCTCAAAAACACCATGGCGCTGCGGTCAATAATGTCTAATTTTTTCTCATCCATGCGGCAAAAGTAATTAAAAATAAACACTGGAAACGAAAAGCATGAAAAAAGTTTCCATTGTTTATAGAATTTTATGCTTTACTTTAAATCATGGATAAAATTCGGATCTATACGGACGGTTCTGCCAAAGGAAATCCCGGGCCTGGAGGTTATGGTGTACTATTGCGTTACAAAGGGAAGGAGAAGGAATTATCTCAGGGATATAGATTAACAACGAATAATCGTATGGAATTACTGGCAGTGATCACTGCGCTGGAGTCCCTAAAAACGGATTCGATAGCGGTTGAGGTTTATTCCGATTCCAAGTATGTGATTGATGCGATTACAAAAGGATGGGTGTTTTCCTGGAAGCAAAAAGGATTTAAAGGAAAGAAAAACAGTGATCTTTGGATGCGGTATCTGGCACTTCACAATAAATTCAGGATTACATATCATTGGGTGAGGGGACATAACGGACATCCGGAAAATGAACGCTGTGATGAATTAGCTGTAAAGGCAGCGGAAAACAGTGCCACACATTTGGTGGATGAATTCTTTGAATCCAATCAGGAGGAATTGTTTTAGCCGGATCTGCGCAGGCTGGCATCTTGCACTGCCTGACAGGATTTTACGAAGGTATAAATGATCGGGTGAGGAATTTCTCTTGTAGAAGAAATTTGAGGACAGAATCCGGTTGCAACAAAGAAATTATGGTTTTTAAGTGAGATGATTTCCGGGTCTTCAAATTGATTGTAGGCCTCTATATCAATCAATTTCTCAGTTAACGTTTCAATCAGTTGCGGATACATTGAATAGCGCGTAGAGCTTAATTCAATTTTGGAATGATGTTCATATAAGTGACCAAATTCTTTTGAGAACGGAACGATATGAATGCGTTCAAACTGTTCCCCGTCTACAAGATTATCGGAAATAAGCTTTTCTTTTTTTGTGTTTAACTGATACAAATTGATTAGTACTTCAAGAAAAACACGATAACCGTCTCCGGTGATCAGGGTAGGTATTCCTTTATTGAAAAGTTCACGGATAAATCCATTGAGAAAGAACTCATTTGTATACGGACCGGGAGCGATCCAGAACCCGTCATATTCTTCGAAATGCTGGGGTCTGAACTTAATAGCTTCGTTAAGTTTGATCCAGTAATAATTGATTTCCGTTTCTAAAAAGTGGGCAGCATGATCAAGAGCGAGATTAGTCGCGTGGTGAGAGTTATACGTAAAGTTATAATCTCCAATGATCGCTATTTTCAGTCCTTCAGCCATATCGACGCAAGCGTCGAAATTCTAGCGTTTGAACCAACCGCTGTATACAGCATTGTCGATTCTTACCGAATCGGTTACGTCCACCATAAGTGTTGGATCGTAATAAGTTCTGTAAACGTAGCAGTTAAAGTTGCAAACGAATAAAGAATAATCTCCTGTGGAATCAGAATCCTGTTTAATGTTTGTAAATGAAACATCCTGTACATTTACGCTTGATTCATCTGACGTCCAAACAGCTCCGTAACCATCGCGGTAAGTAACCTCAAATCCACTGGCACCACCGTTCGAGTAATTCGGGTTATTCGGATCGGCGTTATTATTAAAGAAATTATTGAAAGTACTTAATCCCGGATCAGATTCACTTGAAGCATCCCAAAGTACACTTCCCAAACCAACTTTAATCATTGTAGCTGCTTGTGAAGATGACATCTGAGAATAATATACAGCCGAACTGAAGGATGGAGGTGGCAAAATCACTTTAGCCTTCTCACTGGTATTGGTATATCCAAGAACATTCTCGGTTAATTCTATAGTCGCAGTTCCTCCTTGTGACGGTGTGAAATCACCAATAAAGTGAGCATAAAGATCAACAGTAGGCACAGGTGCAGGAATTACTTCGTGCTTAATACATGAAGCCAGCGATAAAATTAAAGCTCCGGCAAAAACGATTATTTTTTTCATACGCAGTAGTTTCTAAAGTGCGATTACATATAAAGGTAATACTAATCTACGTAAAGATAACGAAAAAAGTTACTGTTCGGTTGGCTTTGTCGGGTAGAATTATGCTCGGATTTGTTTTAACTCTCCTAATTCGGATAATTCAGGCATGAAAAATACAGGTTTATTATCGTCCATTCTTAAATCAATTTCAAAGAACTTTCCTTCTTTCGGAATCAGATAAGAACATAATCGGTTCAGTATGTCTATTGATCTTGAATGAAGCGCATTGATCAATTTATTTAAGTTTGTATTACTTAAGATCAATTCGCTGGTATAGCTCAGACTATCTGAAAAAAAGCGTACTTCTATCTGCGCTTGTGTATCGTTTTCAAAGAATGAAATACGCTCGATCTGGAATGGATAATTAACTGTTTGCATCTCTTTTCGTTTTATCGTTGATACAAAGTTGGGCTAGAAGTACGTAATCTTTTTACGTTCTTTAAAAGGTACATTAATTGAGCTTTTATCTTTAATTTCGAAAAAAATCGAAAGCATGAAATACGATCGCATTAACAAAGCACTTTTTATAAAGAACAGAGAAGGGTTTGCAGCTGCAATGGAGGCTGGATCTTTGGCTGTGTTTAATTCTAATGATATTTATCCGGTTAGTGCGGATAGTACGATGCCTTTTCAGCAACATCGTGATATTTTTTACCTGTCTGGAGTCGATCAGGAGGAAAGTATTTTGGTCCTCTTTCCGGGGTGTTCTAATCCTGCGCACAGAGAAATATTGTTTTTAAAAGAAACAAACGAGCATATAGCGATCTGGGAAGGAGAGAAACTGACTAAGGACGCTGCTTTCGAAACTTCAGGCATCAAAACAGTGTATTGGTTAAACCAGTTTGAAACGATTTTTAAGCAACTGATGGCCGAAGCTTCTGCGATCTACCTGAATACAAATGAGCATTTGAGAGCAAATACGGAGGTTCAGACAAGAGAAGACCGATTCATAGAGAAAGTGAAAGGAGATTATCCTGCGCACCAGGTAAGAAAGAGTGCGCCGATTATGCATCGTTTGCGTTCTATAAAGCATGAGATCGAATTGGAATTAATGCAACATGCTTGCAACATTACGAAGAAAGGAGTGGAGCGCTTGCTGAAATTTGTAAAGCCCGGAGTTACCGAATATGAGATTGAAGCGGAATTAATCCATGAGTTCGTTCGGAATCGTTCGAAAGGATTTGCATACACACCTATAGTTGCATCCGGAGCAAATGCTTGTGTTTTACATTACATCGAAAACAATCAGGTGTGCAAGGATGGCGACGTAATCTTGCTGGATGTAGGAGCTGAGTACGCAAATTATTCATCTGATCTTACACGTTGTATTCCGGTAAACGGACGATTTACTGCGCGACAAAAAGATGTCTACAATGCTGTTTTGCGCGTGAAGAATGAAGCGACAAAATTGCTTGTTCCGGGAACGATGATGGCTGAATATCACAAAGAGGTCGGTAAATTGATGGAAAGTGAACTACTGGGGCTGGGATTGATAGATAAAACGGATATCGCGAATCAGGATCCGAACTGGCCGGCTTACAAAAAGTACTTTATGCACGGTACATCTCATTTTATTGGGTTGGATACACATGATGTCGGTTTGTGGAATGAGCCGATTAAGGAAGGTATGGTGTTTACATGTGAGCCTGGAATCTATATTCCGGAAGAAGGGCTGGGGATTCGTCTGGAGGATGATTTGGTCGTAAAGGCCAGTGGAGAACCATTCAATCTGATGAGAGACATTCCGATCGAAGCAGATGAGATCGAGGAAATTATGAATTCATAACCATGCGGATTTATACGCAGGGCGAAGGGGATAATTCCGTTCTCTATATTCATGGTTTTCTGGAAAACAGATCCATGTGGGATTTTGTCCCCGCGAATAGTGGTAAAAAAGTGTGTATTGAGATTCCCGGACATGGCGATGAGCCACTTTTTGTTTACAAAGACATGGAAGAGCTTGCTCGGGAAATTCATTCCGATCTGAAGAAAAACGGAATACAACCGAGCCGGATCGTCGGCCATTCGATGGGAGGGTATATTGCTATAGAATTATTTAAGCTGGATCAGTCTATAGAAGAACTGGTACTGTTGAACTCTAACTTTTGGTGCGATTCTGATTTGAAAAAGCAGGATCGGAAAAGAGTGGCAGAGATCGTGTACCAGCAGAAAAGGTTGTTTTTGGAAACAGCTATTCCCAATCTTTTTGGTCACCGGGAGCCCTTTAAAACTGAAATAACAGAACTGATAGAAGCAGCGGATCAGATGTCGCCGGATGCAATAGCTATTGCGTCTATTGCTATGGCAAACCGAAATGACAATACAGCGTATTTAAAAAAGGAATCCCGTAAAATTCTGATCATTCAAGGAGAAATAGATAACATCGTTCCGGCAGATCAAATGTTAAGTGCTACGGAAGGATGGAATACACCGGTACTGGTTCAGTCCGGACACATGTCTCACATTGAAGTGGAGGATAAAGTACGGGAGTATTTGAATTAATTACCGTTATCAATAAAAATCCAAATATGTTGAGTAGGAGTAGAATTTTGCATAGTTCAAAAGTTTAAGTTTCTACTCAAATTTATGAGGATCAGTGTTAATTTTTAATAAAAAAACCTGAATGGTAGTATCCGTTGAGTTAACTATCTTTCGCTAAAAGTAAAACGACTTTTAAGTCATTTCAGTAGTTGAATCTGAAACATTTGAATTAAAATTGTTTTCTATCTTTCTGTAAAACCTTACTTATGAAATGCCAAAAAACAAATTTCGATGCATACCTGCCAAACGTGATCTGGGCATTCCATCTGACCTTTAATGACCTTTAAAAATAAACAGATGAAACTTAGAGCCATAGTTGTAGATGATGAAGAATTTGCCAGAAGAAATCTGACAATGTTATTAGAGGAGTACTGTCCTGAAATAGAAGTGATCGGGGAGGCTTCCAGAAAGGACCAGGCCAAAGCAATCATCGAATCGTCAGATCCGGATGTTGTTTTCCTCGACATTCGAATGCCTTCCGGAGCAGAAGGATTTGAACTGTTGGAAGAGATTGAACATAAGAATTTTCTGGTTGTATTTGTAACCGCATTTAAGGATTATGCCATACGTGCGTTCAATGCCAGTGCCGTTTATTATTTACTTAAACCGATTGATATAGATGAATTGAGGCTGGCGGTGGATCGTTTGGTAGAAACATCGACGACCTTTAAGAATGCCCCGGAGAATTATGACATTTACTACGAATCGCTAAAGAATCTGTCGCGTTCCTTACTTCAGAACAAAAAATCCAACCGCATTGCAATTAGTCATACCAAAGGGCTAAAAATTGTTGATGATGATTCGATTACACATCTGGAAGCAAGTGGAAACTGTACAATGATTTATTTCGAAGACGGATCAAGGTATCTGGACACAAGAACATTGAAGATTTATGAAAATCTTTTGGACCCGGAGAAATTCTGTCGAGTACATAAATCACATATCATCAATCTGAATAAATTGGTAGAGTACGTTAATGAAGACGGCCACTTTGCTATTCTTAAGGGTGATATCCGCATACCGGTTGCGAGAAATAGAGTAACGGATTTCATCAAAATGCTCAAAGAGATCTAAATGAGAAAGATCCTTATTGGATTTATATCTGTTTTGTTCTGCTTCAGTCAGGCTCTGGCGCAGAAATACACGTTTATTTCCTATAGTACCGAGCAAGGTCTGCCACAATCCCAGGTGAGTTCAATGGTACAGGATTCCATGGGGTACCTTTGGGTGGGAACTCTCGGCGGGTTAGCGAGATTCAACGGAGAAGACTTTGTTACCTTTTCAACTAAAGACGGACTCGTTAACAATAGGATTACGCATTTGGAAATTATTGAAAATGAGCTCTGGGTTGGACATGACGGGGGGGTATCTGTCTATCAACATGGAGGGTTTAAGAAATACCTGTTTGAAGGAGAAGATAAAAGCCGGAATGTTTCAGATATTGTCAAGTTTGGGAAAAAGACCTATATCTGCTCAAACGGAGGAGGACTTTTTGTTATTGAAGGGAATGAGTTGCGTTCAATTGATTTGCTTAATCCGGATCATCTGAGAATTCGCCAGGCTTTAGTGGAAGGTGATAAGCTATTACTTGCTACCAGAGATGGGATATTGGTGAGCACAGATGGTAAAAAATTTGAATTCGATTCCCGTTTTGAGCGATTGAGCTACAGTGGGATTACTCACTATAAAGAGCAAATACTTCTGACGACTTATACGGATGGTTTTTTTCGGTACAATGCTTTTAACAATGAATTAGGGCACACGCCTTATGAAAGTTTTGGAAGAAGTCTCTATGGTGCGTACGTTGATAAAACAGGTAAAGTGTGGTTTGCAACCCAACAGGGAATGATTTTTATGGAGAACGGAAAAGCTCCAATCGTAATCGACGCCAGTAATGGGCTCCCTGTTGAAATGATCAGCTGCTATTTTCAGGATAAGGACGGTACGATCTGGTTCGGTTCCCAGGGTAAAGGATTCTTCCGTTTTGCCGGTAAATTATTCGTTTATTATGACCGAGAGAACGGATGGCTATCTGATCTCTTTTTATGTGGTTTCCAGAAACAGAATGGAGAGATCTTGTTGGGATCTTTTGACAATGGTGTGATTAAGCGCTCTGCGGCTGGGAATATGTCCAAACTGGACATAGATGAAACGACTATTTGGTCAACTGTAAGCGGTGTTGATGAAAAAGATTGGTTTGGCGCACAATCCGGGCTGATAGGCGTTGATGCGCGCGGTAAAATAACTCAGTTTACCGATGCAGATGGTTTACCGGGGAACAAGATCGCAGCCTTGTATAAAATAGATGCTTCAAATATGTTGATCGGAGGGAATGACGGAGCTGCGCTTTATTCCGGAGGAAAATTACAGAAGTACAATGTGCGGGAAGATGATTTTATTGGTACGGTAAGAGATTTTTGCATCATTAAGGATTCGGTTTATTGTGTTTCCAACCTTGGATTATTTGTGCTTCGGGACAAAAAATTTCAACCCTTGCTGAATGATCGGGTTGTAGGCTACAATGTGGAGTCTGATCAATACAATGCTGTCTGGTTCGGAACAGAGGAAGGTTTGTACCGAATGGGTAAAGACGGAATCGACAAGATTTTACTGCTGGAAGATGTGGGATCGAATATGATCAATTTTCTGAACTACAGATCAGGAAAAATGTATGTAGGGACGAACAACGGACTTTACATATTAAGTGACTTATCGTCGAAAGCACCTACGTTTGTACGTTATGGTATCTCTGAAGGGATAGTCGATCTCGAAACAAATCTGAATTCCAGTTTTTTTGATCTCAAGGGTAATTTTTGGTTTGGAACCGCAAAGGGATTGATCAAGTTTAATGTGAATCAGGAAAAGGAAAACATTTCGTCTCCTTTTATTCGCCTTTCGAATCTTATGATCAATTACAGTGATACGAACTATCATGCTTATACGGAGTCCTTTGATTTGTTCAATTTGCCGAAACAGTTGACGCTACCTTACAATAAAAACAATCTGATCTTTGAATTTGATGCCGTAAGTCTCGGGAACAGGAGAGGAATGAGATTTCAGTACTTTTTACAGGGACTCAGTGAAGAATGGTCGCCGTTAAGTGAGGTCTCTACAATCACATTTACCAGTGTGCCGGCAGGTGATTATGTCTTGTTGGTCAGGGCAGTTGATGTAGATGGGAACCTATCCAATACCTTGTCCATCCCCTTAACTATAAACCCTGCCTTTTATAAAACCTGGTGGTTTATCGCGTTAATGATTGTGATCATCTTTTTGATTGTACTGCTCTTCTTCAGAATGCGCATCAGAAGACTAAGAGATATCAATGAAAAGGAAAAGCTACAATATAAAACCCGCCTGCTCGATCTCGAACAAAAATCGGTTAATGCGAGTATGAACAGGCATTTCATTTTCAATGCGCTCAACTCAATCCAATATTTCATCAATACGCAGGATAAGCGATCTGCAAACAGGTACCTGACCAATTTCGCCCAATTGATTCGTAAAAACCTCGATTCTGCCAATGCGGATCAGAATATGATTACACTGGAAGAAGAACTCGATCGGATCAAGTTGTATTTATCTCTGGAAGAAATGAGATTTATGGGAAAATTTGTTTCGGAGATTACAGTGCACGATGTTGATGTGGAGTCAGTTATGATCCCTGCAATGATTTTGCAGCCATTTGTGGAAAATGCGATTATACATGGGATATTGCCTTTGGACAGTACAGATGGTAAAATCGCGATTGATGTTTCCAGGGTTGACGGACACGTTGAAATCAGGATAGAAGACAATGGTATCGGGATTCAGAGATCATTGATGAGTAAGGTTGATATGGATGGCGACCACCGATCACAGGGAATGGAAATATCTGCCAAACGGGTTGAGATTCTGAGAGCAATAACAAAGCAGGACATCAGTCTTGAGGGTCCATCTGAAATGAAAAATCCTGACGGTTCAATCAAAGGAACATACGTTTTACTCAAAATTCCGGATACAATTTTGTAAATATCTAGAAAACACATATATTAGTGGTATGAAATTCAGAAGTGTCTATATTTTAATTGCATTTGCAGGTTTGTTCCTCTTCTCATGTCAGAAGCAGGATTTCTCACCTGTAATGGACGATACAGCTGTGCCAGTATGGCAAGACGATGCTTCCAGTTCCCGTGTTGTTGATGTTTCGGAACCAACAATCGGGGAAGGAAATCCGGATGACCCTAACGGTGGAATAACCGATCCAAATAGTGATCCTGATGGTGATAAACCGTCAAAGACACGTAGAAATTAATTGAAAGGATCCGTAAGGGTCCTTTTTTATTTTCATTCAATCAATAATCAGTACAGTTTACATTTTATTTCAGATCCGTGTTCTGATCCTCTTTATATTAGGTATCAGAACAATAAGATTTTAATCCTGGCTTCAAAAGTAAATAACGCACTGTATGATCTGATTCAGAGTTTATCCAAATCAGAGAAACGATACTTTAAAGTATTGTCGTCGCGTCATACGATTGGAGAAGAAAATACTTATGTACGCCTGTTCGATTATATTGATCAAATGTCTCATTACGATGAAGATCAATTGTTCCGGGATTTCAATGGAGAAGCATTTTTAAATCGTTTTTCGATTACCAAAAAACGACTTTATGATAATATCTTGAATGCCTTGGATGCTTATTATTCGGATCAATCGGAAAATGCGCAATTGTTTAAGATGCTGCATGCTTCTGAGATTTTATTTAACAAGTCACTTTACGATCAGGCAAGAAGACAATTGATAAGTGCAGAAAAGCTTGCCAAGAAATCCAGCAATGAATTTTTACTGGTTCTAATCAATGAACAAAAGAAAAGACTGATAGAAACAGTTGGTTATGCAACTACGGAGCTGAGTGAAATAGAGGAGATTGTGAAAACTACGGATGAGGTACTGAGCCAGGTTGCGTTTTACAATAAACTCTGGAACGTAAAAAGTGAACTATTCAAACGTTTGTTAACGAAGGGGCTGGCCAGAAGCAAACAAGACATAGAAGCTTACGAGGCAATTTGCAGTCCTGTTTTTGACGAATTCAAGATTCAGTCACTTAATAACAATGTTGTTTACCTGATCAATCATATCAGAAGCATATATCATTATGCACTTGGAGAGCTGGATCAATCCCTATACTATCTGAGGAAGAACATTGAGTTTTATACTTCAAATACGGAGTTTCAAAAAAGAGAGCCAGAGAAGTATATCAGTGTTTTAACAAACGCGGTTTATATTGCCGATCGTTTGGGGAAACACACGGAAGCATTGAAATTATTAGGCGCATTGAAGCGGGTGGCACTGGAGCAGGAATTGAATGAAAATTTAAGGATCAAAGTATTTAGTACGTATCAAAGTATTCAATTGAGCCTTGAATTAAGAATGGGGAATTTGATTGGTGCTGAGAAACTTATTCCGGAAATCGAGAATGGATTTTCAGAGTTCGGAGACAAGATTAATCCTACCCGAAAGGCATTTTTAGCATACAAAGTGGCTGTAATTCATCTGACGGCGGGGAAGTATTCCGAATCAATGAAATGGCTGAATAAAATATTTAATGAGTTATCACTGGACTCAAATGAGGATATAATTGCTTATGCACATCTGCTTGAACTCATAATATATATTGAACAGGGGAAGGAGGAGCTGTTAAAGTACAAGCTGAAGAACACCGAGCGCTATTTTAAAAAGCGGCAAAGGTTGTACACCACGGAAAAAATCATGATTGATTTTATTCAATCCTGGTCGAAATCAGAGGATCATTTCGATCGCATAGATCTGATAGACAAACTGAGTAGTTCACTTAAAGAAATAGATATAAATAATCCAAGAGAATCACTTGTTATGGATTATTTTGATCTGATCTCCTGGTGTGAATCAAAGAAAAACGGCCGATTATTATCCGACTGCATCAGAGAACGATACAATGCGCATGTCAGAAACGCATCATGAGTCGAAATGATTCCAGCCCTGAGCCTGTAACTCTACAGCGGCACCATTTTTATCTACATAATAAATCCCGTCAGACTCGTGTGTAATATGTCCGATAACTGTCATGTGCGGATTCCCTTTTATCTTATCAAAATCCTTTTGGTCAATTGTAAAAAGTAATTCATAGTCCTCTCCACCATTTAGTGCACAGGTATTCGGATCAAGATTAAAGTCGATGGCAGTCATGGATGTAGCTCCGTCGATGGGAAGTTTTTCATCATAAACGTGACATCCGACCTTGCTGTTTTTGCACAGATGCATTACTTCGGATGCCAGTCCATCGGAAATATCGATCATAGAAGTAGGAACAACCTCCAGTTCCTTTAAGTAGCCGATTACATCTACTCGTGCTTCGGGCTTTAATTGTCTTTGGATGATGTAGTCATGACCATCGAGATCAGGTTGAATGGAAGGGTTTTCTTCAAAGATTAAACGTTCTCTTTCCAGTACCTGTAAGCCCATGTATGCTCCTCCAAGATCTCCTGTAACAACCAAAAGGTCATTTTCTTTAGCTCCGGAACGTTTGACTACCTTATCTTTTGCAACTTGACCGATCGCTGTAATTGAGATGATTAATCCGGAACTGGAAGAGGTTGTATCTCCTCCCACCAAATCCACATTATAGTGCTCGCACGCAGCTTTTATTCCTGCATAAAGTTCTTCCAGGGCCTCAACACTGAATCTGTTGGAGACAGCTATTGAAACGACGACTTGTTCTGCCTTTCCGTTCATTGCGCAAATGTCTGAAACATTTACAGCTACTGATTTGTAACCCAGATGTTTGAGAGGCATGTACATCAGATTAAAATGAACCCCTTCAACCAACATGTCTGTGGAGATGAGTGAGTAAGTGTTTTCGTCTCGTTCAATTATCGCTGCATCATCCCCAACACCAAGCAAACTGGATGGATTTGTAATCCGAAATTGATCTGTGAGATGTTCAATTAATTTGAATTCCCCAAATGTTCCAAGTTCAGTCCTTTTATCACTCATCTTTTTTTCTGCAAATTTAGTTATAAGTTCCCTGAGAGTGAAATAACCCAAAATTCCTCTACTAAATCGAATAAGTGTTCCCCCCTCAATTTGTTTTAATTGTTCGTTACGGCAAGATTAAAAGTGGGATATTGGCGACGAAAACTGCTGTGAGAGAGTACTTAACATATTTTTTAGCCATTTTAAGTGGGATAATTATTGCCATAAGCATGCCTCCGTTCGGGTGGTTTCCACTTGTCTTCATAGCATTTGTTCCTTTACTGTTTTCCTTGCATCAAATTCAGGTATTCAAACGGTTTGTCGGATTGAAAACAATGCTACTCGTGTTTCTTACATTTTTAAGCTGGCAGTTAATAGGAGCATTCTGGTTATTTGACAATTACAAGGGGGCTTATTTTACAATTAGTATCCTCAATAGCTTCAGTTATTCCTTTTTGTTTCTTTTCTATCCAAAGGTGCATGCACGAAGAAATAGTCTGTTGACAAATTTGTTTGTTGTAGCAGTACTAATGGTTGGTGAATGGATAACTCAGGTAGGAGGTATAACGTCTCCAAATGTTAGTTTGGGTTTGATTTTGGGTCAGGCACCCGGATTTATTCAACATTACAGATGGATCGGGATCGAAGGCGGAACAATTTGGATTTTACTGACAAATGTATTTGTCTATCAGATATTAAGTAAAAAACCTGAAGTAAGGTACCATTTAAGGTATGGATTGTTGATCACAGTGTTGTTTCTGCTCCCTGTGTTTGCCCTCTTTGGACATGAAGCAAATCAAAGAAATAGTGTTCTTAAAGTAGGTGTATTGAACGCTAATATTGATCATTATTCGGATTTTGCTATTCGCAACCCTGATCTTATGGCTGATTCGCTTATGAATTTGTCGGCCGAATGTCTTGCATCGAAAACAGATATTATTGTCTGGCCGGAAGTAATCATAAATCCTGCCGGGTGGTTAAATCAACTTGACAATGAGCAGGCAATTCAGACGATTAAAGAAAAACTACCTGCGTTTTCGGATACCAAGGTTTTGCTGGGAGCGATTGCTTTTTCTATTGCGAATTCATCGGACAGGGAATCAAAGTATACAACCCGAGATGTCCAGAATGACCTTTATTACAGGACACATAATGTTGCGTTGTGTATCAGCAAAGATGCGCACGCTAAGTTCAGATCCAAAGAGCGGTTTATTCCATTTCAGGAGAGAATTCCTTTTCTGAACAATCTTCCCTTCTTGGATGACTGGTACGGTACGCACAGTATGACTTCCAGGTTCACTCATTATGAAGGAAATAATCAGGAAACGTTTCAAGTAAAAGATGCGAGAGTCAGCTCCATCCTGTGTTATGAGAGTTTGTTTTCCGGATTTATGATGAGCCTGCTTGATTGTGACGCAATTGTCATTCATGCAAGTGAAGGGTGGATGAAAAGTAAATCAGGTAAAGAACAATATCTATCGGAACTGTACCCGCTAGCAATAGAAACAGGAAAGCCGATCATCCGGAGTTCAAATAATGGTATTTCATGCATTATAGATGAAAAGGGAAAGACACTGGCGATTGCTGAAGGAGAAACGAAATGTTTGATTCAGGAAATAAAAATCGGGTCAGGTAATACCTTTTATGCATCTATTGCGGGCTCTTTTCACACCATATCGATAGTATATGTTCTGGGGATATTAACAATAGGAACAATTTTCAAAAACAAGTAATTATGATATTAAAAACAACAATTTCAATTCTATTTGCGCTCTTTTTAATGGAGGCAAATGCTCAGTCAGCAGAAGAGCTGCTGACTCCCAGAGAGATGGATTTATCACTCGTAACACTGAATGGGAGTTATTCCTTTAACATAGACGGTTTTGACAGAATCGTAAACCTGGATTCAGAAAATGGAACATACGAGGAAATGGATCTGTCTCAGAACATTATAGGATCCGGAACGGTGGCATTTTTTGGAAATGAATACTACATTCTGACACCAACTTCGACTGTTGCCTCAGCTCTTCTCCAGGAAGCGACCCGGGTGAAAGTGATGGAAAACTACGGCGAAGAGATTAAGATCGAGTTTCGCAATCCGAATCAAAAAGTAGGAAGGTTAATCAATATTCAAAAAATATAACAATGAAAAGGATACTTACAATTATTATTCTGTTGACTACATATACCTCCCTTGCAGGAGGAGGAGGATGTAGCTCATTTATGAATGTCGTCCCCGTATCTCATCCGAATGGGTGTAATGCGATTGAATTACGAAATTTAGATGCCGACGCAGGATCAAATATGACATGGACCTTTAGTCCGGCTGCAATAAATGCGGCAACCGGGACTTCTGTAACCTCTATGGTAGTTAATTCCTCCACATTGGGAGTACCTCCGGTTTGGCCTGTTGTATACTGGCCGGCAGCATCAGTCCCGTCAAGTGGGACATTAACAATCGGATACGATGGTTGTACGCAGGATTTCAATACATGTGATTGTAATCCCTTTGCTGCAGGAGATTTTTACGATGCTCCATTAATCTGTAATACATCACATTATTGTGGAAATACTGCAGCAGCTTACATTGAAGATTTTTTACAGAATGGAACACCCGCAGGAGGTTTAGGAGCTAATGGTGATGGTTGTACTTTTTGCGGGTCATATACGACCGACCATCAGGGGTCAATTGAAAATAATTCCTGGCTGAAGTTCATAGCAGATGCAACAACTGTGGATTTTAATATCAATGTGTTTGGAGGATGCTACATACAGTTTGCCGTATATGCTTATAACCCTGCTGCACCATTAGGCTCAAACGGAGTTTTAACATTAATGACTCCAATAGAGTGGACCAATGTAGATACAGGATTTACAGGTGCCAACACAATAACAGCAAGTGGATTGGTTCCGGGGAATGAATATTACCTGCATTTTGATGGGCATGGCGGTGCAGACTGCGATTATGAGATCGGATTTTCCGGTGGAATCGTGACAAGTAATCTGACCGCATCGGATAATCTTGTTTGTTCGGGTGATGCAGTTACGCTGACCGCAACACCGCAAGACCCTGCGGCATCATACACGTGGACAGATAATTTTGGAAATACCTATTCCGGTTCGGATCAAATTACAGTAAATCCATCGGTAGCAACAACCTATTCCGTTCAGATTGATCTGCCGGGTTGTCAACCAAATCCGGAACAGGTTTTAGTTGATATTGAACCTTGTCCTCTACCATCTGAGGTAGTTGGTTTTTCAGTAAGTTGTGATGAGGGGAAAAATCAATTAAAGTGGGAGACTGCAACAGAGTACAATGTCGATCGCTTTGAAATTTGGAGGTCTTCCGATCTTGAAGTATTTGAAATTGTAGGTTCGGTAACTGCGGCCGGGAATTCGTTAGACAAACAAGAGTATAGTTTTACGGATTATGCACCCGGAAGAGCGACGGAATATTACAAATTGGTGTCAGTTGATTTTGATGGAGAAACAGATGAAACCGGGTATATTTCCACTGAAAAGTGTTATTCGGATACAGATTGGATGAGAACGTATTATGACCAAAGTAAAGGAAAGATTGTTCTTGAATCATTTGTTTCAACTCCGCAGCAATTAGCAGTAAGTCTCACTACCCTGAACGGTTCTGAGGTAAAAAGTGCAGCACCGTATGCTCAATCAGGACTAAATATTTTTGTGTATGATGTGGATGATTATTCGGGGTTGTTACTCATTAACGTCAGTTCGGAGAGTGACTTGTACATGAACAAACATCTTGTAAAGTAAAAAAGATAAGTTAACATAAAAGGAGCCGCCTTCGGGGGGCTTTTTTTTATGTTAAATACTTAGAAATCATTTTTTTTAATCGCTAATTAGATTATTCTTCTTGATTACCTTTCTCGTTGGAAAAGGAGATTGCTGTTATTCAAAAAATGAGTGGATTCAAGTAGGATAACACTTTTTTAAAATTTCTTTATCACCTTTGCAGGGTGATACGGTATTTGAAAAAGGCAAGCCCTTTATTGTATTCAGGAAAGGCGCGGTTGTTTATTGCAATTGCGATAGGTCTTTTTGTGTTCATTTTTCTTTTGGTGTTCCGGCCATTCCCAATGTCATGGGATTTTGCATATTCAGATTTAATGATGTCGCTCGGGTATGGTGCGATTACAGTTTTGCTAAACATTGTCTACATGTTCGGGTGGTATAACATTCTGACAACCAAATACGGACATAAATGGACGGTAGGGAAAGAATTACTGAGCACATTGGTTCATATTACATTTATTGGAATGGCTAACGGGATATTTTCTTTCATGGCGATGAAAGGTGATCCGGATCTTTCAATATACAATGTCATGGGATTCTATATCCTGTTTACGCTGGCTGTAGGTTTTATTCCGGTTTCATTCCTGCTGGTATTTTCTGAGCTGGAACTGAGCAATCGGCATTCTAAACAATCCAGAGATTTGTTACAAAAGAAAGCAGTTAAAAATCCATCGGTAACAGTTGAAATTACCTGTGATAGAGGGGAGGATACATTTTTAGTAGACAGCCAGTATTTCAGGTATGCGCGGGCGGCGGGTAATTATGTCGAAATTTTTTCAATGAGCGGAAGTCTTCAGAAAAAACTGTACAGAATAACGCTGTCTAATCTGGAGGGAATCCTTATTGAAAGTGGTTTGAATGTAATGCGTACTCATCGTGGCTTTGTTGTAAATCTGGATCATGTTATTGATGTGGAAGGTAATGCTCAGGGCTATAGTTTGGTTTTGACGGATATTGATGAAAAATTACCGGTCGCACGTAACCGAATTGCTGATTTCACCCTGGTGATGAACGGATAAATACCTTGTTATTTATCCCCAAACATGTTCCTGGTCACCATATAATGTTTCTGATCACTTTTATTTATTCCGCTTATATTAAAGAAATAAGTTTGGTCTGTAAACTTAAACTTTTGACCAAATGAGATGCAGCATTTTCATTACTATTTTACTGCTAATTCCCCAACTGGGATATGGACAATTGACACAGACTGTAAGAGGTCAGGTAATAGACCACTATTCTGAAATGCCAATTCCGGGAGCGAAGGTGTATTTATTTAGCAAAACGGATACGTTAAGACAGTTAACAGACATTGATGGTTATTTCAGGTTCGAAAACGTAGCTGTTGGCAGGTATAATTTACTTGCATCATACGCACAATATGAATCGGCAGTTCTGCAAAATCTGGAAGTGATCTCATCGAAGGAATTGATTCTGGTGGTGAAGATGACGGAGGAAGTAAAGAATCTGGACGAAGTCAAAGTAACGGCAAAAAAGGATGTGGAGACCGTTAATCAATTGTCTACCGTTAGTGCAAGAACATTCTCGATTGAGGAAAGCAGAAGATATGCAGGAAGTAATAATGATGTTGCGAGAATGGCACAAAACTTTGCCGGGGTGCAGGGAGCAGATGATTCCAGAAACGATATAATTATCCGGGGAAATTCCCCATCGGGTGTACTATATAGAATGGATGGGATAGATATTCCTAACCCGAATCATTTTGCTCGTTTTGGAACTACCGGAGGTCCGGTATCAATGCTAAATAACAATGTTCTGAGTAATTCTGATTTCTTTACCGGAGCGTTTCCTGCAGAGTATGGTAATGCACTTTCCGGAGTATTTGATCTTCGCATGCGTCACGGGAACAATGAAAGATATGAGTTTATGGGGCAGGTAGGCTTTAATGGAGCGGAACTTATGGCTGAAGGACCACTTTCAAAGAAGAAAAAATCCTCATTTCTGGTAAATTACCGGTATTCAACATTGGAGTTTTTTAAATTGCTTGGAATGAACTTTGGGACGGTAGCGCTTCCAAAATATCAGGATGCGACGTTTAAATTGTATTTCCCGTCAGAGAAAGGTGTGACAAGTATTTTCGGAATGGGAGGGCTGAGTAATATTAATATTCTTTCTTCCGATACAGAGGAAGAGAATAGCATTTGGGGATCTACCGGAACGGATATTTATTTTAGATCGAATACCGGAGTTACAGGGATATCTCACAAACATCGGATCAATGCAAATTCATTTTTTGAGATTATTGGAGGTATTCAGGGATCAATTAACAAAGTTCAGAATGATACACTTGATGTGAACGGGGCAAATCCTTTTACAACATTTAACAGCAATTCAAATATTTCCAGGCAAACCACAATTTTCAATTATCAGAATAAGATAAATAGCCGCAATCTGATTAAAGCCGGAATTATTAATGATGTTTATATGCTAAACTTCAATGATTCTATCTATGAAAATGCCCTGATCGGTTTAATCCCTTTACGCGATTTTAACGGAGCTACAGATTTAGTCAGGGGACATTTTCAACATCGCTTCAGATGGACGGAAAATATTACGCTGGTCAGTGGTGTGTATGGACAATTACTTTCTTTAAGTAATCAATATTCTATAGAACCGCGAATAGGAATGAATTTCAAATTGCCTGCCAATCAACGCATTTCAATCGGGTATGGAATGCATAGTCAAGTTGCGCCTTTGGAAGTATATTTTAGCCAAATCAGATTGTTGGATGGTTCTTTCATTACTCCTAATAAAAACCTGAAATTTACGCGAAGTCAGCATCTTGTAGCCAGTTTCCAGAAAGGATTTAAACATGGAATCAATCTAAAGGTTGAGACTTACGGGCAGTATCTGACGAATGTTCCGGTCGATAGACAGGTCAGTACTTATTCCTTATTAAACTTTGGAGCTTCCTTTGTTACCGGAACACCGGATTCACTTGTGAATGGAGGAGAGGGATACAATTATGGAGTCGAGATGACGCTTGAGAAGTCATTAAACAATGGAATTTATTTTCTCCTGACCGGATCTTTGTTTGATTCGAAATATAAAGGAAGTGATGAGGTATGGCGAAATACTGCGTTCAATGGCAATCACACATTGAATGTACTTGGAGGCTATGAGTACAGATTTAAGTCCCGAAGTGAAAATCCCAAATACAAATCCGCATTAACATTTGACTTGAAATTTACCTGGAATGGAGGTGGACGTTATACAGAGATCTTGCTGGATCAAAGTATCCAGAGCGGCACACAGGTTTTGGATGAGGCGAATACATTTGCCCGTTCTTACCCCGATTATATGAAAGGAAATGCACGGATAGGCTTCAAATTGATAGGCAAAAAGGCTACACAGGAATGGGCATGTGATTTCCAAAACTTTACAAATCGGGCTAATATTTTCTACCAGGAATATAATGCCTATGCAGGGATGATCCGTACAATTTACCAGAACGGGTTTCTGGCGATTTTTCAGTACAGGATCACTTTTGGTGTAGTCAAGTAGCGAGACATTTGAAGTTGTCTCTTCCGGAATACAGGTGAGATTTTACTTTATATCCCTATTATTTAAACGCGTAAGATAATCCTAAACTAAATCTGCTCATGTTTACATAAAAATCATCGGTCGTCCAATCTACAGGCGTGTATTCTACGGGGACCGGTCCATCCGGAGTAACCAGATACCCGCCTTTCATTTTAAGGGTATTGTCATAGCTGGCTGTAATTTTACCAGTAGATTTCAAATAGAGTTTATAGTCGAAGCTAAACTTTAAATGTCCCCCATTCTTCAATTTGTATAAGTAAGACATACCTAAAGTAGGTTGCACCATTGGAGCAATGCGATCTAAATCATACGAAAACTGGTAATCACTGAAATAAGTCTCATTGTTGAGTTCTACTTCTTCTGAAGTACTCGTATACCCTTCTTTGTTAAAAAGCCCGGCGATTACACGAAGATTTGCCCCAAAATACGGATTGATTTCTCCTGATTTTAAAGCTATTCTATAACAGTAATAAACGGGAAAATCGATTGAAACAATGTTGCTTCTATATCCATTTCCCATGTTCATTGTTATTGAACCGCCATTAGACATACCATCATAATCTGAATACGAGTAAACTACTGAATTGGAAAACGATGTCCAGCTAAGTGTTGAACCCAGTATAATTCCATGATTTTTACGCAGATACCTTACATGTTCCCAGGATATTCCAGCTCCAAAATTCATTTTTCCACCAGAGACAACAGCATTGCTAACTTGTTTATCCCGATCCAATAATAAACCACCACCGAAATTCATTGAAATTCCGAAAAAATTGAAAGTTTGACTAGCTAAGGTCTCATTATCGGGTGCCGTGATGGCAATTGCAGATGAATTAGACGTGCTCACAAAGGTGCCGGATATATCGCTCGAAAGTCCAAATCCTCTTCTAGATTTCAATGAAAGTCCGTAGGAATCACTCTGTTTTGACAAACTACTGCTCTCAATTTGCCCGAAAAGCCAACCTAGCTGTAAGCAGCAGATCAATAAAGAAATCTTTTTCATAAAAGCGCTGTTATTCTGAGGCGAACTTAACATTTCTGATCGGCATAAAATCACTGTTGTTCAGGCAAATTATCCTAATGTTCCTCTCCTTGATTTAAAGGTGTTCCTCCAGATACAACAGGATTTCAATTCACAGCATATTCAAGGGTATTTCATCTACAAACATGGGCATCAATCATTTCTTCGATTTCACACGGGTAAGGAACCCAACAACGTAATGAGAAATCATATACGAAGATCCGAATTGATGCCCAAAATTGTTTGTTTACCTAACTCAACTACTAACTACCAATAAACACATTACGTTGTCAATTCTATATTGTGGTACTATTCTTTTAAATTCCGGGTCACCTTCTATGCTGAAAAAATCAAGACTGCGATAACTTCAGTATTATTGGATGCGTGAATAGTGCTATGATCAGTGTCCTTTTTATTCTTCCGACATGCCGGAATATGAATGCAAGGAGAGACACATCACCATAATAAGTCGCTTAAATTGTTATTTAATTAAAAACCAATACTTAAGTTTCTACACCGAAGTAACCGCAGTAGCTTGATCTTGAATCGTTATAAAAAAATGTCAATCACTTGTTAGTAAAAGTACCTACCTTCTTTGGTATTGAAGGGTAGTGCAGGACAAACAGGAACGATTAAGTACGAACAGGATTTTATATGAAAAAAAATTCCTCGATTAGTCTTTGATCTGTTCCTGACGCAAGTCTTGACGGAGAATATCAACTTTTGATCTGGAGACGGGAATGTGTAAATTGTATGGCAGAAGTAAGATTGCCATCCTTACATTTCCCTTTAACAGAAGGATTTGATTTTTATTGACAATAAAGGACCTGTGACATCTGATAAATGGAGATTGTTCATAATTAAGATCCGGTTCAACTTCTTTAAGCGATTTCCGGATCGAACTTTTTTTCAACTCATTATTGTCTTCAAAATACACAGTAAGGTTATTGCGATCAGACTCAATAAACAAAATGGATTCTGCACGAATAGAGAGTGTTTCTCCACTTATGTTATTTGATGAGAGCATTATTTTTTTGTCCTTGCTAGAAGATGGAGGAAATTTTGATTGCTCTCGTGTTGCGACTAGATAATTATAGATTTTGATAAAACCATAAACAGGGGTACCAACTATAAATGCTCGCCACAGACTGTAAAGCAGACTACCTTCTCCAACGTGAATTACCTTATTTCCTGATTGAAGAGTCGGAACAACGAAACTTAAAAGTTGGACATATATATAGAGAACAATTCCTCCAAGAATAATTCCCAAAATGGTTATCCACAGCTCCTCAATATAAGCGAAGACAAACGGATCAGGTGCCTTTCTAAGTTTGAAATACAAATAGAGATAGAGATGAACCCAGACCGAAATGGAACCTATATAAATACTTAATACAATTTTTCCGGAGAAAGAAAAAAGCCCCATTTCAAATGGTTGAAGAAAAAACAATAGCGCTGAGAGAAATAGCCACGTGATAAAAAGTGAATTTTTAAAGTTGTTTTTTACTAACGTGAGTTTTCTTTCTTTATAGAAAAATTTAAAGTTTTCCATGGCTTATTACGGAAGAGAAAATGGTTAGGAAGAAGAAATGTTTAAAACATAGTGGGTCTGGATTTCGGGTCTCAAAAGAATTTATTGAGAAGTAAAGATAGAGCATTTTATTGAAGATTTTTTTCTGTACACTGATTCCAAATTTCTATCAAAACTAGAGAGAAATTGAAGGTATTTGAAACAAAATCATGTATAATTTAGGGTGTCAAAATAATCTGCTGAATTTCAATTTTTTGCCGGAACAGTCTATACAAAAAAATGCTCGTTTCCGGTAATACCGTTCTCATTCACTTTGATGATTGTGTCAATAAGTAACTTCAGGTCCTGTGATTTACTCACAAATGAACTTGCTCCGAGTTTTTTAACTAATTCAATATGATGTCTGTCGTAGTTTAAACTAAACATGATGACTTTGATATCCGGGAAATTGTTGCGAATAAAATTCAAGGTATCGAACCCATCCAGTACAGGCATATTAATGTCCAAAATGACGATATCCGGAAATGTAGTGTCCAGGTTATTTATTAATTCCAGTCCATTACTTGCAGCACACACAATATTAAGACGACTATTAGACTGGATATACTTTACGATCAAAGATCTCATTGTTTCGTTGTCTTCAGCTATGCCAATTTTGATCTGTCTCATTATTTTCTTTTTTAGTGAAAGAACTTTAGGAAATCTAAATGAAGTCCGGAGGAAAAATTTGCATCTACTACACTACAAGATTCTCCTCCGGATTCTTCACCAGGAAAGTGGTTATTTGTAATCCATTTTTACAATTATGAATTCTGTTCTCCGGTTGAGTTGGTGCAGTTTTTCTTTCTCTTCTTCAGAACCAGCTTTTTTAATTTCTGCATCAGAGATTTTCAATTTACTTTCACCATAACCTTTTCCGGTAATCCTGCTCTTATCAATACCTTTGGAAATAATGTACTGTGCAGAGGATTTCGCCCGCTTGTCAGATAATGATTTATTGTAAGAGGCACTACCTCTGCTATCGGTATGAGATCCTAATTCAACGACCATTCCAGGGTTTTCTTTCATGATTTTAACGACCTTATCCAATTCAATCGCTGCGTCAGGACGAATATCAAAGCTGTTCAAATCAAAGTAAATAGGGTTTATTTCCACTACATCATTAAGGTCAGTAGAGCCTTCTTCTATTTTTATGAGTTCAATAGGAGTCCCGGTATTGTTGATATTTATGTTATCCCTGACAGAGAGGACATAATTCAATTCGCGTGTAACAATTACATAACCTTCTTTATTGTATCTGACACTGTAATTTAAAGAATCGCCATAGTGAAGAGACTTCAATACTTCAGATTTCATTTCTCCTTTATTATCACTCGTTAATTCAAGAACCTGTTTACCGGTACGTTTGTCAATCAGGGTAGTTTTAACACCTTCCAATGGAGATGTTGTTCCTTTTTCTACAATTGTCCCGTAGAGATAGTAATCAATATGCGGAGTGAGTGCTATGTCCTGATTGAATTCGTCAGCATCATTTGGAATATGGATATCTGTTTCGGATTCTTCGTAGTTATTTCCAGCTGCCGAAATAATGATATCATCAATTCCTTCAGGAACCAAAACTTCGTACTGTCCTGTTTGATCTGATCTTACTTCATCAATTACATTTCCCTGGTTATCCATGATAATCAGTTTCACGCTGTCGAGATTATCTCCGGATGCAATATCCGTTACGTTCCCATAAACCTGAATTCCACTTCTGATAGGAACGTCTTGTGTGAAATAATAGAAATCATCGCTTCCCGCTCCTCCTTCACGATTAGAGGTAAGGAATCCGTGTTTTTGTGCGATATCGCTTATGAAACCAAAATCATCCATTTGACTATTGACAGGCGCACCCAAATTTTCAACTTTTTTTGGATGCAGATTCTGGTTCATTTTTGCAACAAAGATGTCCAGCCCACCAAGTCCCGGGTGCCCGTTGGATGCAAAGAACAGAATGTTTTCTCCGGGGTGCATATACGGGAAGAACTCATCCAATGAGGTATTCACTTTATTCCCCAGATTTTCCATTTCACCGGTAGAACCATCTTCCCTGATTTCTACTCTGTAGAGATCGGAATGCCCGAATCCACCAGGTTTGTCGGATGCAAAAAACAGGTATTTACCATCTGCAGATAAGGATGGGTGTGCACAGGAATAATTTTCTCCGTTGAAAGGTAAAATACGCATGTCTTTCAAACGACGTCCATCCAGACGAGCTCTGTATATATTCAGATAGGAGAGGGACTCTTTTGTTGATTCTTCCGACGTGTTTTTGGTATTTGCGGCAAAATAGAGGTAGTTATTAATACTATCGTAGCACACAGGCCCCGTGTTATGTTTAAAGATGGATTTCTTCCCTTTTATTTTTTTGAGGTCTGAAATATTCCCTGCTTCATCCATATCACCGACGTAGAGTCTGTAGAAGTAATCATTGGAACCTGCATCCAATCTCATTACAGGCATTTTACTTCTTTTGTTCCGGGATACGAATACTCTCTCTTCTGTGTAGAAATTTACCGTCATTTCAGAAGAAGGTGTATTTATAGTAGGGTCATACAGGTCAAAATTGCCATTATCCTTTTGTAATTTGCTCAGATTTTCGGTCTCACTCAATAGTTGGCGTGTAACATCTGTAGAACCATATCTTTGCTCATATTTTTGCAATAATTCAATAGAGCCCTTATAGTCACCTGATTGTCGGTGAATCAGGGCAGATCGTAATAATTGCTCTTTATGCAGGTGATCATTTTTTTCCGAAATATGATACCACTCCAGTGCTTTTTCAAGGTTTCCGGATTTGTCGTAACATTCTGCCAGACGATTGTCAACTTTTGATGAATCAATGCCTCTTTCGAGCACATCTTCATAACCTTCGGCAGCATCGTGCCAGGCCATATCACCATATTTTTTATCTGCATATTTTAAACGGTTTCCCTGGGCTATTCCAAGGTACGGAACTAAGGCAACCAGGATTACTAATTTTTTCATAAGTGGTCAATTTTATTACTCATTAAACGCGCTGTATTTCCTTAGAAGAATCGTGGAGAAATGAATTTTTTGTCTTTTCTCAACAGATCAAAACTGAGTAAAATCTCATGCGTTCCGAAATTGTATCGTACTAATTTTGTGGTAGAAATGTCAAAGGCATATCCTAATTTGAATTGATCGGAAATTTGCCATTGAAACAGGCCTCCGGCGCTTTCCAGTACCCTGTAGTTCGCTCCGAACCAAAATTTGTCGTAAACGATTAATGCCAGGGAAGCGTCTAGCGCAAAAGGAGCATCCATAGTGAATTTCATCATTGTACTTGGTCGCAGCTTCAGCATTCTGTTAATACTGAAATATCCACCCAAAGAGAAATAGTAGTGTCTGCGATCATTGTAGAAAATTTGAGTAGGAGAGTAACTGGACTCTGTAACCCGGGGAACGGAGACTCCACAATACCAATATTTGGAGTGATAATAGATTCCGGCGCCGATATTCGGGAGTATTTTATTTTGAATGTCCTGCCCGAACATCGGATCATTTTGATCAACGGTATACAGTGTACTAAGTTTCGCATTCAGAAGATTGATCCCCCCGGTTACCCCAAATGCTAATCTTCCTTTGTGCTTTTTAAATCTAAGGCTGTATGCGAAATCAGCATTTATCCATGTTTGGTTTAAGGGGCCAACTCTATCATTTAAGACACTGAGTCCAACTCCGATAGATTCATATTTAAGCGGGGAGTGAATCGCAAGAGATTGGGACATCGGAGCCCCATCTATCCCAACCCATTGCTGGCGATGAATCAAGGCAATGTTGAGCATTTCCCTGCTACCGGCATAGGCGGGGTTATAGTACAGCATATTATCATTATACTGAGTGAATTGTGCCTCTTGTTGTGAGAGTCCGTGCACACTACAAGAAAGTCCGATTATAAGCGCGACTAGATGTTTTTTCGTTTTCATGATATGTTCTTTTAAACAGTTAAACTGATTGTGAATATTGATCGTCTTCTAAATGTTTATTGATAAGGTATCTGTAACAAATTCCGGCAATTACGCTTCCGGCGATCGGAGCAATAATGAATAACCATAATTGATCAAGTGCCCAATCACCGACGAAAACAGCCTGACTGAAACTTCTGGCAGGATTAACGGAAGTGTTTGTTACCGGAATGCTTATTAAATGAATAAGTGTTAGTGCGAGACCTATTACTATTCCTGATACTTTTTTAAGTGCTTCACTTTTCGTAACGATCAGTATGATCAGCACGAACATGAATGTCATTAAGAATTCAGTTAAAAAAGCCGGGTACATAGAAAAATTACCTGGAGAGTATTCGCCGTATCCATTGGCGGCAAAGTTTCCTATCGAGCCATCTTTTTCTGAAACAAGTATATAAAGTATGGCGGCACCGGTAAGGGCTCCATTCAGTTGACCTGCTATGTAAAGGAGAAGTGTATGCGGTTTAACTTTTCCTGTTATCCATGCACCGATTGTAACGGCCGGATTGAAATGGCCACCTGAAATAGTACCAAATGTGTATGCCATTGTAATTAAAGACAGACCGAAAGCGAGTGAGACGCCAAGTATGCCGATACCTGTTTCCGGAAATGTTGCAGACAGTACTGCACTTCCGCATCCTCCCAGTATAAGCCAGAAGGTTCCGATAAACTCTGCTATAAAGATTTTCATAGTTTGGAAATTTTTATTGTCGTTTTAGATAGAAATACCCTTTATAGATCTTTCCGTAATTGGCAGATGATGCATCGCCTCCCAATTCAAGCAGATAGTAATACGTTCCTTCAGGAAGTTGATCTCCGCCAACGTTTAAGCTGCTTTGTGAACGGCCATCCCAATCATTTTGGTAGTTATTGCTTTCATATACAAGGACGCCCCAGCGATTGAAAATGGTCATCTTTGAGTTCGGGTACATTTCCAATCCATCGATCTTTAATACATCATTATACCCATCGCTGTTTGGAGTGAACCCCTGTGAAACTGCAACTTCCGGAGCAATATTATAGGTGGCCAATGTGAAAATACCGTAAGACGACATCTTTACCGGAGTAGTTACAGTTTTATTGAATTCATCAACAACTCCGCCTTCATCAATCCACATATTCTGCGCGGGATCCCAACGCACGATGTGAATGGTCTGATAGGTACCAGGAAGAATCTGCGATGGAGTAGTGGTATATTCATCCCAGCTAAGGGTAATTAAAACGGGACTTCCCGGGTTGGAAGGTGTAATACTCCAGTACTCCTGGTCATCAATGAATGTAATTAGAGCTGAAGCCTTGTTTGCCAAAGGGTAGAGTGGATCAGGATTCAGGTAGAAATACTTGGCAGTGAACATATCACTTGCCTGATCAGGAGCTGAAATACCGGCAAATCTGTAATATCCGCCATCACCGATGGGATACTCAAAGGCCGTATTGCCATCTTTTCGTACCGGACCATCCACGTGGCTGAGATCGCTTGTATTGATGTGATTGGCATTGTTTTGGAAGATCACCAGACCACCGAAATCATCATCGTTTAAGATTCCCTTGTTAAAATCAGCTTCATTGTCAATACTGATCTCTCCACTTACTTCAAAGGATGCTGTGTTACTCGAAGGATTATCAAATAATGCATCATAAAAATAGGATGGATTACTTCCGCTCAGCTGCTGTACCACATTTCCCAGAAAGCGTGTGTAGCCCTGTAACCCTGTTGTGAAATTTACACTACCATCATTATTAAAATGGTTATAAACAAATACCTCACCATCATTTACAAATGTTCCGGAGGGTTTGTTGTCAAAAGCGCCAACAGTTGCAAATATAGTTCCGGGCTGAACCTGAACCAAACCTGTGTTCACCGTTTGTGCGCGACCTGGTGATACCTCTAAGATCGCAAGCATCACCAATAAAGTAAACTGTGTTTTCATAACTCTCTTTATTTACTGTTTTCAATTGACGGCTTCCCGCAGGACCGGGTCATCTGGGTGCACATTTGTTGAAATCATTGCTCCCGGCCCCACAGGTTGCCTATTTTTTGTTTTTAAAACCTAAAGTCATATCAGAACTTCATATCTCTTTTTACATTATCCAGATAATATTTTCCGTGCCGCATAAAGTCAGTTGGCCAAATTCCGAAGGTGAAATATCTCGCCCCGTTGAAATCATATATTGTTTCATAATTACCCCCATTTTGTACCAATGGCCTGATGTGAACATTTGTTGTAAACCCGGCATCGTCAGCTACGATTAATGACACTTTGGTAATATCACTGAACCCGGCTACTGCAGTGGCAGGGATCCGAACCAGTACTGAGTCAACTGTACCTGTTTCCTGAACAAACCAGTTACGCACCAGTTTTTCAGCAAAACCATGAGGTATTCCGGAATTGGCAATGGAAATACTCGCGTTGTCGTTACCCCAGATAAGAAAACTGTTGTCTGTAGCAAATGAATTTGAGTTTGCCAGGTTCGAGACTTCGATGCCTCCCAATCCAATGGTTATCAGCGCATCAGAATTTACCGATATGGATTGTTTCTGATTCAGAGCGGAGAGATCATCACGACCGATTCCGGCGATGTCATTGCTATAGGTAGCGTATGTCGCTGCGTCCCATAGTACAGATGCGTCTGCGGAAAGATAATCCTGAGGAGTAGTCTGATCCAGTGTAATCCCGTATTTAATTGCTAGATACGACTCGATCCGCCGCAATTCCGTTCCGGAAGTTGTCTTATTGTTATACACAATCACTTCGTCGATCTCCCCGTTAAAGTAGGAGGTACCGATTAACTTGTGGACACCAACAGTGTTATTGTTTACCGTTTGGATGTAATTAAAGGTAATTTGTGCGTCCGTGGCTACCTGCAAACCATCCTGTCTTATCAGTTTCCCGGTTGTATTGTTGTAAGTCGCTGTGTAAATATCCGGTTCATTTGGAGTAGGGTTACCTCCCCAAAAGCCACTATTTGACCATGAAGATTCAAATTTATCGCCTTCATCCAGTTGATGGTATATCCCGTTGTTTGTTCCATAACCTCCAAGGTACAAAACCTGTGCTGCCTTGGTCGCGGTCTGGCGTTGTACTGAAACAATGGAATAATTGGTATTCCCGTTATCCAATATGCCGATAGGCAAATCAAAATAATTATTTGTACCGTTGAAGGTAACAGACGGGTTAAAGTTAACATCCAGGTGATTGAATGTCGGCAAGTTTACCGCAGATCCATCCCTTCCGTGTCCTGATTGATCGAGCCAGGTACCTAAGGCATTCCCATCGGCGGCCGGTATACCTGTATCCGAATAAACACCTATATCGGCCCTTAGCCATAACGAAAGGTTAGAAACCACCCCACCCGGGGAAGCCTGGCTAAGCCCCAAGGTAAACAGGTCTCCATTATTCAGGTCGACCCCTGAGAAAACAGCTTGCCCATCTATCAGGATACCGCCGGAAATAATCGTAGCATTGGTAAAATCACCGTCGCCATCAGTATCGATGTACAATTCCAAATCGTATGCAAGCGGTGCCATTCCGTCAAAACTTACGGTGAGGTTTGAAACACTCCCGGTTTCAGCGACTTTCCATTCCCGTCCCATGCGGTACAGCGCTGCCGCTCCTGCAGGAAGTTCAGACGTTTGTAAGGAGGTGCTGGCATTGTCGTTACCCCATACCAGGAAGTTTTGATCAGCAGCAAAACTATTTGTGTTTGTTTGGTTTGTTGCGGCTACCTGTCCCAATGCAATGGTAACTATCGCATCGCTGTTTATTGAGCGTGATTGCTTTTGTTCCAGTGCAGAAAGATCATCGCGGCCAATTCCGGCAATATCGTTACTGTAAATCGCATTACTTGTAGCATTCCAAATTACCGTAGCGTCGGAGGACAAGTAATTGTTTGGAGAACTCTGGTTCAGGGTAAGCCCGTATTTGAGGGCTAAGTAGGAATTAACCTGCAGACGCTCAGTTGCAGTAAGCGCCCTGTTGTATAAGATTATTTCCCCTGTTTCTCCGCGAAACACAGTACCTGAAACTGCCCCGATATGTTCATTTCCTGCGGCCAGCGAAAAATCGGTGGTGTTAGTAGCAGAAGTGGCCTTATACTGCCCGTTAAACTGGATACCCCAGTTATTGGTTGCGCTATGGGTACCATAAATGTTCCAGTCGGAAGTTTGGATTGGATCGCCAACAATAGAAGCAACTCCTGTTTTTCCGTCAGCAATCGTGTTATTGGCCGGGTTAAAAGCAAGCCTGTCGTTGGTAAACGAGCCCTGGTAAACATTCAAATCACTCCATGTATAATGAAAGCCTCTACTACTGCCTCCAAAATCATACGGATGCCCGTAAGCACCTGCTCCTCCGTTATCTTTTACTACCGTAATGGCCTCAGCAGCCGTGTAAGCAGTAACAAAAGGACTAGCTGTAAACCTGAAATAATCATCCCCGTCAAAATCAATTATCGGATTAAAATTTAAACTACCCTCAATAAAAGCGGGGTCACCAAAAGACATATCTGCGTGTCTGACATTGGCGGATTGGTTTTTCCAGGAGCTTATAGCAGTAGTTCCTGTAACTCCGGCATCAGCTTTTAGCCACAGCTGTAAATCGGCTGCCACTCCTCCGGGTGCTTGTTTTGAAAGTCCCAGGGTAAACAAGTCACCGTTGTTCAGGTCGATCCCGGTAAAAACAGCTTGTCCATTTATCAATGTGCCTCCGGTAACAATTGTCGCATTGCTGAAATCGCCATCCCCGTCCGTATCGACATACAACTCAAAATCATAAGCCTGAGGATAAATATTGTCAATATCGAAAGCAACTGAAAGATTGGAAACACTTCCCGTTTCTGCTACCTTCCATTCACGGATCAGTCGCTGACTGGCTACAGCTCCTGTTGGTCGTTCACTTGTCTTCAAACCAGTACTGGTATTATCATTACCCCACAACAAGAAGTTTTTGTCAGCAACAAAAGCATTGGCATTTGTCTGATTGGAAGAGGCGATACTACCCAGTGCTATGGTAACCAAATCGTCACTGTTTACAGACCGCGATTGTTTTTGGCTTAATACTGAAAAATCATCGCGACCAATTCCGGCTATATCATTGCTGTAAGTGCTGTTAGCCGTAGCATTCCATACCACGGAAGCGTCAGATGCCAAATAATTGGTTGCACTCGTTTGGTCAAGCGTTATTCCATATTTCAGAGCTAGATAACTGTTTATTTGCAGAACCTGAGTTGCTGTCATTAACGAAGCATTCTCATAAACAATTACCTCGGACAATCCGCTTCCGCCGGTTGATGCTTGTCCCGGTATGGCCCCCAGGTAATTAATGGCACCAGTCGAGTAAAAAGAAGCGTATGCTCCTGCTACAGAACCTACATTTTTTCCCTGAATGTAATTGGTAATTGCGGTTGTGCTTTTCTTTCCGGCGAATAAATTCGACACACCTGCAACTGCACCGTCTGCTACATAATTACCTGAATTAAGACGATATCCGTAAGGTGCATCAAAATACAAATTGTCGTCATTGTACTTGAAATACTGTATGTCGTACCCGTTGTTTGCTCTTTCTCCCCATACCGACAAAAATTGCCCGTTTATCGGTTGCCCTACTGCAAAAACATACACATTATCATAGTTTTTTGGTGTTCCAAAAATGGGATTTCCGTTGTATTGGAAATACGAGCTATTAAATGTTAAGGCGGGATTAAAGTTTGCTGCATCCGGAACAAGCGTTACTGTGTTAACATTAGCCGTATTGTGTCCGTTACCACTAAAGTCATCCCATGCAGTAGTTGTTGCTCCAATGTCTGAACGCCACCATGCACCAATACCTGGCATAACTCCACCTGGTGCCGAGGGACTATATCCCAAAGTAAATAAATCACCATTATTCAGGTTAACCCCGGTAAAAGTAGCTTGTCCGTTTATTAATGATCCACCGGTAATTACTATAGCATTGGTAAAATCACCGTCGCCATCGGTATCAATATACAGTTCGATATTATAGGCGGCCCTGTTGATATCAAAGGCCACGGTAAGGTTCGACACGCTGCCTGTTTCCTGAACTTTCCATTCGCGTCCGACTCTTGTTAATGCTGTTGCACCTGCAGGAAGTTCAGTTGACTGTAACGCCATCGAAGCCCCATCATTCCCCCATACCAGGAAATTTTTATCCGCAGCAAACGTGTTTGTATTGTTCCCGTTAGTCGTAGCAATGTTTCCTTGCCCGATAGTTACCACCGAACCTGTATTTATTGACCGTGACTGTTTTTGGTTTAAAACCGTCGCATCATCGCGCCCTATCCCGGCAATATCATTGGCGTAAGAAGCGTTTGTTGTGGCATTCCAAATAACAGTACCATCTGAAGTTGTATAATTTTGTGGCGTTGACTGGTCTAATGTAACTCCATACTTAATGGCCAGGTAACTTTCTACCTTGTTTTTCTCAGTAAGTGTCAAATCACGGTTGTAAACAATCACTTCAGAAATGTCACCGATAAACGATTCAGTGCCATTTCCTGCCCTTACCCCAATATGAGCCCAATCGGCACTATATTGCGTGTTATAGGCAGTAATTGTTGTTGCAATAGCAAGTCCATTACTTCTGATTCTCGTAGTATTGGTAGAACCGTCATGTTCATAACGGGCAACAAATGGCACCCCGACCGTAAACGCTCCGGCCCCAGTAAAATCATTTCCAATACCTATGTAGCGGATTGTGCCGTTCTCGTGTCGAAACGCCTGGAGCTGGTTGGCGGCATTACTCCCGAAACTGAGAGAGCTTCTTAAACCAGCGTCTCTTGTATTGGAAACTACAAATACCGTACGGCCTGAATTTCCAACCGGAAAGCTTACCAAACTTGCATTTTCTAATGCAAACCAATCATCACCATCCAGATCTACCGAAGGGTTAAAGTTCATCATCCCGTCAACCAATTCAGGGTCGCTATTCACCAGCTTCTCAAAATGGTTGCCGTTACCTGAATAGTCTCGCCAACCATTGTTTGTGGTAAAATTGCCGAAAGAATGGCCTGAGATATCCGCCCTTGCCCACAAAGCAATCCCGGAATCAACGTTTGCCGGGCCTTGCAATGCTATCGGGTAGGCATTGCTGAATTCTGAGGTACTACCACTCGTATTGTTATCGGATAAAATGGCCGTCCAGAAACCGCTTACGCTGCCACCACTGTTAACGGTTACTGTATGACTACCAGCTGCCAGATTGGTAGCTGTATAAACATAGGTACGCCCGTTATATTCGGCATCGGTTACTTGGTTGGTATAAATTTCCACATTACAATCCGTGCAAAATGCGGGTAATGTAAACGTTACACCATAGTTTCCACCACCAACGTCTACTGATGAGGTAATAACCGGTACCTTTCCATTAGAAAGTTCATAACCGTAGTTCCCGTCGTTGGCTACGTTGTCAATTGCCGATAAATTATTGTAGAACGAGTTTTGGAAATATAAAACGCCATCGGCCTGTTCGTTATAAATACCAGCGTAGTTATTGAAAAAGTTATTATTGATAATATCTATAGCCTTGAGACCACCTGTACTGTAAAGCCAGATAGCACGTCCCACATCTGACTGGTGGTTTGAAAAGGTATTGTTGATAATCGTAAAGCCGGTAGTTGCGTTGGCAACATTAATAATCATACCTGAACGGGTACCACTGTCAAAAACGCAATTTTGGATCATGTTACCTGAGCGGGCAACGTTATTATAAAACTCAATACCATCGTAGCATTTGGTAAACGTACATCCATCTAAGGCGAAATTCTGTGCGCCCACCGTGTAAATACCATCCAAATCGGCTTCGTTAATACTTACGCCGGTCAGTGTTACATTGGTGGCTGATCCTGCAAAAACAAGCCCGTAATCGGAATCATCGGTTGTTCCCGATACATCGCAATCAATTGTCACATTATTCATTGTAATGTCCGTTGCATTCGTGTTGAACCGGATTAGTTGGGCTGTACCTGCACCTCCGGCAACCGAAAAAACAGAATTGTTGACACTGAAGGTATTTGCAGTCCCTCCGACATACATTCCGTAAACTTCTGCATTGTAGATGTTTAATCCATCCATGGAAACGTTGCTGGCAGTGTTGTCAAAATAAATCCCGTAATCCCCGTCATCAGTAGTTGCATCATGATCCAGCTCAATAACTGTATTGTTTATCGTTAATCCGTCAACTGCCCCGACAAAACGGATCTCTATTGTAGGTCCTTCTCCCTGGGCATTATCTACCGATAAACCATTGATATTAAAATTGGTTGAAGTACCTGCCATATGCATAGCATAGAGGTCGCAGTTGTTTATGGTTGTGTTGTTTATAGTTACGTTAGAAGCATTGGAAACAAAATGAATTCCGTAATCGGCATCGTTCGCTGTATTTGGATCATCAAGGTCAATAGTGCAGTTCTCTATGGTTACACTATCAGCTATTCCTCCAAACCAAATTCCTTCTGCTAAACCATTCACTGTCCCTAAACCATCAGGAAGACTCAGATTGAAATTGTCAATCAATATATTGTTAGCTGTTCCCGTAATCTGGATTGCGGCTAAGCTGGCATTGCTTTGTTGCTGGGTCATTGTGAAATTCCGGACGGTCAGTCCATTGGCATTTCCTACATAATATACTCCATGGTTTAAATAACCTCCCGCATTATGTCGTGCAACGATGTTTTCGATGGTAATCCCGGCAGGGCTCCCCGTAAAATAAAATGGTTCGTTACCAGTGTCCTGCACCACAAAATTTTTGAATGTAGCGTTCACTCCACCGGCGTCGGCCCTGAAGATGTATGTTGTATTATCTCCGGTTCCGGCATCAATAATAATATTGGCCGAGCCATTACCACTACCGTCAATGGTTACATCGGCAACCGAAACTATTGGAAGGCTCGACGAAAGTGTAACTGTTCCTCCCGTTAAAGATGGGTGAAAAGTAATGTTATGCGGACCTGGACCGGAGGCATTGGCATCAAGTATCGCTTGACGCAAGGAACCTGTTCCTGAGTCGTTGGTGTTGGTTACAACATAAGTACTGGCAATTGCTTGTATAGAAGATACTATAAATAGTACTGCGATCAAGTATGATCTTCTTAATGTCAGTACTCCAAAACGTCTGTCAAATTGTATCCTTTTCATGTTAGGGTAGTATTTCAATGTAGTTCTGTTCCGGGCGGTTAAAATTCAGGAGGCTTTTTTTGGTAGTACAGACCACCTCCTGAATTTCGCCCATGTACTGTTTTTATTTACTTAAATAGTTCAACGTAACATCTCCGATACGCACTACTGCATTATTGGCACTGGTCATTTTAAGTACCAACACGGCGGTTTGTCCGGCTCCCAATGTTGAGAGGGATGCGTTAGGAATGGTTACAGTAGACCACGTAGCTGAAGCTGATGCGGGAATAGTTGCAATAGGAGTCGCCCCTGATTCCAGGTACAGTTCAGCAGAAACATTCGCTCCTGTATTTGCCATGTAGTCTAAAACAATTGGACTTGTTGCATCCCAGCTCACGAAACCTTTTGGTAATGTGAATCGAAGGATTACATCATAATCCTGATCGGTTACTTCAGAAGAATACCATTCGTAGTAATTCATCCAGCTGTTTGCACTACCCGCATTATCCGAAGTCATCATACCTAGGTTATTGGAACCATCTGCATAGAGTGCTGCACCTGCATATTCGGCACTGTACACATACTGCACAGTATCTATTAAGTTCAGATATGCACCACCATCAGTTCCTACTGTGATACTATTGAGTGCATCGGTACTAACCACATTGGCAGAGTCTGTAACTCCATTCTCGTCAGTATACGTGATTATACCGGTAGCAACATCCTGCGTCATGATGGTTAACGTCTCCATTGAAGAGATGTCGATTGTTGTCATTACCCCATCCTCATTTGTATAGGTGAATGTGCTGTCACCATTATCGACAAGGGTAGTGGTAGTCTCATTCGCTGCAAAATCGATGAGCGTAGCCGCACCGTTTTCATCTGTATAAGTAAAGGTGCTGTCACCGTTATTCACCAGCGTAGAAAGTGTTTCTACTGCTGCGATGTCAATGATCGTTGCAATCCCGTCTTCATTCGTGTAGGTGAAGGTACTATCACCGTTATCTACCAATGTGGAAAGCGTTTCCGTAAAAGTTACCGCAACCCCATCTTCATTGGTATATGTGAAGCTTCCATCGGTATTGTCCACAAGAGTAGTGGTAGTCTCATTCGCTGCAAAATCGATAAGTGTAGCAGTGCCGTTTTCATCTGTATAGGTGAATGTGCTGTCGCCGTTATTCACCAGCGTTGAAAGCGTCTCCACTGCTGCGATGTCAATGATAGTTGAGATCCCATCTTCATTCGTGTAGGTGAAGGTACTATCACCGTTATCTACCAGTGTTGAAAGCGTTTCGGTGAAAGTTACTGCAACCCCATCTTCATTCGTATATGTAAAACTTCCATCGGCATTATCGACAAGGGTAGTAGTCGTCTCATTCGCTGCAAAATCGATGAGCGTAGCCGCACCGTTTTCATCTGTATAGGTGAATGTGCTGTCACCGTTATTCACCAGCGTAGAGAGTGTTTCTACTGCTGCGATGTCGATGATAGTTGAGATCCCATCTTCGTTTGTGTACGTAAATGTACTATCACCGTTGTTGACCAATGTGGAAAGCGTTTCCGTAAAAGTTACCGCAACACCATCTTCATTGGTATATGTGAAGCTTCCATCGGTATTGTCGACAAGGGTAGTAGTTGTCTCAAGGTTAGTAATGTTGATCACAGTTGCCACTCCATCCTCATCTGTGTATGTCATCGTACCATCACCGTTGTCCACCAAAGAAGTCAATGTCTCCATGTTGGCGATGCTGATGATAGTTGCTACACCGTCTTCGTCAGTATAAGTCATGGTACCATCACCATTGTCTACTAGTGAAGTCAGTGTTTCACTGCTTTGGATGATACTTGTCAAACTGTCCAGAAACTGTTGGTTCGTTACCAGTGTATCACTTAAACTGTTCACGAAAGTAGAGTTCGAAAGCAGTGTGTCGCCATAAGTGTAGATATCTGAAACCACATCAATTAGGGTTGTAGTTCCATCTTCATCGGTGTAGGTGTAAGTACCATTACCGTTATTTACCAAAGTAGATAGTGTTTCACTTGTTTGAATGATGCTGGTCAAACTATCCAGAAACTGTTGGTTCGTTACCAGTGTATCACTTAAACTGTTTACGAAAGTAGAGTTCGAAAGCAGTGTATCTCCATAGGTGTAGATATCTGAAACCACATCAATTAGGGTTGTAGTTCCATCTTCATCGGTGTAGGTGTAAGTACCATTACCGTTGTTTACCAAAGTGGAGAGTGTTTCACTTGTTTGAATGATACTGGTCAAACTGTCCAGAAACTGTTGGTTCGTCACCAGTGTATCACTCATGCTGTTCATGAATGTTGTGTTCGAAAGCAGTGTGTCACCATAGGTGTAGATATCGGAAACCACATCAATTAGAGTTGTTGTTCCGTTTTCATCTGTGTAGGTATAGGTACCGTTACCGTTATTTACCAGCGTAGAAAGTGTTTCAAGATTTACAATGTTAATTACTGTCGCCACACCATCTTCATCCGTGTAAGTCATTGTCCCGTCACCGTTGTCTACGAGTGAAGTCAATGTCTCCATATTGGCTATGTTGATGATCGTTGCTATGCCGTCTTCATCTGTATAGGTCATTGTGCCGTTACCATTATCTACCAGTGAAGTCAAAGTTTCGTTATTGGCTATGATTGTTGATATGCTGATCACGGTAGCCACGCCATTCTCATCCAGATAAGTTATCGTTCCGTCTCCATTATCTACCAGAGTAGTTAATGTTTCGTTAGCAGCTATCATGGCCGAGATATCTATAGTCTGATTTGTTCCGTTTTCATTTGTGTAGGTAAATGTTCCATCGCCGTTGTCCGCGATATTGGTTACAGTTTCGTTATTGGCAATAATTGTTGACATATTGATCACCGTAGCCACACCATCCTCATCGAGATAGGTAATTGTTCCATCTCCATTATCCACGAGAGCAGTTAATGTTTCATTTGCAGTAATTGCCGTTGCATCAATAAAGGCTCCGCCATCAGATCCTAAGGACAGGATATTACCTCCGTCTACGCTGACTACGTTAACTGTACCCGGTGTTAATCTTACCCATTGCCCATTTGTGATATCCATAGTAGCTCCGGGGTTATAGAAGTAATAAAATCCAGGGGTTACATTTGTTTGAATCCCTTGTCCTGCAAGAGTGGTTCCTGTTCCGCTATTATATACGATCGTTCCATCGAATGCGGTCGGGAAACTAATTCCATCCAAACTACTGGTAATGAATGTCCAAACAGTCAGATCCGTACGTGGAAAACTCAGTCCTTTCCCTTTATTATTAGGCAGACCAACTGTATTCTCGGAAACATCCATGAAAACGTTCTCACCAATCAAAGAGTTACTTACAGTACCATAAACTTTTACCTGTGCTTTTAACTCATTCCCCAGAAAGGCAGTGAAAAGCAATGGCAATACTGTTTTACACGTTGTTTGTAAAATTTTTTTCATTTTGTTTTTTTTGAAATGTCATAGAATTTTCCCCTGAAGGAACTCCTCTCTTTTTATTGGAAGTGAGGAGTTCTCCGGGAATTTTCATAAAACTTTTACCGTCCTGTAATTCGTACCCAATCGGTTCCGGTACTCATAAATTCTGAACCTGTTCTGGAAGCTATAGAAGGGACATTAGACGGATATGTTCCGGGTACAGTACTATTAAAGAATAGTGCAGCACCGGTATCATTCGCTAATTTTATCACTCGACCTGGAAAAGATGCTGCCGGAGGTAATGTTAAATTACCATCTACACCCAAATTGGAAAGCACAACAACATAATCTGTATTCAGCCATCCTACGGTAACTCCTGATTCTACTCTGTAGCTGTAATAAACTGCTCCATTGCTCTTTTCGAACGTCCCGTCGATTACAAAACGTCCGTTTGCTCCGGTCGTAAAAGTCAGGTTATTGTCGTTATGTGTTACAACACGAGGGCCGGCAAGTGTACCGTCTGCATTATAGATATTAACTGCTGCGGCTGTTACGGTAGAAATACCATTCTCGTTGGTGTAAGTATAGGTACCATCTCCGTTATCTACGAAGGTTGAAACCGTTTCATTAAGTGTTACTACAGTACCAGTACCATCATTATGAGTAGCTATGGTATGAGCCGTGCCTCCGAGTACTTCTGCGTCTGTATTTACGGCATTTTGAGTAACTACTGATGTTCCTGCTACTGGCACATATAATGCTCCGTCAGTTCCTGCTACAACACTATTTCCGGCGTCTGTTGAGATCAGATTTACATTGGCATTGTTTGCGTCTTCATTATTATATACCAACTGACCTGCGGAAATACTTAAAGTGGTATTTGTTTCATTGGCAGCTATTGCGGCAGTGTTTAAATAGGCTCCACCGTCTGCTCCGGCGATTATTATATTGCCAGGAGCGGCACTGATGACATCGGCTGTTTGAGTTGTACCGTTTTCATTGGTATAAGAAATGATACCCGTAACATTACTTTGGGTAAGATTCGTTACGGTTTCATTAATAGGAGTAGCACCCCCAACCTCATCATGATAAATACCAATCTGATGCCCTACCATAGTATTTGTAATACCGGTAGTCGTTTCCGGAACAACAATATTCGTAAACGCGCCGTTTTCGTCTCTATAGGTTAATGTACTACCTAATATACTCAAAGCAGTTACGGTCTCTTCTATAACCTGAGGAGTACCGTTCTCATTCGTATAAGTTGCTATCGTTTTTACACTAGCAGAGGCGTTGTTGTCAGCTACTGATGTAATTGTTTCGTCAATATCGACCGTTGTACCATCTGCTTCTGTTACTGTTGCAATAAGATGACCAGCAATAACGTTTGAAACAGACATACCATTTGTGTTAATTACGGTTGCTGTTCCCGCTGCATCGGTAAAGGTATATGTACCATTTAGGTTATTCACCAATGTTCCTTTGGCATCAAACGTTGTTACTGTTCCGTTTTCTGAAGTATAGGTAAATGTACCATCGCCATTGTCCACAAGAGTGGTCAATGTTTCATTTCCGCTTACAAGGCTTGCTGCCGATTTTTGATGTAATTGACCTGTAGTTGCATCAGCAACAACAACAACATCAGTTGCTCCTGCCGCAGGTAAGGTCCTTACTCTAACTGTACCCGCTACGTCTAACTTATCGGTCAGCGCTGCCGATCCTGTTCCAAGACCAACCTCGCCATTCGGCTTCAACGTCATCCATATACTGCCCGCATTCCTGAACTGCAATGAGTTATCTGCCGCCTGATTGTATATTCCCCAGTCGGACACCGAGGCTGTAGCTAGAATTTTCAATCCGGCCAAGCCTCCTGTCGAAACAAGTTGTAAAGACGTTTGATTGATACCGGAATTAATAACAGCACCTGTATTTGTAGGTATCGTAGTTTGCCCGATGGCAACCCGCCCCATGGTATAAATATCTTCTGAATTTAAAGTAGCGGCAGCATTATTATCCGTGCCAAACCAAGGCTCTAAAGAGGTAGTACTGATCGTAGTAACCGTACCTCCTGCATCAGTAAAGGTATAAGTTCCATTCAGATTATCTACTAAAGTCCCTTTAGCTTCAAAAATGGTTACAGTACCATTTTCTGAAATATAGGTAAATGTCCCATTGCCGTTGTCAACCAGCGAAGTCAAAGTCTCCATATTGGCGATGTTGATGATAGTTGCAACACCGTCTTCGTCTGTGTAAGTCATTGTCCCATCACCGTTGTCCACCAAAGAAGTCAATGTCTCCATGTTCGCGATGTTGATGATCGTTGCCACACCGTCCTCGTCTATGTAAGTCATCGTACCATCGCCGTTATCAACCAAAGAAGTCAATGTCTCAAGGTTCGCAACGTTGATGATAGTCGCTACACCATCTTCGTCGGTGTAAGTCATTGTACCATCGCCATTATCTACGAGTGAAGTCAGTGTTTCCATGTTCGCGATGCTGATTACAGTAGCAATGCCATCTTCGTCCGTGTAAGTCATTGTACCATCACCGTTATCAACCAAAGAAGTCAATGTCTCCATATTGGCGATGTTGATCACAGTAGTGATCCCGTCTTCGTCTGTGTATGTCATTGTACCGTCACCGTTATCAACCAGCGAAGTCAATGTCTCCATGTTCGCGATGTTGATGATAGTTGCTACGCCGTCCTCGTCTGTGTAAGTCATAGTACCATCACCGTTATCAACCAGGGAAGTCAGTGTTTCCATGTTTGCGATGTCGATGATTGTTGTTACACCATCTTCATCTGTATAGGTCATTGTCCCATCACCATTGTCAACCAGAGTAGTTGTTGTTTCAAGGTTCGCAACGTTGATGATAGTCGCTACGCCATCTTCATCGGTGTATGTCATTGTACCATCGCCATTATCTACGAGTGAAGTCAGTGTTTCCATGTTCGCGATGTTGATCACAGTAGCTACCCCGTCTTCGTCTGTGTAAGTCATTGTACCATCACCGTTATCAACCAGCGAAGTCAACGTCTCCATGTTCGCGATGTTGATCACAGTAGCTACCCCGTCTTCGTCCGTGTAAGTCATAGTACCATCACCGTTATCAACCAAAGAAGTCAATGTCTCCATGTTCGCGATGTTGATGATCGTTGCCACACCGTCTTCATCCGTGTAAGTCATTGTACCATCGCCATTATCTACGAGCGAAGTCAGTGTCTCCATGTTGGCGATGTTGATCACAGTAGCTACCCCGTCTTCATCGGTATAAGTCATAGTACCATCGCCGTTATCTACGAGCGAAGTCAACGTCTCCATGTTGGCGATGTTGATGATCGTTGCTACCCCGTCTTCGTCTGTGTACGTCATTGTGCCGTCACCGTTATCTACGAGCGAAGTCAACGTCTCCATGTTTGTGATGTCGATCACGATTGCCACCCCGTTTTCGTCTGTGTATGTCATTGTACCATCGCCATTGTCCACCAGTGTTGTAAGCGTTTCACTGCTTTGGATGATGTTGGTCAAATTGTTCAGAAACTGTTGATTTGTTATCAACGTGTCACTCAGATTGTTTACGAAAGTGGAGTTGGAAAGCAATGTATCACCATAGTTGTAGATATCAGCCACGACATTAATGATCGTAATGGTACCATCTTCACTTGTATAGGTGTATGTACCGTTACCATTATCAATCAATGTTGTAAGTGTTTCAGTGTTATTATCACTGGTCAGTAATCGCAACCATTTGGTACCGTCCCAGTAGTAATAACCAGGAGTTACATCAGCTGCTGTAGCGGTATTAAAAACCAGCAAACTGGTTTTATCACTACCACTTGCCATGTTTGCAATTGTAGTTACATCCGTTGTACTCGTTAATGCTACTCTGGGGATCATTATCCCTTTATCGCTAGCAACTACATCCAACTGTGTTGACGGATCTGGGATTGGTGTCCCGATACCGACCTGAGCATAGGTTGTGCCCCCCAGGAGCACCATACCTAACAGAAAGTAGATTCTTTTCATGAGTTAGAAATATTAATATTTAGGTTATTTGAACGACTCGGAAAACATGAGGCTTCCCATGTTTGATTCCACGCTTTTAATTCACGTTTTTTTGATCTTTTTTTTAATTCATTGGGAGGGTAACCCAATACCCTAATACCGACTTGAGCGTAAGAACTGCTTACCAGTATTTTTGTGCCCACTAGAAAGCTGAATTGTTTCATTTTTTGGAATTTGGTTGGTTTCAAAATTTTAACCACCACGACAATAGATGAGAAACAACTCAATGAATCATCAGATGGTTAGTTATATCAGGATGTCCCCCATTTAGGCACTTCAATTTGCACTTAATCCCATATTTATTGTTCATGGGAAACTGCGGCTAAAAAATGCCTAAAGTGGTTCGCTGTCCATGGTGTAAAGGTGTTGGAAGACATAAGGAATAACAATAGTTACGGGACAAACAGGACCTATAAGAGACGGAATGGATTTTAGGTATGTTTAGTATTGAAAAATGTGTTTATGTGGCAATTTTGCACCTTACATGCTTTTTTTGAGGGATAGAATTCCTGACAATTGTCAGGAATTGGACTATTCTGTATCAGAATAGCATGCTTTGAAAGCAGAAAAGAGAGTGAAAGATTCAGATTATTGCCGATTCGGGCACAATAGTTCAATTTCTGTACGGAAATGGTTAAAAAAAGAAGACTTCAATAGATTCTTGAGACAACCTATAGAGTAATCTTCGGCAACTTTATTTCAGGAAGGATCAATTATAGAGAATAACATGGAAATTACAGGAGGTATTTTGCCAGAGAGTAAAAGATCCGGTAAAGAAAGCGATGTTGTATAATGAAGTGTAAAGATAGAATCCGGGTGAATATGTATATCCGTGAAGAATATACCTTCAGGGTCGTGTATAAATACGTCCGGCTTTTTGTTTTGATTTATCAGAACAGGAATATGTAATGTATTCCATACATTTTAGGGATCAGGTTGAAATGGGGAGGAATATATATCGCAGATTGCTTATATCGGTGTAACCCCTGTTTCAGAAAACAGATGTTTTCAAGGAAATTGAATTATTCTGTTATGATCATTTTTAAAACATGCTCCAATTGAGAATCGGTGATCGAAATAAAATAGGTGCCTGGTTGGATCCGGTCAGATTGAAATAAAATAACCGAATCAGGTGTCTCAGCATTGAATATCCTTTCAACCACTACTTTTCCTGTGGTGTTTTGAATTTTAATAGTCGTGTTTCCATGAAAAGCCCCGTTCAGATATAAATCAAAAAAACCATTATTGGGATTTGGAGTAATGATAGGGAATGATTCCTTTTCAGAACAGTTAACAGCTGTCCCGCCAGATTCCGTCTCTATACCATTGATATCAACGTCAACTAATTTATAATAGATCGTACCGGTATTATTGGGGAAGTTCATATCCTTATACTTGTAGTGGAGATCATAACCATCCCCTAAAGCTTTTATAGATGCGATGTTTTCCCACGTGGAATTACCGTCAGTTGTTCTTAGTATATTATAGCCGGAGGTGTTGTGCTCACTTGCTACATGCCAATCAAGATCGATGTAATCCGATTTACATTCTGCTGAAAAGGATAGGAGTTCAACAGGAACAGGGTAGGCGCAAATAACGGTAAAATGAAATCCCTGCCCGGTGACACTGTAATCAGATGTAAAATGAACGGTTAGCGGACCGGTACCTGATGTTAATATTCCGATATTTTGAAAACCGGATCCTTGCCAAATGGGACTCCCCACTATTCCTACACCATCATAGATATAGATAAAGTCGTAATTCTGTTCAGTATTAATGTTGCCTGTTAAGGTTACGAGTGCACCAGGTGTATCAGGTTGTATGACAAGATATCCATTTGCGAAGTTGGAATAATTTGAAAGGCTGCCGCCATGATCATATACTTCACCTGAACATACATTCATTATCTGTCCTCCGGAGTACGGAACTATGAGTGTGTTTTGGCAGGACGAGCTCCAATATAAAGGCGTGCAACTGCCACCGCCCGAACAATAAAACCTGGAAAGCAGGATATAGACGTTTCCGGAAAATGTAGCACCCCATGAAATGGTGGATTGCAAACTGCAGTTATCATCATTGTAAGCAAGAATTGTTCCTGCGGATGAGGGAGCGGTACTTAAGGTGAGTTGGGTATCAAATATGCTGCTGCCACAGGTTGTCCAGGAATAAGTGTAGCCGGAATCGACATGGCAGACTGCGTAGTTTCCGCCTGACATACACCCCGAAATAAGTTGATTGTTGATGTCACACCCAATGGTTTGCAATGAACCCGGGGTCTGCGACAGAAAGTTTGTGCACTGCGCGAAACCTGAATGAGACAGGCTAACGCACAAAAAGAAGAAAAGGACAGTATCTAAATAATAGATTCTCATATTTTCAGTGTTAGTTGGTTACCAATAACCCCGGCCTTCTACTGAAAATTGAACTTTTCTACTTTCCCCATGTTTTTGGGATAGAAGAGTGAAATCATCATCGCAAATTTGCGACATGAAATTTTTCTTTTCAGTGTGCGGTCATAGGTATTAACACTCAGAATATTAAGCAACTACCTCGATTTTATCAACACTTTGGGATGTGCAGGAGTGTTGAGGGATAAGAAGGAGAGAAAAAAGAAATATGGCTAATTTTTCACGTCTTTATTACAGACATGGCTTTTAAGTTGTTGGATTTTGGATCTGGATACAGGGATTCTGAAACCACCATGAAGCATTACGTGAAATTTTCGGGTGCCACCTTTTGCTTCGATTATATGATTGAGGTTGATAATGAAAGAACGATGACATTTGATAAAAAGAAGTTTCGACAGATCAAATTCGTCTTCAAAACTCTTTAATGTTTTCCGCAAAACATGTGTTGCCATTTGGTCTGAGTTGGAAATATAGTGTATATGCAAGTAGTTGGCATTGGATTCGATGAAGACAATTTTTTGGGGATCCAGAATAACTGTTTCTTCAGTTTTGTTGTCAGAGGAGATTTTAATACAACCCTCAATATGGGGAGGTACTGTTGGCTTGTTTTTGATTTTCCTTTTTGTGCGAATTAATGGAAAATGGCTTTGTAGAAACCTGTTTAAAAGAGGTGTGCCTAGCAGTATGCTAAACATTAATGCTAATGGTTCAATTCTATCCAATTTGTTGTTTTTTTAGGAATGGAAGAGAATTCTCATGGCAGATGCTATGATTTCTCGATTACGTTGTTGCTAATAAATTTGGATAATTATCTTTTGCAGCGGCCTTGTGCGTGATAAAATGGATTCATACGGGAAGAAATGGAAGCGGTAGTCTTTCGTAGTTTTAAGGCTGTTTGTATGAAAACAATTGGGACTGAAAAGGTAAGGCAAATATCGATACACTTTCCTTGTGTCGCTATATCCGGAATCGGGTTCGAACAAGAATTAATAAAGCGTTTTCCTTAATGTTTTTACATAATATCCCAAAAGACGCCTATTAGTCCCAAATCAAATAATGCGTGCAATATTCAGAGAAATAGATGCGTAATATTACAAATATCTATGTGGGTTTTTTTCTATAATAGTAGTGGTTAGGTAAGTACAAAAAAAAGTGGATCACATAGATATTCTGCAGATTCTGTAGGTTTTTTTAATTATCAAGGATCGGGTGGGGATTTTTCCTCACCCGATTTCTGTTTTGAGGCATTTGAAATGAAGTGCATAAGCGAATCTCAGTCAATCTATTGGACAGACATTCTGGAAATGTGGGGGTCTGAGCAGTGTATTCCTATATTTACACGTAAAACTTTTAGGATAAAAGTGGAACCGATATCTCTTTTGACAAGAAGATTTGGTAGATTGTGAGAAAAATAAGATATAAAATGTCTAGAGCCATTTTCTTTTCTCTCGGATTTTTCATGATGGTTTCCTGTAAGCGGGATTACGTCTGCCATTGCGAGTGGTACGAATACGTTAACGGCTCCATACAGCATTTTAACTCAGAAAGCGTCGTAAAGGCGACTTCAAAAACGAAAGCGCAAAAGACCTGTTCCGAAAATGAAAAATTGTACTTTCTCGAAATGAATGTTAATTGTGAAATACAATAGCGGCGGATGTTATATCTGAAGTACTGTAAATAGGTTGCTGTCAGGAGTGAAAGGGTAATCGGGTGATTTCCCGGTCTGCTTTTTGGCGGTTTTTGATTTGTGTTTTTTATTCCGTTACTGCTGTTTTGGTTTGAACGTCCCAGATGAAGTGATCCAACCCATGGTCGACGGAAATTCCCCAGTAGGTCAAATATGGGCCAATTTCCTTAGGGCCAACCCACCACTCATTTCTGCCCGATTCTTTTTCGACTGGAATTCTGATTTCCGATATATTATCTGTTTCATAGTTTGGATATGCTTTACCAATAAGTTCGTAGCTGTTAAAGAGCTCGTTGAAGATGGCAGAGAAAATCGAAGTAAAGTTGGTAGTCAAACCATAAATTACAACCTTGGTGTCCTCAAAAAAGAAGCGATATTTTTGGATTTCTAATCCATATTGATTAGAGGATTCTAGTTGGTTGAGAGAGTTAATGAAAGGTTTGAATACCGTATGTTTTGCCAGTTCATAGGCTGCACCTCCGATAAACGCATCTTTAAGGAATTCTAGAACTCCGGAATTTATAAAGATATCTATCCACATTTCATAGTTGCCGCCCGCTGCTGGCATCCAGATTGGTCTTTCTAAAACATTGTAGTGCTCTTGGAGTGATTCCTTAAACTCTGTGGTTCCATCTAACATTCCAATTCTATATTCAAAGAGAATTTGAGTAATCATAATAGTTGGTGTTGGTTTAAGGGAAAAACAAGTATTATTCATGAATCAAACTAATCACATATTTACATTGGTTATTTGTGATCTAGCAGCTTCCTTGAGTTCTTGAATGGAGAACATCATTAAGTTCATTATTATGTAGAATAGGTGTTCCTTATTCAGGATAATGCTATTCCCTTCATCAAAATTAATCGCCACATCTATGGTAGTAAGCACCAAACCTTCACCCGGTTCCGTTCTCCCGGAAAATCCTTCGAATACTTTCCCTGATGTTGACCTAACGGCGATTTGTTTGTATGTAAGTGTTCGCTCAGCCTTCGCTATCCCTTTGTGATGTTCAAATCCGTTTCGTATATAGAATAGACTTTTTAGTGAGTCAAATACGATCTTTTGTTTAGGGTCGCTTTTGGTTAATAACAGTTTCAGTTTATCCTCTGTTTTCAACTTTTGATTTGTAGCGACTCCCATTAAGAATGGTTTAAAGTTGCGTTGCAGATATTGGTTGGTTTCTTCAATTTTAAGGACTCCGATGGGCGTTGATCTGAGAAGCTTAACAACCGCAATTAGTTCATCCATATAGTCTTGAAGCGCACCTATCACAGATTTAAAGCATTTAACGTTTTCTCGTAGTTCAAGAAAGTTAATTGGCGGCGTGTCAAAGGAAAAATGGAAATCCTCCAAGGAGACTGTTGTTTTAGGACTGAGAAGTTCGGGGTTCTCCTTCCATTTCGCAATTAATTCCAAAGTAGTTAGATCACTTTGAATTTTTGCTCTAAATTTTTCAGCGAACTGATTTAGGTCAATTAGCATATTCTAATAATTAATCCAATATAGTATGAAATTAACCATCAGACGGAAGTCCGGGCGCAATATCTGTATGCCGACAACAGCGTTTTCGACTTCCGTACCAAGTGTACTATAGGTATTTCAATAAAGGAAGGAAAGTTCAATCCCAAATACAGATTGTACGGGTGGCGGTGGGATGTACTACTTCTTAATTATTTTATAAGTTTCTATGCGGCCATTTTCCTTCTTTTGAAGGAAGTAAATGCCCTTTTCTCCGATTATTTCAATCGTAATATTCTTTCCGGTCGATGTGTTATACGTTGATACTATTCGGCCATACATATCGAGTAAAACCAATTCACGCCGTTCTGAATAGGAAGGGAATTCAATATACACAAATTGATCGGTAGGATTTGGATGAAGGTTTATGAAGCCATTCGGTATTGGCGAATCGAGACTAACCTGGGAGATCGTTATACAGGCGCTGGTGTCAGTGCATCCGTTTTGTTCTACTTCAACGGCGTAATTACCATTGCTGGCAGCTGTGAAAGTTTGTGAGTTTTCACCTTGAATTACGGAGAAGTTATTATCGCAATCCAACCACTGACAATTGGCATTCGACGCTACCGCCTCAATAGTCGTTTCATTCAATTGGCTGACAGTATTGTCAGCCGAGTTAATCGTAAGGTTTAAAGTCACTGTGGAATCACATCCATTAATATTACTCAATAACCAGGTTGGAGTGTTGGTGTTTGAGGTATATGTATTTCCGTCTATCCAGGTATAGCTGTCGCATGCTGATTGGGTGTCAATTCCTGATGAGGAATTATTGATCGTCAAGTTAAGCGACACTACTGAATCACATCCGCTACTATTTGTTAAGGTGTAAGTGGGAAGATTGGTACTGGCAACATAAGTATTTCCGTTAATCCATGTGTAGCTGTCGCATGCATACTGTATGTCTGTTCCCGTGTTGGACTGTCCAATAGTAAGGTCCAGATAAACGATGGAATCACAACCATTTGAACTTGGATAAACATACATGGCGGAATTATTGCTGCTTGTATAGGTGTTCCCGTCGATCCAGGAATAGGAATCACAGGCGGTTACCACATCTTGTGTTTGGATGGCAAGACAAGTATCTAATTTTAATACAAATCCGGAAGTAAGACCTGCGTTGAAGTTTTGTGTCTGTGGGCCGGGGTCAAGATCGACCTGATGAATTATCTTCCCCACTACGTACACATGGAAAGTGGAGTCCACCAGAATGTCCAGGCCTGCATCTTCACTGTCCCCTCCTATGGAGTCTATCCAAACATAGTTACCCGTAGGATCTAACTTGGCGAATAAAACATCATCCAGGGTGTTGATATCATATATTCCTCCTGGTATCTGTACCCGGTAAGTTCCCGTTATATATGTATTACCATTTGTATCAATGTCTATGGCTTCACCTTTGTCTGTTAAAGGTCCGCCTAATGAATTTGACCAGACCATGTTGCCCATCGAATCCAGTTTTCCACAAAACATGTCTTTAACTCCAAGTGAATAATAGACTGCTGATCCGGGTCCGGGATCCAGGTCAATAGAATCCTGATAATGGCCGACCAGATAAATATTGTTCGTATCATCAATTACCACGTCTTTGGCAAAATTATAGCCTCCTTCCATCGACTTCGCCCAAATGTAATTCCCGTCATTGTCAAGTTTTTGAACAAAGCTATTGGCATAAAGAGTAGCCGTGAGGGTATTTGTGGCAGGTCCGGGATCAAAGTCAATCGTCCATTCAAATCCCCCAACAACAATGAGATTTTGACTGTTGTCAATTGCCACATCATGTCCGTAATCGTAACCGGTAGAACCGTGCGTATTCACCCACAGGAAGTTCCCGTTTTCGTCATATTTGATGACATATATATCATTGTTGCCGGTAGATGTTACACTTACGATTCCTGGTCCTGGGTCAAAATCAACAGTGTTCTGGAATGTTCCTGTAAGGAAGATATTGCCAGCACTGTCGGTAGTGCACCCTTCGGCAAGATCCCATGTTGAACCCCCAAAGGATTGCGCCCATAAAAAAGTACCTGTCGAGGTATATTTTGCCACAAAAACATCACCATTTCCATTTGAAGTGAGCAAAGAGGTGCCTGGTCCCGGGTCAAAGTCTGCGGTGGAAGAGAAAGTTCCGATGACAACAATGTTTCCGGCATAATCGATGGAAACGTCATGTATCTCGTCAGCCTGCGGGCCACCGAATGATGTTGCCCAGATCAAATTACCGTTGCTATCTATTCGTTGTATGAAGCAATCATCACTTCCCTGTGAAGTGAGGTTATACGTGCCTGATCCGGGATCAAAATCGGATGTACCGGAAAAGGAGCCACCAATGCAGATTTCATTATTGGGGAATTCTGCAATGGAGAAGGATTTTTTTCCTACGATATACGCCCAGTCTAAAGTAGGGGACTGACATTTCACATTGTCTGCGATCAATATGAAAACCAATAACGAAAATAAATGCTTCATGCTCGGGTGAGAAATACGAGTCCGCCAGGGGACATTAAATTCTTGGTCAGCGAAGTTAACACATTGATTGATTAATGCTCTCTATAAAGATGAATAATGAACCCGGAGGTTCAATTATGTGATGGACTATAAATAAATTGTAACGAATCTGGTAAGTCAGTTCATCTCGATGTGGGACTGTATTTGCCAATTTGTGTATGTGGAGGCAAGGGAAGCGTATGGGATTCGGGTTGAAAACGGGTATTTATTGCGGGCTTGAGTGTTGTTTTTGAGTAGAAATACGTGTTGACAATCAGATAGATAGTGAGTAAGTCTGATTCTTACCTATAAAACAAAAATTATGGCGGAAAATGCGCAACCAAAATGTCCAGAATGTAAGGTCGAAGGAGTTGAATACATCTCTTCAGAAGAGAGTACAGAACATAGTAAAGGAGGGGATCCGTGGTTCTACATTGCATATTGTAATCAATGTGGTCACGTTTATGGAGTTTTCAATAAAGTTAGTTTATCACCTTCAATTAAGCTCTCAACTCTTTAAATTATGGTGATTATGGGGGTTGTGGACAGATACTTCTTCTTAAACTGTCCCAAATCCCGTTCCCTGCCACCTCACACTCACACCTCACACTCACTCTGATTTCTCACACTCAAAAAGAAAAGTCAAAACGGTAAAGAGTGAGAGTAGTACGAGTTTTGAGAAAAAAGAAAAGGATGAAAGTTTTCACCTTCATCCTTTTCTTTTTGTTGGCCCACTAGGGCTCGAACCTAGACTCTTCTGAACCAAAATCAGACGTGTTGCCAGTTACACCATGGGCCAATTTGTGGCTTTCTCCGTGTTGCCTCCCGATAACTATCGGGATACACCATGGGCCAGTTTGTGGCTTTTTCCGTGTTGCCTCCCGATAACTATCGGGATACACCATGGGGCCAGTTTGCTGCTTTTCTGTGTTACCTCCCGATCGTTACCGGGATACACCGTAGGCCAGCGTGGGTGCAAATGTATAAACAAAAATTTATTTGGCAAGAATGGCTGCAAAAAATATTTTCAGTTTTGTTTAGGTCTTTTCACATTACTTAGCATTTTTTCACTTTCATGAAACTCGCTGCTAGGGATATATTCTTAAATTCGCAAGACTTGAAATAAATTGTCCTAACCGACAAATGACTGATTCAACTAACACAGGATTATGAATTACAGGAAAATTAATATTTACCTCGGGTGGTTTGTGTTTTTAATCGCAACCATAGTTTACTTCATTACGATTGAAGATACCGTGAGTCTATGGGATTGTGGTGAATACATCACAGCAGCCTATAAATTGGAAGTAGGTCACCCTCCGGGCGCACCGTTGTTTATGGTGATAGGACGATTGTTCTCGTTCTTCGCAGACCCTGAAAACGTTGCAGTTTGGATCAACAGACTATCGGCATTAAGCTCCTCGTTAACCATTTTATTCATGTTCTGGTCGATTACGATCCTTGTGAAAAAAATGATTCTTAAAGTAAGAAAGGAGTTAACCAAAGGTGATATGATCGCCGTTTTTGGTAGTGCCCTCATCGGTTCTTTAGCCTATACATTCTCAGATTCTTTTTGGTTCTCTGCTGTAGAAGGGGAAGTGTATGCAATGGCGTCATTGTTTACAGCTATCATTTTCTGGGCAATCCTTAAGTGGGATGAGGAAATGATGGAATTAGAACACGTTGATCTTCAGACCTTGAATTATTCTCCGGATCGATGGATTCTCTTGATCCTGTTCCTGCTTGGATTGGCAATAGGAGTTCACTTATTGGGGATTCTTGTCGTTCCGGCAATTACATATCTGATTTATTTCAGATCAGCCAAGACAGTGAATATTAAAGGAATTCTTTTAATCGGACTTTTGGGAGTATTCATTCTTGGATTTATCCAGGAGGCAGTTATTCCGGGAACAATTGCACTGGCATCGAGCTTTGAGGTAGGATTCGTGAATTCTTTGGGAATGCCATTTTATTCGGGAACGATCTTCTTCTTTGTACTATTGATTTCATTGTGTGTCTTCTTGCTGCGCTTTGCAAGAAAAAGAGGCAGAAAAGTGCTTTATACGGCTGCAATGGGCTTGATCGTTCTGTTGATCGGTTACGGTTCCTTTGCCGTGATTGTGATCAGATCAAATGCCAATCCGCCATTGGATGAAAATGACCCGGAAAACCTGGTTACCCTGCATTCCTACCTGAAACGAGAACAATACGGATCATCGCCATTGTTGTTCGGCCCATATTGGAATTCAAAGGAAAATGATCCTTCTGAATTCAAAAGTCAGGGTCCTGTATATCTGAGAAGATTCGTAGTGGTGAAAAATGATGTGGATATTAAAGCCTATAAAGATGAAGCCAGAGCGAAAGAACATGCGAAATCAGTTTCGGGCTCTACCGTAACGGAGAAGTATTTTGAGTCGAATGCAAGCATACGTGAACACAGCGTTCCAACGTATTCACAAACGACCTTCTTCCCACGGATGTATTGGTCTCAGGAAGCGAAACGAACTCAAGGTTATAAAGAGTGGTCGGGATATGATCCTTCAGATAATAGCGGAAGTGAAATCGGTAAAGACGGAATGCGTCTGCCGACATTTGGTGAAAACCTGACATACTTCTTCCGATACCAGGTTGATTGGATGTACTGGCGTTATTTCATGTGGAATTTTGCCGGTCGTCAGAATGACATTCAGGGACACGGAGATGCGCTGCGAGGCAACTGGATTTCAGGAATCGAATCGATTGATGCGATGCGTCTTGGAGATCAGGCTGAACACGCACCATATTATACAAAAGACAATCCTGCACATAACAAGTTTTTCTTACTGCCTTTGGTACTGGGTGCGATTGGTTTGTTCTTCCATTTCTACAGAACACCGAAAGATGCCTTTGTAATCTTACTGGCGTTTTTGTTTACAGGAGTGGCAATTGTGGTCTATCTGAATCAAAAACCGTTCGAGCCACGTGAGCGTGATTATGCATTTGCAGGATCGTTCTACTTCTTTGCGATGTGGATAGGAATCGGTGTATATGCACTTTATGAAGCCTTCAGAAGCTGGAAGAAGGAAGAGTTCAAATGGTATGGAATTATAGCAGGTGGTGGATTTATTTTGATGATTGCGGATTCCTTTGCTGCAGGTATGACCTGGTTAGTAGTCGCGTTACTTGGAGGATTGATTCTGGGAATCATGACAGCTTTGAGAAAAGTACTGAAAAGCGACACCGGAGGAGCTGCTTTGGCCACTATCCTTGCACTGATAGTACCTGTGATAATGGGAATGCAGGGATGGGATGATCACGACAGAAGTGAGAAAACGTCAGCGCACGATCTGGCATTGAACTACCTGAATTCGTGCGAAAAGAATAGTATTTTATTCACAAACGGAGATAATGATACGTTCCCGTTATGGTACATGCAGGAAGTAGAAGAAAAACGAACGGATGTAAGGGTTTGTAACCTGTCGCTCATGCAAACGGACTGGTACACGGAGCAAATGAAAATGCGCGCGTACGATTCTGATCCGCTTCCGATTAAGTTTACGGAAGATCAGACATTAATGTATTCGGGATCTACCGACCACGTTTTGTTCTCCGATCTTTTCAATTTGTATTTTGTAAACACGAAGCCGGAAATCATTAAGCGAATTATCAGTTTACGTGTGAAACATAACGGAAGTAAGGTAAATACGGCAACAGAGAGATTTACAGCATCTGTTGATCAATTGTTACAAAATGTGTCCTCTTCGGATCCTCGTGTTTCCTCGCGATTGAATCAGATAAAAGCAGTAGTATCTGCACCGTTATCCAGCAATGTAGAGAAAGATGTTGCAGCAAAATTCCAGGCATTTATGGAATTGGTTTCAGCCGCAAGAGGAGGAATGTTGACAATTGACGGTCAAACATACCAGGCTTTGATCCAGGCAATTCAGGCATGGGAAGTTGAATGGGATATGACCGATCTGAAAGACGCGATGGAGTTTGTTCGGGATGATGCGAATATTGTTAGGTTCCAGCAGGGACAGCGTGATCTGAGAGTATTCCCTTCAAGTGCATTCTCATTGAAAGTAAACAAGGAAAATGCGATAAAATCAGGGGTTGTTGACAAGTCAGACAAAGATCTGATTCTGGATGAAATTCGTTTCCGCTTCGACAATTCAGGTATTTCACGTGAGCAGGTGATGATGCTCGATATCCTTGCAAATAATGATTGGAAACGTGCGATTTACTTCTCTTCACCGGGAGGTTCTGATGTAGCGCTGTCGCTATTGAGAGGAATGACAGGAAGAGACGGATATATCAAGCAAAATGGTATGGCATTCGAACTCTCTCCATTAGGTTCAAGTGGAGGTGGTGTTGACCGCGATAAAATGTATGAGCATTTGATGAACACTTACGATTACGGTAAGATGTATGATCCTGATGTGTTGACAGATTATTACGCGAGACGTCACACGGCACAATATCGTTCACATTTCTTACGTCTGGCAGAAGATTATATGTTTGACGTATTACGTGCGGAACAAGAAAAGCAACGTATTCAGATGATGCGTGAAATGGGAGCGGACGAAGCAAACATTCCGAAATCTCAATTCAGTGAAAAGGATCTGGCGGAAGCTCGTAAGAAAGCAATTACGCTATTGAACAAATCACTAGAAGTGATGCCGGCGGAAGTAGTGATTGACTATGGAGAACCTACTCCGAATACCGATCCTCGAAGAGATTATGATTTCAACGGATCTACGCTTAAGGCATACAATGATGGTACTCTACATGAATACGTTGAGCTTTATTTCCAGGCAGGAGCTAAGAAAGAAGCCAATCAGTTGGGAATGATTGTAGCCGATCAGTTGGAGTCTATTATGGATTACTTCGAATACAGTGATGTAAAAGTAAGTGCAAGTCCTGGAAATACACAGGATCTGTACGCTGCTATCGAAGCGTATTTTACAATGCATATTGCGGCAATCGACCCTGATTTTGGAGATCCGAACGGAGAGCTGGCTAAACGCACTGCAACACGTATCGAACACTTGTACAAAGTAATGTACCCGAACATGATCAGCAATTTGAAGAAAATTGCACAGGATAACGGTGAAAGCATGCGAAGAGGAACAAATGCAGGGAAGTACGCAAGCTGGATGCATCAGTTAGAGGATTATTCGCAGGCAATGGCGATTAATTACGGATTAATTGAGGCACCGGCAGCTCCACCGGCAGCGGCTCCTGCAACACAACAGAGTATTCCTGCATTACCGATACCTGGAGGAGGTCAGTAATGCGGATATTTCGGACTATTGGAATTATCAGATGGATATTCTCCGATCGAATTTGGAGAATATCCACTGATGACCCCATCGTTTATCTCACGTTTGATGATGGTCCAACCCCCGAATTGACAAACAAAATTCTAGCGATCCTGGATGCTTATAATGCAAAAGCAACTTTTTTTTGCGTGGGTGAGAATGCCGAAAAACGTCCCGAATTAATCCGGTCGATTCAAGAGCAGGGGCATGTGGTAGGAAACCATACCCAGTCACACCAAAAGTCGGGGACAATATCACGGGAAGCTTATGAAAAGGCGGTACAGCAGGCTGAAAATTCAACTTCTGCCGAACTTTTCAGACCACCTTATGGCAGATTGAATTATTTTGCTGGAAAACGACTGTCTGAAAAATATAAGATTGTAATGTGGTCCTGGCTGTCATACGACTACGACCGTTCGGTCTCATTGCAAAAAATCATCAAAAAAGCGTCACGGATTAGAAAAGGAGACGTAATCGTATTGCATGATAATGCCAAGGTAGAGGACCGGATTTTAATCCTTCTTCCCGAAATTCTGAATATCTTGAAGAAGAAAGGTCTCAGAAGTGAGGTTATTTCCGCTTAAAAACCGGGACAGCAGAACAGGGTTCACCATACATGATGGATTTAACCTGGGGCTGAATGACTTTCATTAACTCCGTCATGGCAAATTCAGGGTCAGGAATATCCGAACAACCTTTGATCATTACTCTCGCATCTTTTAGTAAAGAAAGATCGGTTTGGTGAATGGCATCGAGTATCAATTGTTTAATCAGCTCATTTCTGGTCCCGATAATAAACCGGACATTCTGCTCAACAAGGTGAGACGCTACGAGCATAAATGCCCAGGAAGGAATAATCGCATCCGCACTGCAATGAATGTATACCGCAGAATTGCGATACCCCTGCCAATCATGATTAGAAACCCAATCACGGAAATCCCTTTCCTTTAAAACAAGACCCTCCCACAATTGATTGGAAAGATCAATTTCTTTCACTTCAACTCCGGGTTTGTAGGTTGCCAGATCTATTGTAATAATCCCGCTTTCTTTAACGCGATTGCGAATTTCATCCATAATGTAAATGTAATTATTTTCGGATTTCTGTCAGCTTGTCACTATTTTCACTTTGGCGTACGTTTTGACGACCATGTCCCGTGAAAAAACGAAATCAACAATTCGGATCAGGTTCAGAAGCTATTATTTATGCTTCCTTGATGGTAATTATCATGTGGTTGGTATTTTGGGCAGACCATCTCTTTCCGGGAGTTGATTTCTATAAATACGGGGTAAAACCGCAAACACTGGAAGGGCTGAAGGGGATTTTATTTATGCCGCTTATTCACTCCAAAACGGATTATGCGCATATCCTCAATAACTCCATGCCTATTTTTGTGTTTCTGGCAGCTCTGATTTATTACTACAGAGAAATCGCATTGAGAATTTTTATCTTTTCATGGCTGTTTACCGGACTTGGACTGTGGGCCTTTGCAGGAGATAGTTTTGCCTATCATATCGGAATGAGTGGGGTGATTTACGCGCTTGCAGGATTTTTGTTTACTTCTGGTGTGCTGCGGAAATATCGTCCGCTTCAGAGTATTTCTTTATTTGTTTCATTTGTATATGGATCGATGATCTGGGGAATCTTTCCAATGGAAACGCATGTTAGCTGGCAAGGCCACATGTCAGGATTAATAACAGGGATAATACTGGCATTCATTTACCGGAAACGAGGTCCGCAGTCGCCCAAATATCAGTATGAAATAGAAAAAGAACTGGGGATTGAGCCGCCTGACCTTGAAGGGATATGGAATGAACGTGTTCGTCAATACGAAGAACAGAAGAAAAGAGAAGAGGAAAACAGGCGCAATGCCGAACAGATCAATATTCAGTATCACTACCGGCCTAAAGATCCACCCTCGGGCGATAGCGGTCACGAATAGTAGCCAAACCTCTTGATGCCTCCTTCCAATTGTCGATATCGAATTCCAGAGCCAGGTATTCTCCGGTACGCAATTCAATATTGTCTTCTAAAAAATAGCTGGCAAGATCAGAGATCCCAAAATTGTGGCCAACAATCATAAGGTCATGGTTGTGCTCCTGCGAGAAAACCAATTTCAACAAATGATCACGACTGCACAAATAGAGATCTTCTACAATATTCACATGTTTTAAATCCCAGGATTTATTAGCGATCTCAAATGTCTGGATCGTACGTCTGGCAGAACTGCAATAAACCACACAATCGGCAGGAGCTTTTACATAATCACCCAGTAATTCGGATTGTTTAATTCCCTTTTCCAGTAATTCCCGGTCAAAATCCTTATCTGTAGGACTTTCCTGATTTGTCTTTCCATGTCTGATTATGTGTAAGATCATAAAATTTTTATTTCTGGTACAACCAACTATTTCTAGGCTCTTTACGTTCTTATAAAAAGGATAAATAAAAATAAGCATTGAATTGTTTTTTAGCAGATAAATCCTTTTTAAATTGAAAGTAGTACCAATAAAACAAAGATTGGAGATCACACTCGAGATAATCCAAGCGTGTAATCGCGAGGATCGCAAAGCGATCAATATGCTCTATGAGCACTGCTTTCAGTTGCTTATGCCTGTTTGTTTCAGGTATAACAACAACGAAGAGGACGCCAGAGCGGCTTTAAATCAAGGATTTCTTAAAATATTGGCAGGACTGAAACAAATGGATGGAGAATTCAATTTCGGTGCCTGGGCAAGACGGATAATGGTCAATTCATTGATTGACGAGTATCGGAAAAATAAGCGGTATACTGATCATATCGCTAAAAGTGATAACGAAAGAGAATTGGATTATCACGCAACAGGAACAAAAAATGAAGGCGAAAGTAATCTGGGATATGATACCATCATGAAGTTACTGGAGGCCCTGCCCGAAGCTACGGCATACGTGTTTAAACTATATGTCATAGAAGGTTTTTCTCACAAAGAAATAGGAGATCAACTGGATATTTCGGAGGGAACTTCTAAGTGGCATCTGTCCACAGCGCGAAAAATGCTACGAGAGAAGCTGGAAGCCCTTGAAAACCATAAACAACGAATGGTGATATGAGTTGGACGGACAACGAAATAGATGAATTATTCCGAAGCACTGCCAAAGAAGGTCAGCCAGTTGAGTATAAAGAAGCATACTGGACTGAAATGGAAGCGTTATTACCTGCTGAAAAATCAGGTAAGGACTTCTTGTGGATCATAACATCCCTCATCTTTGCTATCGTGTTATCTACAGCTTTCTGGCGTACACCGGATTCTGAAGCGCCTGCCGTTTCCATGACCTCCAATCAAAATAATGCAGATGCTACTCAGGCTCAGGAGAAAGAGAGTGATGAAACTTCTCAGCAAATGCCAGTAGAACCCGAAGAAGGGGAACAGATGACATCAGTCCCATTTGTGCCTTCATTTAGTGTGTATTTATCTGATATTCAGCCTTACCAAATGCCTGTTTATTATTCATCGGAACCGGATAGCCGCTTTTCACAACCATTGGATCTTAATGCAAGTGAGGAAGGATCTGAAGAATCTGGTCCGGTTGATGAATTACCTACAAATGATATTAATTCAAACTCAGATACACAGAAAACCCTACTATCTCTCCAGGAAAAAGCGATAATGCCAAGCACTGGTCATGCATTTTATTTCCAAAGCGTGGTCGGTGCTTCGCAGTCGCTTATAACTCCATCCGGAAATATAAGTGGTTCTTATGGTATCGGAGCAGGATACGCTTTGCGAAGAGGGAATTTCGTATTTAATTCAGGAGTCAATATGATGATTTCCAATCACAGCGACCTCTATTTAACCAGAACAGCCAAGGTATATGGTTTCGGATCTTCCGTGTACACCTATAACTTTAATTATCGCCAGCTCTTTGAATTGGAAGGTTTAATAGAAGCAGGATACCAAAGTAATAGAAGTGAATTCAAAGTCGGACTGAGACCATCCTATTTAATGAGTTCCAGAGTTGTGATAAACTCTAAGGGAGATGTAGAGACTTTGGGTGACGAACCGATGCAGGACAAGCAAGTGTATTCATTTACGGGAGGATTAAAACGTTTTGGGCTAAAACCGACGTTGAGTTATGCTTATCATCTTAAACCGGACCTGGAGTTGGGTGTAAATGCAGGAGTTCAGGTGTTAAAAAGAATTGATGAAACGTACGTTCAGGGTAATTCACGTAGATTTGCAGTTGATGCGCAAATTTACCTAAGAAAAAATATTAGTTGGCAGAAGAGATGAGAACGATTGGTAAAATAGGAATAATCGTTTTAGGGTTAATTATTGTTTCCTGTAAAAAGGAAAAAATAGATATTCAGGAATCGAATGATCCGGTTTTTACATTAACCGGAAATTTTAACGGAGAGGACGTGGAGTATGTTGCAGGCGATGATGGGGCTTACATGAATACATACACTTCAATTGTTAACGGAGTGAATTTATATTCGGGAACCATCGGCACGGGAAATTCATCTGTCAGTATCGGTATCTATGATGGTAATTTGGATTACAATGAAGTCCTTCTTCAGGATGTAATGAGTTCAATTTCTCCGGTATTGGCTCAAAAGGATTTGACGCTCTTCGAGATTCACGGAACTGATTTTCTGAATCTTTCGTATGTCCAAAGTCTGGTATGGATTATTGATGGAGTGAATACGGGGTCTGAAGAATTGTTGATTACAGAACCGGGGAAATACCAGGCGTGTGCGTTGATAACATATAATGATCAAACAAAAGATACACTTTGCAATCAACTTATAATAGATTATGCCGTACATGCAGAATCGAATGTACTGATCAATACGCAGGCGGGTAATTTGTCAGCTACGGTTACACCACTTATTGGTGATGTAAGTGAAGTGCTTTGGTACCTTGATGATAATTTTGCAGGTAATGGAACCTATTTCAATCAAAGCATCGGAACTACGGGGAATAACAGGGAGTTGCATTGTAAGATCACCTATACAAATGGGTTTGTACAGAATAAATACATGCTTGTAAACGGCAGTTCTCCGGGTAAAAATGCGGGAGATTTTTCTGTACTGCAATCATTGCTTTCAACGAGTTATAAGCAAGATTATAAATTGGTAGTAAGTCTGATGAAAAACGGAGTGGAATATCGTTCGGATCTAGTACCTAATAATTCAGCGCAAATTGCTCTTACGGATATCAGCTATTTCGGGAAAAATTCTACCGGACACGAAGTATATAAAGTTAATATTATCATGTCAATTGATTTAGGTACAGCCGGTTCATCAACTGCTTACCCATTTCAATTTGAGACTTCATTTGGACTGGAAATAGATTAGCTTTATTAAATTTACCCAAACAAGTTATCATGAATAAACTTTTACCTGCATTACTACTACTTATTTCATCCGCTTCTTTCTCACAAATAACTGTCACTTCTTCTGATTTTGCCGTAAGCGGAGACACTGTAAGAATGAGTTCTGCAACGGATCCTACGATAGACATAACGACAACGGGAGCCAATCAAAACTGGGATTATAGCTACCTTTCCGTGAACAGTCAGAATGTCGTTGACTACAGTGGGATGTCTGGAGCATCTTTTCTCGTAAATGTTACCTACGGTGCATTTGCACCTGCAGATTATCACGCAAGTTACTTCTTGCCATCTACGAATCTGCCTATTAGTCAGTTGACCAGTTTCTTGCCGATTAGTATTGAGAATCCAACATCATATTATCGCTTGTCAGGCGATTCTTTGTCTATGGTTGGATACACTTTGACCATTGAAGGAAATGAGGTGCCATTTAAGGCGGATACGATTGAAAAATATTATGATTTCCCCTTAAATTTTGGTAATTCATACACCGGAAGAGGAGTAGTAAATGTTGATTTTAATCCGATTTATAATGGTGGTTGGTTGCAAAAAAGAACGCGCTCAAGCCAAGTCGATGGATGGGGTTCAATTACAACGCCTTATGGTACGTTCAACGCGATCCGTATAAAACACACAATAGTTGAAGAAGATTCGGTATTGGTTGATTTTATGGGATTTAATTCATGGGTCGGAATACCAATGCCTACCAGTTACGTATATGAGTGGTGGACGAATGGAGAGAAGGATGCGATTTTGAGAGTAAACACACGAGATGTTGCCGGTTCGGAGGTTGTATCCGGAATAGAATTTAGAGATTATTACAGAAGCCTTGCAGCAGTAGCATCTGTGGAAAATAATCCGGAAGTTGTTGTGTATCCTGTCCCTGCTTCAGATAACCTGTTCATTGATGGAGTCAATACGTCGACAGCGTATTTTATTTATGATAGCAATGGAAGTATCGTGAAAAGCGGTGAATATACTAATGGTATCGGGATCGCAGATCTTCCCGCTTCAAATTACCTGATTATACTAAAAACAGATAATGGCATTGAAAGCCGGACGTTTATCAAGAAGTAATTCCCTAACTTTGTATTGAAAGGCAAATCGGTCTATCGCTGTTCGCCATTTGACGAACGGAGGAAAGTCCGGGCAGCGCAGGGCTCCGTACTTCCTAACAGGAAGGTGCCGGTACCGATCTTCGGGAACGGTAACAGATAGTGCCACAGAAAGGAAAACTACCCTGATGTGCGCAAGCATTTTCGGGGAAAAGGTGAAAAGGTGAGGTAAGAGCTCACCGTGCTGGTGGTGACATTAGCAGCAAGGTAAACCTTACGGGCTGAAAGACCATGTATACCCGGGATTGAGGGCGGCTCGTCCGATCCGGGAGGGTAGGTCGATTGAGGCTGATGGTGACATCAGTTCCAGATAAATGATAGACATGCTGACAGTTTTGTCAGTATACAGAACCCGGCTTATAGATTTGCCTTTTGTTTTTTATACAGATCTCGGGCTTTTAATAGAAACTTATCGGTATTGAACGGGATGAAATTGTCATTGTTCACGATAATCGCTTTTCGCGTAACTCCATCTAATTGATATTTCAATCGCGTTAACTGAATGGAGCCCAAATGGAAACAACGAACAGCTTTTATGCTGCGCACGGAAGTCACATAACTTCTGTGGTTGAGATCCGTGAAGATCAATGTTCCTCCCTTAATCAGAGATGCCTGAATATTTTTTGAAAAATAACGTATGGAAAAATAGGCCAGCACAATACAGGTCAAAGCAATGAAAAGCGTTGTAATATTTGCCCCTAAAAAGGAAAGTATCATCGCGATTGATCCGACCACCAGAAGTGAGAATACCAATAAATATGTTTTTAGATTTTTGAAGTAGTGGGGACTCGTGAGACTAATTCGTTCAGACGTCAGTAAACGAGTAAACCATGTCCTTTTTTTGTGCATAGCTAGAAGTTAGATAAACAAATATTATGATTATCATGTTATAAACCAAGAAAATAGCGAGCTTATTTTAGCTTGTTCAGCATTCGGTCGATCATGGAATAATACTGAAGAAGTTTCTCCTGATTCTCCCTGTACAGTCGGATATCTTCCGGATTAGAAAGATCAATCACATTGATTTTCTTACAGAAATAGCTGTTATTGTTGGGGGCCGAATAGTAGGAGATCAGAGAATGCGCACTGGTGTAATTGGAAGATTGTCGTACAATTCCCGCGGCAATTAAGTTGTACATGGTGCCACTAACACGTTGGCCTGGAAAAATGAATTGCTCTTTCTTTTTCAGGTCACTGTAATATTTTAAAGAGAAACTACCGGCTACCTCATCCTTGTTCTCATTGTAGGTTTTGATCCAGTTATAGGCCTTCTGACGTCCAAGTCTGGATAATAAAGCAGATAACATGGGAACTTCATTTTTCCGGTCAAGTTCACATTTGAACTTGTTTTTTTGTAGCTCATCGTACGTTTTGGGAAGAGGAACAGAGTCGGAAGAACTTGAAAAAATATAGGGATTAATACCTAGTGCAAAATAATTGTATTGCTTTGAATCAAACGGAGTTCCGGTTTCTGAGATATAGGGCTGCAGGACTTCTGCTTTGTTCAGGCGAAGGATATCATACAGGTTGTTACAAATGATAAGATCTAATCCTGAATTATATGCTTTTGTCTTCAGCAGATGGATTAATGAATCCGAAGACATGTAATGTACGACAACACGAATATGATTTCGCTCCGACCAATGTCGAAAAAGCGTCGAATCCTCTTCTTGCAGAAAAGTGGAAGCAAGATGAATTTCCTTCGGAGTAGACGTGGAAACTTCCTCCGTTTTACAGGAAAATAATACGATTAAAAGACAGAATGATGCGAGAATTCTCATTTCGTAGTAAATATAGAATGAATACCACTAATTTTACAGAAGAAAATGACACAATGACGAAGAAAGAGCAAGATAAAAAGTTAGATCAGATCCTGGTGGATCTAAGAGCAAGTGATGATAAATTGGTGGCGCATGCTTTGAAATCATTGGAGGCACACGGAAATGCGAAAGCTATAAAACCACTCGCTAAGAGATTGATGGAGCCTTTAAGTGATAAAAACAGAGCAGATCTGATTGAATTGATCTGCAGTCTGAAAGATTCTTCTGCACGTGTGGAGCTGATGGATGTGATCGGAGATGATTTTTTCCTGCCGATTCGGAATGAAATGTTAACGGCTGTCTGGAATATGAAAGTGGATTTCAGCGATTATGTGGCGGAATTTGTAGAAATAGCGGTAAAGGGAGATTTCATGGAAGCACTGGAATGCCTTACCATTATAGAAAATCTGGAAGGACCGTTTATCGAGGAAGATATTCTTGAATCACAACTTCATTTGAAAAATTACCTGGAATCGACAGAACCGAAAGATGCGCAAAAAGCCCATCTGATCAGCGAAATCGCAATCAGAATTAAGGATATTAATCAGCAATTGATGGATTAATCAGAATTGCCAGTTGAATCGTTCATGCAGTTTCTGATGAATGAACCCCTGAACATGCTCATTCTCAATTTTATCGAACGCTTCACCGACAAAAGCACTTACGAGTAACGCCATTGCTTTTGGCTTTGAAATTCCACGGGCTTCCAGGTAGAAAATAGCATCGTCATCCAGCTGACCTGTGGTAGAGCCATGTGAGCATTTTACGTCATCCGCATAGATTTCTAATTCCGGCTTTGAATTAATTGTTGCGTCTCCGGAAAGCAGTACATTTCCATTTGACTGAAATGCGTTGATTTTTTGCGCATCAGGACGTACAAATACCTTTCCGTTAAACACAGCAGTGGAATTTTCGTCCATTACGCCTTTATACAATTCATTGGAATAGCAATTTGCGACTTTGTGATCCACAACGGTATGATTGTCCACGTGTTGCTTTCCCTTCAGCACATAAGCGCCGTATAAATTAGTAGTGGCATTCTCACCGTTCACGTCAATTTTCAGATTATTTCTGACAAGTCCTCCGTTGAGCGTGATTGTATTGATTGTAAAATGAGAATCCTTTTCCTGTTCCACCACTTCCGTGTTGATATGGAAACAAGCTTCATCCTCATATTGAAATTTGTTGATGGTAACAGTACTGTTTATACCTGCTTTAATCTCAGTTGAAACATTCGCAAAGCAATTAACAGCTCCCTGCTCACTGAAGAATCCCTGAATAACATCAAATTCGGCAAAGTCTTCTATGTTAATGATCGTTTTGAAGTTTGAAATTGCCGTGTCTCCTGATAAAACATGGATGATTTGTAATTTTCCTCCTGTTGATTTTTTCGAAACATTGACCTCAATACCATCTGTAAGATAGGCCGTATTCAGTGCGTTAAACAATTCATCATCTATTGTAAGAGAAGATTGGTCAATTTTTATTTTTTCCTCACTCAGAACTTTAACGGAAATAGCATTATCCAAGGTATTCAGGTCTGATTCGGAAGCGATAAAATGTCCGTTCACAAAAAACACAGTCGGATAATCAGGATCGATTATATACTGTTCTTTATTTGCGAGAGTGCCCGTATGATCTGCAAAATTCAACTTCTGCAATTTCGCAACGCGCGTATATTTCCAATGTTCCATTCGTGTGGTAGGCCATGGAGTGGCTTCCAGTGCAGACTTGGCTTTTTCTGCCAGCTCTGCAGAGACAAATGGACTTATCGATAAATTCTTCGTAAAACTCATATTTCTGCCTTATGCAAATTCAGCTTTGATCCAATCGTAACCTTTTTCTTCCAATTCCAACGCAAGCTCTTTTGGACCGGATTTCACAATTTTTCCATCAAACAATACATGAACAAAATCAGGAACGATATAATCCAGCAGACGCTGGTAATGCGTAATCACAATTGTAGCGTTATCTTTTGATTTCAGAGCATTTACTCCACCGGCAACAATGCGCAACGCATCAATGTCCAATCCGGAATCCGTTTCGTCAAGAATGGAAAGTTTCGGCTCAAGCATCGCCATTTGGAAGATCTCATTTCGTTTCTTTTCACCGCCCGAAAATCCTTCATTGACACTTCTGGAAGCTAATTTCGGATCAAGCTCCACCAGTTTGGACTTTTCACGAACCATTTCCATAAATTCTTTGGCAGAAATAGGTTCCTGACCATGGTATTCGCGTTTTTCATTTAACGCAGTACGTAGAAAATTGATATTTGAAACTCCCGGAATTTCTACAGGATACTGGAAAGCCAGGAATAATCCCTCTTTCGCGCGTTCATCTGTTTCTAATTCCAGCAGATTTTTACCCTCAAAAGTAACCGAACCTGCAGTAACCTCATAGTCTTCCTTACCGGCAAGAATGGAAGCTAAAGTTGATTTTCCTGCACCATTAGGACCCATAATCGCGTGTACTTCTCCGGCATTTACCTCAAGGTTTAATCCTTTCAGGATTTCTTTCCCGTCAATGTTTGCGTGTAAATTTTCTATTTTGATCATTGTATAATATGCTTTATCCTACAGACCCTTCAAGGCTGATTGTTAGTAATTTCTGAGCTTCAACTGCGAATTCCATCGGAAGCTGATTTAATACCTCTTTACAGTAACCGTTAACGATCAGGCTGATCGCTTTTTCCTCACTGATCCCTCTTTGAAGGCAGTAGAAGATCTGATCTTCACCGATTTTTGAAGTTGTGGCCTCGTGTTCGATTTTCGCAGTTGGGTTCTTACACTCAATATAAGGGAAGGTATGTGCTCCGCATGTATCGGTCATAAGAAGAGAATCGCACTGAGAAAAATTTCGGGCATTATCTGCGTTTTTATGAATCTGAACGAGACCTCTGTACGAGTTCTGAGATTTTCCGGCAGAAATTCCTTTCGAAATAATCGTACTTTTTGTGTTTTTTCCGAGATGGATCATTTTTGTCCCGGTATCCGCCTGTTGGAAGTTATTTGTTACGGCTACGGAATAAAATTCGCCAACCGAGTTATCTCCTTTTAAGATACAGGAAGGATATTTCCAGGTAACGGCACTTCCTGTTTCTACCTGTGTCCAGGATATTTTTGAGTTTGTACCGCAGATACCACGTTTTGTAACAAAGTTGAATACACCTCCTTTTCCTTCTTTATCTCCTGGAAACCAGTTTTGTACCGTCGAATATTTGATCTCTGCATTGTCTTTTGCGATCAGTTCGACTACTGCTGCGTGTAATTGATTTTCATCGCGTTGCGGAGCCGTACAGCCTTCGAGGTAAGAAACATAAGCTCCCTCGTCAGCGATAACCAGTGTGCGTTCAAATTGACCAGTTCCGGCTTCGTTAATTCTGAAATAAGTCGAAAGCTCCATAGGACATTTCACCCCTTTCGGAATGTAGCAAAATGAACCGTCAGTAAAAACTGCCGAATTAAGCGCTGCATAGAAATTATCCGTTGTAGGAACTACAGTTCCCATGTGTTCGCGAACCAGATCCGGGTATTCCTGAACAGCTTCAGAGAACGAACAGAAAACAATTCCCAGTTCCTTCAGTTTCGCTTTAAATGAAGTAGCGACTGAAACGGAGTCCATTACGAAATCAACTGCCACACCGGTCAATCGTTTTTGTTCCTCCAGTGAAATTCCCAACTTAGTCATGGTTTCTTTCATTTCCGGATCCACATCATCCCATGACTCATATTTCTTGGTCTGCTTTGGTGCGGCATAATAAGTGATATCCTGAAAATCCGGCTTTTCATACTGAACATGTGCCCATTCCGGTTCTGTCATTTCCTTCCAGATGCGGAACGCATTTAAACGGAATTCAAGTAGCCATTCCGGTTCATTCTTCTTAGCGGAAATGAAACGAATGATATCCTCATTCAGGCCTTTGGGAGCTTTATCAGATTCAATATTGGTCGTGAAACCAAACTTATACTCCTGGTTTTCGAGGTCTTTTGCTAATTCGTTTTCTGTATAATTTGCCATGATCAGATCGAAAAAGATTCACCACACCCACACGTTCTGTCTGCATTCGGATTAACGAACACAAATCCCTTTCCATTCAATCCGCCGGAGTAATCTAAAGTAGTTCCAATCAGATAGAGGAAACTCTTTTTGTCGACTACTACTTTAACTCCGTTGTCTTCGAAAGCCTTGTCTTCCTCGTGCATTTCATTGTCAAATGTCAGTTGATACATCAATCCTGAGCATCCGCCTCCCTTAACACCTACACGAATGAAATAACCTGCTTTTCCTTCCTCATCCATAAGACGGATTGCCTGGCTTTTTGCTGATTCTGTGACTGTTATCATTGTAATACGTTTATCTTCGGTTAAACTATTTATTTAGATTAATTTTAAATAGCACGAAAATCTACCACAAAAATACCGTTTTTATGGTATTCAACAAAGAAATAAGGTATACTTCTTCTTCAAAGTAACTTCAGTACTTAAATATCATTCAGTATTCCTAAATTTGAAGAACAATACACTGCATGCGCATATTTCAGGATTTTGACAGATTGGAAACGATTCCAAACCCCGTTCTGACGATCGGAACCTTTGATGGGGTCCATTTGGGACATCAAAAGATCATTAATCAGTTAAATGAGGAAGCAGAGTCTGTTGACGGAGAGTCGGTACTGTTTAGTTTTTATCCGCATCCGAGAATGGTGCTTTATCCGGATAGTCATGGTTTGAAATTAATTCAGACCCAGGCAGAGAAAATGGATAAACTCAGAAGATGTGGCCTGCAAAATGCAATTATTCATCCATTTACACCTGAATTTTCGCGTTTAACAGCAATTGAATTTGTACGGGATTTTTTAGTGAATAAACTCCATGTCAGAAAGCTGGTTATCGGTTATGATCATCAGTTTGGAAGAAATAGAGAAGGAGGGATCGACTTTCTGAGGGATGTTTGCGATACTTACGGCTTTGAGGTGATCGAAATTGCAGCGAAGGAAATAGATGATGTAAATGTCAGTTCCACAAAGATCAGAAATGCACTAAAAGAAGGTGATGTGGCACTTGCGAATATGTATTTGGGAGAACCGTTTCAAATGACAGGCAAAGTGATTCAGGGGAACAAAATCGGAAGAGATTTAGGGTTCCCTACGGCAAATCTGGACCTGGAAAATGACATTAAACTCGTTCCTGCGGATGGGGTATATGCTGTTCGGATCCAGATGGACGACGATTCCTATAAAACCGGAATGATGAACATCGGAACAAGACCTACGATTGAAAGCGATACGGAAAACCGTTCATTGGAGGTTCATATTCTTGATTTTGAGGGCGATCTTTATGGGAAATACTTAACGGTACAACTCTTGCATAGGGTACGGGAAGAATTAAAATTCGGCGATCTGGATGCATTACAAACCCAATTGAAAAATGATGAAACTACTGTGCGCAATCTGCTTAATGCTTAGCATTGGATCCTATGCTCAGGACAGCCCTGTCGTTTATGAATGGGAAGAGTTGAGAAGTCTGGTACATGATCCGGATACCATCGAGGCAATCAGTTTCAGGAAGATGAATCGGTATAAAAACCTTCGTAGTGTGGACTTTTCAAAAAACAATTTGTCCGAATTACCTGACTCGATCTCCAGTCTGAAGAAATTGGAGAAGATTGATCTTGAACGAAACAAGCTGGATATCTTTCCCATTCAATTCTGTCGGATGACTTCACTTCGTTGGATCAACTTGGGATTGAACACCATTGGTAATGTGCCGGCGTGTATAGAGGGGCTGGACGATCTTGAACGATTGTATTTGTATGACAACCCGATAACGACGCTTCCGGAAGAACTGAGTAACCTGAAAAGCTTGAAATACATTGATCTTTCCGGGATCCGCTTCAGTCCGGAATTTCAGAAAATCTGGACCGAACGGCTGGCTAACGTAAAAGTCGAATTCGATTCGCCGTGTGATTGCATGAAGTAAAATCAACCATTTTCCTTTGCGATTCGTCTATAGGCTGAAAGACTTTTTGTAAATTGCTCTCTCTTTAATGAACTAACTTATGATCAGACTACTTGGAGTTACGGTTCTTTTTTGCTCAACGACATTTATTTCGTTTGCTCAGCAATTGCCTCAATACAGTCAGTATCAGCGAAATACTGTAATGGTGAATCCGGGGGCGGTTGGAGCTTATGACTTTACCGATATCACTTTAGGAGGAAGATACCAATGGTCCGGATTTGACTACTCTCCCCGTACAGCTTATGCTTATGTGTCGGCTAAGATAGGAGGTACCAAACAACGTTACAATCCATCTTTGAGAACCAGCCAGGGGCCGGTAAGAAACCCTCAGGTTGGAGTAGGAAAACTAAAACATGGTGTTGGAGGACAGGTATATCTGGATGAATATGGTGCCTTCAGAAAAATTTCCTTTGCCGGAATTTATGCGATCCACTTACCTGTTTCAAGAACTTCCAATATCTCAATGGGAGTGAAGGCAGGAATATCGAATAACCAGTTTCTTCAAGAGCGCGCAACCGTTCTGACCCAAATGACAGGATACAATGGCGTGGCAATGAATGATGATACTTATAATTCCTTTATCGCAAATCAAAGCAGCAAAAACAATATGGATCTGGGGATTGGAATGTACTACTATAGTTCAAACTACTTTGTAGGAATTTCAGCTGACCAGCTAACACGTGATATGGTTACTTTTGGTTCTGGAACTGCAAATTTTGATGAACAAATGCACTTTCAGGCAACGGCAGGGTACAAATTCAAACTTACGAATGAGTGGACCATCCAGCCTTCTGTTCTGTTTAAGTATATGAGTCCTGCTCCGCTGTCATTTGACGGAACAATTGAAATGGAATACAAAGAATGGATGTGGTTCGGTTTGTCCTACAGAAATCAGGATGCAGTGATTGCCAT